>NZ_AYTE01000015.1:0-155370 GCF_000506245.1 Williamsia sp. D3 | reverse complement strand
CGATCGATCGCGAGTGGTGTTCTTGTCTCTACGAGTTGTCCGGGTCAGTAGTAGCCGTCCGGGTCGACATCGGGTGATTCCTTGGGGATGATCCCTTCGCTCACACCATGATCGATGCTGGCCGAGAGTCGGGGGCATGTCGGCAACATTGCGGGGTTTCCCCCTTCCGCCCGGATCCGGGTGAGTTCAGGACATTGCTCTCGTGCCTGTGCTGTCCACTGGACACTCGTGTGGTGGGGGCTGTACTTCTTCACCATCACGTGGGCGTGGCAGGTGCGGCACTCGATCTCCCGCAGCCCACCGCGTAGGTAGTGCTCTTTGTCTCTCGACGTCGCTTCCCGAACCGCTGGGCCGCGCTCCGGATCCTTGCTGAGATCCGGAGCCTTCGACCAACTGATGCTCATGACCGGGCGGCGATCATGTGGCCGAAGCCGTCTCGGGCGTCGAGGCATTCGCGGCTTCGCGCTCCGCCTTGAGTCGAATGTTCTCCTGGACCTCGATGTTCCAGTTCTCGACGGCCTTGGTGGTGTCGATCTCGTATTCGTAGCGCTGTGTCATCTCCTCGGTCACGTCGGCGACGTCGACATAGAACTGTTCGTACCAGCGGCGCAGCTGGTAGACCGGACCGTCCTCTTCCACCAGCAGCGGATTGTCGATGCGGCTCTTGTGCTTCCAGATCTCGACGTCTTGCAAGAACCCCACCTCGATACCGGCGGTGATCTTCGTCGCCATTTTGTCGGCCTGGTCGGCGGTGAGTCCCTCGGGGATCTTCGCGATGACGCCGTACATGAGGACAAACGAATTGTTGTCGATGGGGTAGTGGCAGTTGGTCAGGATCGTCTCGATCGCATAGCCGCCGTAGTACTGCACCATCGGGTTGAGCATGTAGGCAGGACCGTAGTAGGCGGCGATGGACTCGAGTTTGGTGTCGCCGTAAGCCGTCATGATGTCGACGTCCGGACGCCCATGCGAGTTCATGTACTGCGCAGCGGTCTCGCCTTCGAAAAACGTTCTTGAAGTAGTCGGGCAACGAGTAGTGCACGTAGAAGAAGTGCGCCATGTCGACGACGTTGTCGATGATCTCGCGACAGTTCGAACCCTCGATGACGATCTTGTTCCACGTCCAGCCGGTCCACTGGTCGCTGTTCAATTCGTCGAGCTCGGGGATGATCACGTCGTCGGGGGGGCGGGTTGCCCTCGGGGTCGTTGTAGACGAAGATCTGCGCGTTGCGGATCATGCCCGGCCACGAACGGGTCTTGGCCAGTTTGGGTGCCCGTTTGGCATAGGGGACGCCGGCGCAACGTCCATTGGCCTTCCATCGCCAGTCGTGGAACGGGCAGGCGACGTTGCCGTCCTTGATCGAGCCCTGTGACAGGTCGCCGCCCATGTGCCGGCAGTACGCGTCGAGGATCTTGAGTTCGCCGTCGGCGACCCAGACGACCAGTTTGGTGCCGAACACGGTGACCGGATGGGGCTTGCCGTCATCGAAATCGGCAAGAAGGCCGAGGCAATGCCAACCGCGTGCAAATCGGGTCGGCGGCGTGCCGGTGTCGATCTCGCGTACCGCGCCACCGTCTGCGCTGGTGTCAACCGCTGTCAGGCGGGCCCCCTGCTCCAACTCCGACTCCGTACTCGTCATGTCTGCTCCCTAGTTCATCGATGCCGGCTGTGGGGCGGCATGTGCCGGGCCGCGTGGTTTAAGCGTTCCCGCTTACTAGAACATGTTACAAAACTTGCCAGGCACTCGCCAGGGAAGTGATCAAAACGGCATGAATCGAGGTAAACCTGCAGTACTCGACATAAATGAGAACGTGTTCTAATCTTGCCGGAGAAGACTTTGTGGAACGAGAGTTAGGAATCGCGCGATGAGCGACCGCAGCCAAGAGGGCGCGCAGGTACTGGACAAGATCAGCGCACTGCTCCCCGAGATCGAACAGCGGGCACAGGAAGCAGAGGATCTGCGTCAGATTCCCGACGAGACGATCGCGTCGCTCGAGGACATCGGATTCTTCAAGCTCATGCAGCCCGAGCAGTGGGGTGGCTACCAGGTCGACCCGGTGACGTTCTACGAGGCAGTGCGTCGGATCGGCTCGGCGTGTGGCTCCACCGGATGGGTCTCGGGCATCATCGGCATCCACAACTGGCACCTGGCTCTCTTCCCGCAGCAGGCGCAGGAGGACGTATGGGGCAAGGACACCTCAGTCCGTATCTCCTCGTCCTACGCCCCGATGGGTATGGGTGAAGTGGTCGAAGGTGGCTACAAGGTCAACGGTTCGTGGGCATGGTCCTCGGGTTCGGGCCACGCGAGCTGGGTTGTCCTCGGCGGACCGGTGATCAAGAACGGAAAGCCTGTCGACTTCGTGAGCTTCCTGATCCCGCGCGAGGACTACGCCATTCGCGACGTGTGGAACGTGGTCGGGCTCAAGGGCACCGGATCCAACACCATCGACGTCAAGGACGTGTTCGTACCGAGCCACCGGATGCTCAGCTTCCGGGCGATGAGCACCGGCGAGGCTCCGGGCCTGGAGAAGAACACCGCGCCGGTCTACAAGATGCCCTGGGGCACAATCCATCCGAGCACCATCTCGGCGCCGATCGTGGGAATGGCCTACGGCGCCTACGCCGCGCACGTCGAACACCAGGGTAAGCGCGTCCGCGCGGCCTACGCCGGTGAGAAGGCGAAGGACGACCCATTCGCCAAGGTTCGCATCGCCGAGGCCGCCAGTGACATCGACGCGGCGTGGACCCAGCTCTCGGGCAACCTGCAGGCCGAGTACGACCTGCTTCTTGCGGGACAGGAAGTCCCGATGGAACTCCGGTTGAAGGCCCGTCGCGATCAGGTCCGCGCAACCGGCCGGGCCATCGCGTCGATCGACCGGCTCTTCGAGAACTCCGGAGCCCACGCCCTCGACAACGACACACCCATCCAGCGGTTCTGGCGCGACGCACATGCCGGCCGCGTCCACGCGGCCAACGATGCCGAACGGGCCTACGTCGCCTACGGCAACGGCGAATTCGGGATCCCCATCGGTGACACCATGGTCTGACCCGCAAGCGGTCAGGACACCGAAAGCCTGACCCGCAAGCGATCAGACGCGGACACGATGGTCTGAGTTCACCACCGACATCTCGCAAAGGAGCAGATCGACAATGACCGAAACCCTTGGCCCGATCCGTTCACTCGGCTACATGCGTATCGAGGCCACCGACATGCCGGCCTGGCGTGACTACGGTCTCAAGGTGCTGGGTATGCCCGAGGGCAGTGGCCCCACGGAGGGCGCCCTGTACCTGCGCATGGACGACTTTCCCGCACGTCTCGTGATCACGCCAGGAGAGCACGACCGTCTGGTGTCCTCTGGCTGGGAATGTGCCAACGCCGCTGCACTGCAGGAAGTCCGAGATCGATTGTCGGCAGCCGGCGTGGTCTTCCGCGAAGGCAAGGACGAGGAACTGGCCGACCGTCAGGTCGTGGAGATGGTGGTCTTCGAGGACCCGAGCGGCAACGTTCTCGAGGCGTTCCATGGTGTGGCACTGCAACATCGCCGGGTGGTGAGCCCCTATGGCCACAAGTTCGTCACTGGCGAGCAGGGTTTGGGACACGTGGTGCTCACCACCGACGACGACGCAGCCTCGCTGCACTTCTACCGCGATGTGCTCGGTTTCCGTCTGCGCGACTCGATGCGGCTCCCGCCGGAACTGGTCGGGCGGGAACAGGGCGACGAGCCGCCATGGCTTCGGTTCTTCGGCTGCAACCCACGCCACCACAGCCTGGCGTTTCTGCCGATCCCGAACGACACCGGCATCGTCCACCTGATGATCGAGGTGGAGAACACCGATGACGTGGGCCTCGCCCACGACCGGGCGTTGCGCAAGAAGGTCCCGATGTCGGCCACCCTGGGCCGCCACGTCAACGACCTGATGTACTCGTTCTATATGAAGACACCCGGCGGATTCGACGTCGAATTCGGCTGCGAGGGCAGGCAAGTCGACGACACCGACTGGGTGGCTCGCGAGAGCACGGCGGTCAGTCTCTGGGGGCACGACTTCTCCATCGGATTCAAGAACGCCTGACATGTCCCCTCATCCACGCGGTTCAGATGATTTCGACCCGCGGCAGTTCCGGACGGCCATGGGTCAGTTCTGCACCGGGGTCACCGTGATCACCACGATGACCACCGATGACGTCCCAGTGGGGTTCGCCTGCCAATCGTTTGCAGCCCTGTCGCTCGATCCACCACTCGTGCTGTTCTGCCCGATGAAGACCTCCCGCAGCTGGAAGGTCATCGAGCAGAGCGGAAAGTTCTGCGTCAACGTGTTGTCGACCAACCAACAGGACGTCAGTGCTGCATTCGGCGCACCGGGTGATGACAAGTTCGCCGGGATCGACTGGGATCCCTCGCCTCTCGGCCTGCCCGTCATCCGGCACTCGTTGTCCTGGGTGGATTGCACGCTGGAGCGCGTCGATGACGGCGGCGACCATTTCATCGCGATAGGCCGGGTGCAGACTTTGGGAGAAGTGCTGCAAGACAAGCCTTTGCTGTTCTACCGTGGTGGTTATCTGTCCACCGAACATCCGCGGGTCACTCCGGCCCAGGCGGAGCTCGAGAACTTCCTCACCTGGACCGGCGGGGACACCTGGCTGTAGTTCCGGCCATCACAAGGGAGTGAGATGACAACAACCGTCACGAACGATGTGACCGCCCCTTTCGCCGCGGCCATCGCCGACGCCGAGAAGCTGATCACCTCAGCTGATTTCATCCGCAACGAGCAGGATCTGGCCGAGGGATACGACTACCTCGGCGGCAGCATCCGCGCGAGCCTGCAGATGGCATGGGCGTATGGCAAGACCCACCCGTTCTTCGTCACGTCCACGGGCCCCTACACGAAGATGGGGCTGGACAATCCCGATACGCTGTACTACCACGCGAACGTGCAGGCCGACGCGGAGTATCTGATCACCGGAAAGCGCGGCAACACAGCAGATCTCAGTTTTCAGGTTCTCAAAGGTGACTACACCGCGACCGACGTTCCCGGTGGCGACGACGCCTTCGACGACCGTCGACTGACGATCGAAGCGGACGGGACCTACACGCTCCGCTTCGGACCGCCCAAGGCCGACCCGGGACCCAACTACTTCGTTCTCGGCGAGGGGTCGTCGATGCTCGCGGTGCGCGAGGTGTACAGCGACTGGATGCAGGAAAAGGGACAGATCCGGATCGAGCGGGTCGACACAGTGGGCAGCGCGCCGGTGGAGCCCGACCTCGCGCAGATCACCCGCCGCTATCAGGTGGCCGGCAAGATGTTGCTGTCGCGGATCAACACCTGGTTCAACTTTCCGAAGTGGTTCTACCTGGACCTGCCGGTGAACACCTTGACCGCGCCCCGTCTGACGCCGGGTGGGCTGAGCACCCAGTACTCATCGGTGGGTCACTACGACCTCGCCGACGACGAGGCGATGGTGATCACGGTGCCGAAATCCGATGCGCCGTACCAGGGTTTTCAGCTGGGCAGTATGTGGTACATCTCGCTGGACTACGTCAATCACCAGACCAGCCTCAATTCTGCTCAGGCGCAGGTGGATCCGGATGGGATGATCCGCCTGGTGGTCAGCAGGCAGAATCCGGGCATCGCCAACTGGATCGAGACAACCGGTAAACAGCGGGGTATCGCGCAGTTCCGGTGGCAGCGGGTCGACCGCGAGCTGACCGAGTCCGATGGGCCCACCGTCGCGATCGTCAACGTGGCCGACGTGCCCGACCATTTGCCGCACTTCGAGTCCAACACCATCGACGAGACAGGCTGGCGTGACCGGATAGCCGCACGCCAGCGCGGATTCGCGCAGAGGATGCTGGGATGACCGCCACCGTGTCCACCGGCCTGCTCGAGGGCAAGGTCGTCGTGGTCGGGGGAGTGGGGCCGGGTCTCGGCCGTTCGATCAGCGTGCAAGCCGCTGCTGCCGGCGCCAAGGTGGTGCTCGCGGCCCGGACCGAGAGCCGGCTCGCCGAGGTGGCCAAGGAGATCGATGCCGCCGGCGGCGTCGCGTTGCAGGTCCCCACCGACATCACCGATGACGCGGCTGTCGATTCCCTCGTCGCGGCAACGGTTGCCGAGTACGGCCGTGTGGACGTACTGGTGAACAACGCCTTCTCGCTGCCTTCGATGAAGTCGTTGGCACGCACCGACTTCGACCACATCCGGTCGAGCCTGGACCTCACGGTCCTGGGCGGCCTGCGCATGACCAAGGCCTTCACCGACGAGTTGGCCAAGGTGTCCGGTTCTGTGGTGATGATCAATTCCATGGTCCTGCGGCACTCGGAGCCGCGTTACGGCAGCTACAAACTCGCCAAGGCGGCCCTGCTCGCCATGTCGCAGACACTCGCCACGGAGTTGGGCGACAAGGGCGTTCGTGTCAACAGCGTGCTACCCGGTTACATCTGGGACGACCAGCTGAAGTGGTATTTCGGTGAGGTCGCCAAGAAGTACGACATCACGCCGGAGGCCGTCTACGAACAGACCGCCTCCAAGTCCGACCTCAAACGTCTGCCCGAACCCGATGAGATCGCTCGGGCGGTGGTGTTCCTCGCCTCGGATTGGGCCAGCGCCATCACCGGCCAGACGCTGGACGTCAATTGCGGCGAGTACCACACCTGAGGAGCGAGATGACCATTCCGAGAACGAATGTGGGCACGGTCGAGGATCTGCATGCGTCGGCGACGAAGGCGTGTGGACTCGACGACTTCGGTCAGGATGACTACACCGAGGCTCTTGGTGTCCTGCTGGAGTCGTACGAGCGCGATGCGGGGCTCACCGAGCTCGGCAGCAAGATGAACCGCTTCTTCCTTCGGGGTGCGCTGGTCGCCCGATTGCTCAGCGAGGCATCGTGGAAAGCCAATCCCGAGTATGTCTCTGCGCCGGTGGAACGCCCCATCTTCGTTACCGGGTTGCCCCGTACGGGCACCACCGCCCTGCATCGGCTGCTCACCGCAGATCCGGGCCATCAGGGTCTGGAGATGTGGCTTGCCGAGTTCCCGCAGCCCCGGCCTCCGCGCGACACCTGGGAGGCGAATCCGGTCTTCCAGCAGATCCAGGCCGGACTCGAACAGCACCATGTTGAGAATCCGGAATTCATGGGGCTGCACTACATGAGTGCCTCCGACGTCGAAGAGTGCTGGCAGTTGCTGCGCCAGACCATGAAGTCGATTTCCTACGAATCCTTGTCGTACCTGCCGACCTACTCCCAGTGGCTGCAGAAGCAGGACTGGACCAACGCCTACACGCGGCACAAGAAGAACCTCCAGTTGATCGGGCTGAATCAGCCCGATCGTCGCTGGGTGTTGAAGAACCCCAGTCATCTGTTCGCGCTCGATGAATTGATGGCCGTCTATCCGGACGCGTTGATCATCCAGACCCACCGGCCACCCGCGACGATCATCCCGTCGATGTGCAGTCTCGCTGAGCATGCGGGCGAGGGATGGTCAACCGTGTTCACGGGTGAACTGATCGGCAAGACGCAACTCGAGTTGTGGTCGCGAGGGCTGCACGCGTTCAATGCGGCCCGGTCCAAGTACAACCCGGATCAGTTCATCGACATCGACTTCCGCGACTTCCGCACCGATCCCATGGGCACGATCGAAACGATCTATCGCACGTTCGGACTGGACCTCACCGAGGATGCGGCGTCGGCGATGCGAGCACTCGACGAGGAGAGCAAGTCGGGCGACCGCAAACCCGTCCACAAGTACTCCTTGGAGGACTACGGCCTCACCGAGGTCGAGGTGAACGCGGCTTTCGACTGACCGGACCGGCATTGTCGCGGTCGCGTGCGGTATCTCACTGTGTGAATTTTGCGGAGTCTTGACTCCGCTTGTGGTGCTAGCTTCAGAGCAGCATACGGAGTGACCACTCCGGTTCGAGCTCAGGAGTTGTATGGACATCGCACCCAAGCGGACGCATTATCGGGTCACGTTCGCCGTCCTCACCGTGGGAGTGGCAGCGTTTGCGCTCCTACAGTCTTTGGTGATCCCGGTACTGCCGACGATCCAGGTGTCCCTCGGGACGACACAAACCGACGTGACGTGGGTGCTCACCGCCTACCTTCTCTCCGCGTCGGTGTTCACGCCGATCATGGGTCGCCTCGGGGACATGTACGGCAAGAAGCTGTTGTTCGTGGTCGCGCTGGCCGCGTTGGGAATCGGCTCGTTGCTGGCTGCCGTGGCAGGGACGTTGTCGGTGATGGTGGTCGCGCGTGTGATCCAGGGAGTCGGTGGCGGCGTCCTGCCCTTGGCCTTCGGGATCATCCGTGACGAGTTTCCCGAGAAGAAGGTGCCCGGTGCCGTCGGGATGGTGGCGGCACTGACATCGCTGGGCGCAGGTCTGGGAGTTGTGCTGGCCGGGCCGATCGTCGATGTGCTCACCTACCATTGGCTGTTCTGGATTCCGCTGATCATGACCACCATCGCGGGTCTGGCGGCCTACGTCTTCATCCCGGAGTCGAAGGGCCGGGCCCCGGGCAGGGTCAACTGGGTCACCGCGTTGTTGCTGTCAGCGTGGTTGGTGGCTCTGCTGCTCGGTGTCAGCCAGGCACCGAAGTGGGGCTGGACCTCACCCGAGGTCGTCGGATTGCTCGTCACTGCTTCGATCTTCCTGGTGGTGTGGATCGGTGCCGAAGCACGATCGGCCAACCCGCTCATCGATATGAAGATGATGCGGATGCGCACTGTGTGGGCTGCGAACCTGGTGGCGCTCATGATGGGTATCGGCATGTATGCCGGGTTCGGATTCATCCCGCAGTTCGTCCAGACCCCTACATCCGCCGGCTATGGATTCGGTGCATCGGTCAGCGAGTCGGGCTTGATGATGTTGCCGAGTTCGGTCTTCATGTTCATTCTCGGGCTCGGGGCCGGGCGTCTGTCTGCGCGCTTCGGCTCGAAGAACTTGTTGACGGTGGGAACCATCGTCAGCGCCGCGGGATACTTTTTCGTCGCCTTCCGTCACTCCAGTGAAGCGGACATCTTCGTAGCCATGTGCCTTTCCGGAATCGGTATGGGACTTGCGTTTTCGGCCATGGCCAATGTCGTCGTGGCAGCGGTTCCGCCGCATCAGACAGGAGTCGCCAGCGGTATGAACGCCAACATCCGAACCATCGGCGGTTCACTGGGCGCAGCATTCATGGGGACCGTGGTCACCGCGGGAGCCGCACCGTCGGGACTGCCGAAGGAATCGGGCTACACCCACGGCTTCATCATGCTGGGGGTCGCCGTGTGCCTGGGAGCTGTTGCCACACTTCTCATCCCGTCGGTCAAACGTGGAGGGGCGGCGTTGAACGAGACCGCAGACCTCGCACACGCCGAACTCGCGATGGTTGCCGGCGGTACCCTCGCCGGCGACAAGTCCGAATGAGGTCCGCAGTGGGTGTGCACGCCACCGCAGACGGTGGGAAGGTGCTGCGGCGAGACGCCGCGGAGAACCGCCGGCGGCTGCTGGATGCGGCGGCGAGGGTGTTCAGTGAACGCGGACTCGATGCCGGGGTGGATGAGATCGCCCGGGCGGCAGGAGTCGGGATGGGCACGCTCTATCGGAGATTTCCCACCAAGGATGCCCTGATCAGTGAACTCGTGCGGGAATTGTTCACCGACCTGGTGGCGATGGCCAGGGTCGCGCGAGACGTGACCGACGGTTCCGGGTTGGAGCAACTGCTGTTCGGAACCGGTGCCATTCAGGCGTCGCATCGCGGCTGTGTGTCTCGGATGTGGAATGACGAACACACAACCGCGCTCAAGGATGAGTTCCATGAGATCCTCGTCGAACTCCTGGCCAGGGCGCAGGAGGCCGGCAGGATACGTATCGACGCCACCGTCACCGACCTCGACCTCGTCTTCTGGGCGGTCAGGGGTGTCGTCGAGACCACGCGCAGTGTCAGTGACACGGCATGGCGACGGCACCTGGCGATGGTGATCGCCGGACTGCGGCCAGGGTCCGAGGAACTGTCGGAGGAGCCGGTCGGTGAGAGCGAGGTCGCGTTGGCGAAGAAGCGGATATCACCCGGCTGAACGGGCCCGTCATGAGCGCCGAGGGCCGCGACAGATGCATTCAGCGTGCGAGCGCGTGGGCGACGCGATCAGCGGCAGCCGCCACAGACGTGCCCAGGTGCGCCATCTCGTCCGCACTCATCTCGCGGTTGGGGCACACGACGATCGACGCGATGACTGTGCCCTCGGAATCGATGATCGGGGCGCCGATCGTGACCACCGCGACAACTCCGACCGATTCCTCCGGCAGATAGTCGATGGTGGTCAGTTCGGCCAGCAACCCCGCCACCCGTGAGCGCACCGTGTCCGAAACCGGTGAATCTCGCAGTGACGCAAGCGCATCGATCATCTCGGCATGGTCACCGGTGAGACGCTCCACCGCGTACCCGCGGTCGCAGATCACTTCCAGCACGTCGTGCAGTCGGTCGCGGGCACCCGGCGGTGCCGAGTCGATCCACCGCTGCCGTTCGGCTTCAGGCGCCCACGCGACGAACTCTCGGCACACGGGTGGGCGTAGCGCGATTCGCCGGCCGGGTCTGATCCACTGCATGTCCGGCACCCCGACGAGTTCTGTGACAGTGATCTGTTCAGCCACCCTCTCGGCGAGGAACGCCGGCATGTCGAGGTCCGCAGCGAGTTCGTGGATCATCGGAGCTGCCAAACGCCGCAACGGATAGCCGCGTTCGGCCTGCCGCGCCAGGGCGACGAAGCCGGCACCGATGGCGAACTGGCCGTCTTCTCGCGACACCCAGCCGTCGATGGTGAGTTGGGTCAGCACCGCGTGGGCGGTGGCTCTGGAAAACCCTGTGCGACGGACTATTTCCGCCAGTGTCAGGCGGCCGCCGGTCTGTTCGGCCAGCAGTTCGATCACCCGGACAACCCGCTGCGTGGGTGGCGAGGGTTGACCCACGGGCATGCTGTCGCCTACCGTCACTGTCATATTTTCAAACACTAGTGTCGGATAATCGACAGGTCAAGTCCTGGCGAGGCGAACGACGCGAGAGGACTCTCACGGTGCTGACAACGGGGTACGAGCTCACCCATCTGGCCGCCCTCGAGGCGGAATCGGTCTTCATCTTCCGAGAGGTCGCCGCGACGGCGCAGCGGCCGGTGCTGCTGTTCTCCGGCGGCAAGGACTCGGTGGTGATGTTCCACGTGGCGCGCAAGGCGTTCTGGCCTGCGCCCGTTCCCTTCCCGCTCATGCACGTGGACACCGGGCACAATTTCCACGAGGTCATCGACTACCGGGATCGGGTCGTCGACAAAACCGGTGTCCGGCTGGTGGTTTCGAGTGTCCAGGACGACATCGACGCCGGTCGGGTGGTGGAGCAGACCGGTCCCGGTGCCAGTCGTAACCGGCTGCAGACCACATCGCTGCTGCGCGGGATCCGGGAGAACAATTTCGACGCCGTCTTCGGTGGCGCGCGACGCGACGAGGAGAAGGCTCGCGCCAAGGAGCGGGTCTTCAGCTTCCGAGACGAGTTCGGCGCCTGGGATCCACGAGCGCAACGGCCCGAATTGTGGAACCTCTACAACGGCCGCCACAACAAAGGGGAGCACATCCGGGTGTTCCCCCTGAGCAACTGGACCGAACTCGACATCTGGCAGTACATCGCCGCCGAAGAGATAGAACTGCCGAGCATCTACTACGCGCATCGGCGCGAAGTGGTGCCCCGGGACGGGATGCTGCTGGCCAAGACGCCGTACGTGGAACTCGCACCGGGCGAGACGGTGTACACCGAGCAGGTGCGGTTCCGGACGGTCGGCGACGCGACGTGCACCGGATGTGTGCTCAGTGACGCCGTCACGGTCGAGCAGGTCATCGATGAAGTGGCCGCCACCAGACTCACCGAACGCGGTGCAACCCGAGCCGACGACCGAATCTCGGAGTCCGGCATGGAAGATCGCAAGAAAGAAGGATACTTCTGATGACCGTCGACCAGGAACTGATCATCGGCGAGCCCGTGCGGCGCGGACGGAAAGAGTTGCTGCGGTTGGCAACTGCCGGAAGCGTCGACGACGGCAAATCCACACTGATCGGCCGGCTGCTGTACGACTCGAAGAGCATCTTCACCGACCAGATGGAGTCGATCGAGCGCACCAGCTCCGAACGCGGCGACGAATACGCCAACCTCGCGCTGCTGACCGATGGCCTTCGTGCAGAGCGCGAGCAGGGCATCACCATCGACGTGGCGTACCGGTACTTCGCAACACCCAAGCGCAAGTTCATCATCGCCGACACCCCCGGGCATGTGCAGTACACCCGCAACATGGTGACCGGGGCATCCACCGCCGACGTGGCACTCGTTCTCATCGACGCCCGCAAGGGAGTACTCGAGCAGACCCGCAGGCACGCCTTCCTGTCGTCGTTGCTCGGCATCGCGCACATCGTCTTGTGTGTGAACAAGATGGACCTGGTGGATTGGTCGGAAGAACGATTCACCGAGATCAAAGACGAGTTCAGCGCATTCGCCAGCAAACTCAACGTGACCGACCTCAGCTTCATACCGGTGTCGGCGCTGCTCGGGGACAATGTGGTCGATCCGTCGGTACACATGCCCTGGTATCGGGGTACTTCGCTGCTCGGACACCTCGAGGACGTCCACATCGCCTCGGACCGCAATTTCATCGACGCCCGGCTGCCGGTGCAATACGTGATCCGTCCTCAGGTCAGCGACGGATCGGACCATCGCAGCTACGCCGGAACCATCGCCAGCGGAACGTTCAAGCCCGGCGACGAAGTGGTGGTGCTGCCCAGCGGATTCAGCACCACCGTGGCCGAGATCTGGGGCCCCGGCGGCAGCAAGCTCGACGAGGCATTCGCGCCGATGGCCGTGTCCGTCTCGCTCGCCGACGAGATCGACATCACCCGCGGAGAGATGCTCGCCCGTCCCAACAATCGACCGTACGTAGGTCGCGACATCGATGCGATGGTGTGCTGGTTCTCCGAAGACACCGAGTTGAAGCCGGGTAACCGCTACACCATCCAGAGCTCGACCCGCGAGTCGAAGGCCGTGATCGGCGACCTCACCTATCGGCTCGACGTCAACTCCCTCCATCGTGAGGAGGGGCCACAGGAGTTGCGGCTCAACGAGATCGGGCGCGTCCGTCTGCGCACCCAGCAACCCATGATGTTCGACTCGTACCGCCAGCATCGCTTCACGGGTAGCTTCATCTTGATGGACGAGGCGACGAACAAGACCGTCGGCGCCGGGATGATCAACGGTCCGGTCAGCAACGACTCCCACGTGGTCTGGCACAGCTCGTCGGTGACCAGAGAGCAGCGCTCCCATCGTGGGGCGACCATCTGGTTGACCGGACTGTCCGGTTCCGGGAAGTCGTCGATCGCATCGGAACTGGAACGATCGATGGTGGCCGAAGGCCGTCCGGCTTACCTGATGGACGGTGACAACCTCCGCCATGGGCTGAACTCCGATCTCGGGTTCGGAGACGACGATCGCCGGGAGAACATCCGGCGCACCGCCGAGGTCGCGGCACTCTTCGCGGACTCGGGTGCGGTTGCGATCGTTTCGCTGATCAGCCCCTTCGCCGCCGAACGCGAGCGGGCGCGCGAGGTCCATGCCGAACGCGGCCTGCCGTTCTTCGAGGTGTTCGTCGACACGCCGCTCGAGGTCTGCGAGGAACGCGACCCGAAGGGGCTGTACGCGAAGGCGCGTCGCGGTGAGGTCGCACACTTCACCGGCATCAGTTCGCCCTACGAGCGACCGGAAGCGGCGGACGTCGTCATCACCCCCGGTGACGGTGCGCCTGCCGACGTCGCGGAGGCCATCCGCCGTAACCTGGGCGTGTGACTGTGACCTCATCCGATGCAGAGCTCGCCGGTCGTCTTGCCACCGAGGCCGGGAATCTGCTGGTCGAACTCCGATCAGACCCATCGCTGAACGGCAAAGAGCTGGGCAAGGCCGGGGATCTGCGCTCCAACGACTTCCTGCTCGACGCGCTCGCGCGTGAACGGCCGGGCGACTGCGTGCTGTCCGAGGAATCGGCTGACGATCTGTCCCGGCTCGACGCCGACCGCGTGTGGATCGTCGACCCTGTGGACGGCACAAAGGAATACGGTCTGGACGACCACACCGACTGGGCTGTGCACGTTGCACTGTGGGAAAAGGGGTTGGGGCTGACTGTCGGCGCGGTCTCGCTGCCGGGGCTCGGTGTCACCTACGTCAACGATGGGGCGCCGGTGCCACCCACCACCGGTCTGGCGAGAACACCGCGGGGCGACAAGCCGCGCGTGGTCATCAGCGGCTCGCGGCCTCCCGCTTTCGCCGAGTCGGTCGCCACGGCCATCGGTGGTGAGCTGCTCCCGATGGGATCGGCAGGCGCCAAGGCGATGGCAGTGGTTCGGGGTGAGGCCGACGCGTATGTGCACGCCGGTGGACAGTACGAGTGGGACTCGGCCGCGCCGGTGGCTGTGGCGAAGTCACATGGGTTGTGGTGCAGTCGGATCGACGGACTGTCGCTGGAGTACAACCAGCGCGACGTCTATCTACCCGATCTCGTCATCTGCAGGCCTGAACTCGCCGAGTCGATCTTGGAAGTGACCCGAGCTGCCGGCTGAGGATTCGCGGGGCCGGTCTACCGGACCCGACCTTGTCCGCTCCGCAATCCGCCGAGCACACCGGCCAATGCGGCCTGCATGTCCGAGGCCTCGATGCGCATGAGTGCGTCGTCGTCGAGGTCGGCGAGTTCGATGGTGCCGCTTGTCAGACGGTGTTCGCGTTCTTCCTCGGCGTTCTCGACCACGTTGCGGACGAAGCGCCCGTTGCCCGCGAGGTCGATCATGCGACGCTCCCGGCCGAACTCGTCGAACTCGACCTGATGACACAGGGGAGCGCACGCCATCTCGAGTTCCCGGAGCGCTTCCGCCGACAGTAACGAATCACGTTTGCGGGCAAGAAGATCCGCGATCTGGGTGAGTTCGGTGGGACTGTAGGAGTCGAATCTGATGCGCTTGGAGAATCGTGACGACATTCCCTCGTTCGCGGCGAGCAGCCGGTCGATCTCTGCGTCGTAGCCTGCGATGATCACCACCAGCCGGTCGCGGTCGTCCTCCATCCGCGCGAGCAAGGTGTCGACGGCTTCGCGACCGAACGCGTCGCCGCCGGAGAGGCCACTCTGCACCAGCGTGTAGGCCTCATCGATGAACAGCACGCCGTCCATCGCACGGTCGATCACCTCCGATGTCTTGATGGCCGTGCTACCGAGGTGTTCGCCCACCAGATCACGACGTGAGACCTGCACCACCGCATCGGTTTTGATGAGACCGAGCCCGCAATAAATCTTGGCGACGATGCGCGAGATGGTGGTTTTGCCGGTGCCGGGTGGACCGGTGAATGCCAGGTGCAGACTGCGTGGGCCGGTCGCGAGGCCCTTGTCCGATCGGATCTTCGCCAGGGTGGCTGCCGACTGCAGCTTGGTCACCTGGTTCTTGACCGATTCGAGGCCGATCTGCTCGGCGAGTTCGGCCTGTGCCGCCGCGAGCAGATTTCCCTCGGAGTCGTCCGGAGCAGAGGCCGAGGCCGCGACTGTCTCTGCTGCAGCGGCCGGGTCCCAGCGGTCGCTACGAGAGTCGATCGTCTCGGCGGTGGTGATCACCAACCGGAAGCGCTGGTCCGAGAGGGCCTTGGAGTTGGCCGCGAACGAGGGGTCACGGGAATACACGGCCTCGAACCGTTCACGCGCCGGCGCCTCCATGCCCTGCTCGCGTAGTGCCAGCCCGTGGGTGAACATCGCCGCCGTCGCGGCGGCGGGGATCGGCCCATTCGCGGCGGCTTCGAGTCGCCGCACACCTTCGGTGAACAGGCCCATCTGCACGCACGCCGATCCGGCCATCAGGTCGGCGCCTGCGTTCATGTACTCGTCCGTCCACGCGGTCGACGGAGCCAGTGCGGTGAGCACGTCTGTCCAGCGCTGGGTGCGGAAGTGCAGGCTGGCCCGTAGGTAGTCCACGATCGGTGGCCGGCCTCGGCCGGCACATTCGTCGGCCGCCTCGTCGAGGGCGTCCTCGGCTCCCTGATAGTCGGCGCCGGCGATCAGGGTGGCCGCGTACGCCACGATGGCCTCGGTGCGGTCGGCCAACGGATAGTCGATGTACAGGCCGGTGGAGAAGCGGCCGGACAACGTACGCGGCGGAAGTCCCAGTCGACGCTGCTCGGCGCCGATCGTCGCCCGGCAGCGGTACAGCTGAAGCACCACGGACGCAGAGCTGTCCCCGGACGCCACCCGCCCCAGCCACGCGTCGGCCATCATGGGCGCCCACTCGGTGGCCCGGGTGAAGGCGAGCGCGGCCTTGGCCGGATCGGCCGGATACTGCTCGCCGTCGATCGGTATCCCCGACGACCGGACCGCGAAGTCGAACAACTGGCGTGCCTTGGCGGCAGACGAGCGCGACTGCCCTGCGTCGATCATTGTCGTTTCCCCCTGTGTACCGACCAGCCGAACGACGAATCAGCTGGTCTGGCCCCCCGCGCACAGTTCCCACTCCCGCTGCGCTGCCCGAGACACTACCGCGAGGAGGACGAGATCACCCCGCCTGTCGGCCTCCGCCTAGACTGTCACCGTGAGTGCAGACGTAGATACCGTTTCCGTCGCCGCCGATACCCCCGACCAGCCCCAGCCGTTTCGCGAGCTGGGCCTCAAGGACGACGAGTATCAGCGGATCCGTGAGATCTTGGGCCGCAGGCCGACCGCCGCCGAACTGGCCATGTATTCGGTGATGTGGTCCGAGCATTGCTCGTACAAGTCATCCAAGGTGCATCTGAGGTATTTCGGCGAGACCACCACCGACGAGATGCGCTCCTCGATGCTCGCGGGCATCGGCGAGAACGCCGGTGTGGTCGACATCGGCGACGGCTGGGCGGTCACCTTCAAGGTCGAATCGCACAACCACCCGTCGTATGTCGAGCCCTACCAGGGCGCCGCGACCGGGGTGGGCGGCATCGTCCGCGACATCATGGCCATGGGGGCGCGCCCGATCGCCGTGATGGACCAACTGCGATTCGGTGCAGCGGACGCGCCGGACACCCGCCGGGTGGTCGACGGTGTGGTGCGCGGTGTCGGCGGGTACGGCAACTCCCTCGGTTTGCCGAACATCGGCGGCGAGACGGTGTTCGACGCGTCGTACGCCGGGAACCCGTTGGTGAATGCACTCTGTGCTGGTGTCATGCGGGTTGAGGACCTGCACCTGGCGTTCGCGTCGGGGACCGGTAACCGGATCATCCTGTTCGGTGCCCGCACGGGTCTCGACGGGATCGGCGGTGTGTCGGTGCTCGCGTCGGAGACCTTCGACGACACGGGTGGTGGGCGTCCGAAGAAGCTACCCGCGGTGCAGGTCGGCGATCCCTTCACCGAGAAGGTGCTCATCGAGTGCTGCCTTGATCTGTACAAGGCGGGCATCGTCATCGGCATCCAGGACCTCGGCGGTGCCGGATTGTCTTGTGCCACCTCCGAATTGGCTGCTGCCGGTGACGGCGGGATGCGCATCGAGCTGGAGAAGGTCCCGATGAGGGCCACCGGGATGACCCCGGCCGAGGTGCTCTCGAGCGAGTCGCAGGAACGCATGTGTGCCGTGGTGGCGCCGGAGAACGTCGAGGCGTTCATGGAGGTCTGCCGCAAGTGGGACGTGCTGGCCACCGACATCGGCGAGGTCACCGACGGTGAGCGTCTCGAGATCACCTGGCACGGCGAAACCGTGGTCGATGTTCCGCCGCGGACCGTCGCCCACGAAGGGCCGGTCTACGAGCGTCCCGTCGCGCGGCCGGAGTGGCAGGACGGCGTGATCGCCTCCACGACAAAGGATCTGAAGCGGCCGGCCTCCGGCGACGAGCTGCGTGACACGCTGCTGCAGATGATCTCCTCGCCCGCGTTGTGCAGCCGACGGTTCATCACCGAGCAGTACGACCGCTACGTGCGGGGCAACACCGTGCTGGCCGAACATGCGGACTCGGGGATGATCCGGATCGACGAGGCGTCGGGCCGCGGTATAGCGCTCTCCACCGACGCGTCGGGTCGCTACACCTACCTCGATCCCTATCGCGGCGCGCAGCTCGCGTTGGCCGAGGCATACCGCAACGTCGCGGTCAGCGGCGCGAGCCCGAAGGCCGTCACCAACTGCCTGAACTTCGGGTCGCCCGAGGACCCCGCCGTCATGTGGCAGTTCCAGCAGGCCGTGCGCGGATTGGCTGACGGCTGTGCGCAATTGGGTATCCCGGTCACCGGCGGGAACGTGAGTTTTACAACCAGACCGGCGCCACGCCCATCCTGCCGACGCCGGTTGTCGGTGTTCTCGGTGTCATCGACGACGTGCGTCGACGCATCCCGACCGGTTTCGGTACCGAGCCGGGGGAGACCCTGATCCTGCTCGGTGACACCCATGACGAATTCGATGGATCGATCTGGTCGCAGGTGGTGCACGACCACCTCGGTGGCACGCCGCCTGCTGTCGACCTCGAGCGTGAGCGTTTGCTGGCCGCCATCCTCACCGCAGCGTCGCGCGATGGCCTGGTGTCCGCTGCGCACGACCTGTCCGAGGGTGGCCTCGCGCAGGCCGTCGTCGAGGGAGCACTCGCGGGCGAGACCGGTTGCCGGATCTTGCTCCCCGAAGGCGCTGACCCGTTCGTCTGGCTGTTCTCCGAGTCGTCGGGCCGAGTTCTGGTCGCGGTGCCGCGTACCGAGGAGACCCGGTTCACCGGCATGCTCGACGCGCGGCAGATGCCGTGGACCCGCATCGGCGTGGTGGATCAGGGCAGCGATTCGGTCGAGATCCAGGATCAGTCTCGATCCCGCTGACCGAATTGCGCGAGACCTTCGAAGCAACGCTCCCAGCCCTCTTCGGCTAGCCCGATTTTGGTGGGTTTCGGCGGCCGCGACCTGCGGTTTCGGTCGCCGTAACCCACCAAAATGGGGTACTGGAGCCGCGGTTCTACTTGATAGTTCGAAGTCCTAAGTATTACCCTTGCTAAGTGTTTGACAACGAGCTGACCAACCTGGCCGACGCCATCCGCCCGACGATGGCTCGGGTGTATCTGACGATTCGCCGACGGTCGCCGTTCGGCGAATACACCGCGGCGCAGGGCTCCACCCTGGCGACCCTGGCAGAGCACGGACCGATGCGGATGGGAGAACTGGCCCGCCGCGAGGGCGTGCGGATGCCGACCGTGACAGCGGCCGTGGATGTGCTGGTCGGTCACGGGCTGCTGCGTCGCGACCCCGATCCCGATGACCGTCGGGCGGTGCAGGTGAGCATCACCGACGACGGGCGGCGCGAGATGGCGCAGCTGCAGTCGGCGCGCAACGAGGTGCTCGCCCGAGCGATGGCGGGCATGACCGACGACGAGTTGCGAGCCCTCCGAGCCGCTGTCCCCGCATTGCGGTCGCTGCGCGCACAACTGGAGAGTCTCGATGAGTCGAGTGCCTCACGATTTGAAGAAGAGGAGTGAACATGACAACAGGGCAAGGTGATTCGTCACAGGTTGCCGAACACCAGGGATTTTTGGACGCAGTTCGCGGGCAGCCGGTTGCGGTGTGGGCCACGGCATTCGCGGCCGTCATCGCATTCATGGGTATCGGTCTCGTAGACCCGATCCTGCCGGAGATCGCCAAGCAACTCGATGCAGGCGCCGACCAGGTCACTTTGCTGTTCGCGGTGTACATGGGCGTGCAGGTGTTCGCGATGCTGATCACCGGATACAGCTCGTACCGCTTCGGGCCGAAACGCACACTCATCGCCGGGCTCGCCTTCATCGTTGTCGCAGCGGGTGTTTCGGCAACCGCCAACGGAATCGGCGAGCTGATCGCCCTGCGCGTGGCGTGGGGGTTGGGCAACGCCCTGTTCATGGCGACAGCACTTGCCTTCATCGTGGGATCGGCTCGCGGCGGTCAACACGGCGCGATCCTGCTCTACGAGGCAGCCCTCGGGGTCGGGCTTGCGGTCGGGCCGCTGCTCGGTGCGATTCTCGGCGAATGGACGTGGCGCGCCCCCTTTGCCGGTACGGCGGTCCTCATGGCGATCGGCGCCTTGCTCTGCGCGATGAAGCTGTCGAAGGATGGTCCGGCCACGGCGCGCCCCAAGGTGGGTATCGCAGACCCGTTGCGCGCGTTGCGAAATCGTAGGCTCCTGGTGACAGGTATCGGCTCGGCGTTCTATACGGCGGGGTTCTTCACCGTGATCGCCTGGGCGCCGATCGTTCTGGACATGCGACCCATCTTCCTGGGGCTGGTGTTTGTCGGATGGGGCCTCTGCGTCGCGCTCAGCGGCGTGACGCTCGCACCCCGGGTGGTCGAGGCCCTCGGCGAACGGCTCGGCGTGATCACTGCTGTCGGTGTCTTCGGCATCGTGATGGCTGTTGCGGCCATCGGAACGGCCGGTGACCTGAAGCCGTTGGTGATGGCCGCGATCATCGTCTCGGGGATCCCGTCTGGTGTGCTGAACACTGCGCTGACCGGCATGGCGATGGCGGCAGGAACCGGTCCGCGGTCGGTGTCGAGTGCCGGATACAACTTCTTGCGCTGGATGGGTGCGGCGGTGTCGGCGCTGTTGGTGGCTCATCTCGCGGAGTGGTTCGGCACCAACGCAGCCCCCTACTGGTTTGCCGTGGGCTACAGCGTGGTCGCCATCGCCGCCATCGCAGTGGTGGGGACGCAATCGGAGCCCGAACCCGCTGCCGCCACCGACCGCCGTCTCGAAGAAGCCGCGCTGGTCGGCGCCGAAGAGATGTAGTCGTCTTCCACCCTCGAAAGTGGTGGGTTTCGGGGACGGCGACCAGCAGGTTTGCTCCACCGAAACCCGCCACTTTCGGGGTGGGCGGGGTCTAGGGTGAAACGTGTTCTAGTTTCTGTCCTGGAGGTCATGAAGTGGCGTTACGTGTAGTGGTCTGGTCAACCGGCACGATCGGGAAGCTGGCGATAGCGGGTGTGCTCGCCCGCCCCGAACTCGAACTCGTCGGGGTCTGGGTGTCGAATCCCGACAAGGTCGGCAAGGACGTCGGCGAGCTCGCCGGTCTGGGCCGCGAACTGGGAATCGCTGCCAGCGGAGACAAAGAAGAACTGCTGGCGCTGCGCCCCGACTGCATCGTTCACGGCGCCATGACCGACGACCGCATCATGGAATCGGTCGAGGACCTGATCAGCTTCCTGGAAGCAGGGGTCAATGTGGTCTCGTCCGGACCGGTTGCGCTGGTCTATCCGGACGGTGTGTTCCCCGACGACTTCAACGAGCGCATACGCGCGGCAGCACGAGCGGGCAACGCCAGTCTTCACGTCAACGGCATCGATCCGGGTTTCGCCAACGACGTCCTGCCGCTGGCGATGACGTCGTTGTCCAAGCGGATCGACGAACTGCGAGTGGCCGAGATCGCCGACTACTCCACGTACTACCAGCCCATGACGATGACCGAGCTGTTCGGCTTCGGCAAACCCATGGACCATCAGTCGATGCTCTGGATGCCGGGGGTGCTGTCGCTGGCGTGGGGTCCCGTCGTGCGGCAACTGGCTGCCGGTCTCGACCTCACCCTCGATGAGCCCCTCGTGGAGCGGATCGACCGCCGACCTGCCGAAGAGGATTACGACATCGCGTCGTGCCACATCGCCAAGGGGACGATGGCTGCGGTGCGGTTCGAGGTCATCGGCACCGTCAACGGATCTGAGCGCATCATTCTCGAACACGTCACCCGCACGAAGGCCGATGCCCAACCCGAGTGGCCGATCCCCAGTCACGGCGACGGCTGCTACCGCATCGAGATCACCGGCGATCCGGTGATGACGGTCGACTTCGTGCACCACGGCGAGAACGGCGATCACAACGATTCCGGAATGCTGGTCACCGCAATGCGTTTGGTGAACGCTGTGCAGGCCGTGGTGGAGGCCCAGCCCGGTCTGCTGACCGCGTTGGACCTCCCACAGATCACCGGTCGGGGATTGGTCACCAAGGACTGAGGTGACCACCGGCGACCATCAGATGGCCGCCGGGGTGGCGCCGGTGTCGGCCGAAGCCTTGCTCCCGGCGACCTTGAGCTGTCCCTCGGCCACCATGAAGGTCACGAAGTCACGCATCGTCTCGGCGACCGGCCTCGGCGAGTGGCCGAGCTCGGTGCGGGCCTTGGTGCCATCGACCACCGGGGAGGCCTCGAGGGACCCGAGCGCCGCCTTCGATATCAGATCGGATTTGAAGAGTCGGCAGATGGGCTCGGCGACCGGCAGGATGGCCTTCACCATGCTCATCGGGAACGCGAATGCCGGTCCGCGACGCCCTGCTTCTCGGGCGACCATCTGGAATGCCTTGAGCATGGTGACCATCTGCCCGGTGAGCAGGTAGTTCTCACCGGTCCGGCCGTGCTCGGCCGCGGCGATCAGGCCGGCCGCGACATCACGCACGTCGATGAGATCGAATCCTCCGGTGACCAGTGCGGGCACGCGGCCACGCGCCGAATCCAGCAGCATCCCGTTGATGCGTGAGAACGGGGTGTGGTCCACCGGGCCGATCACGGCTGTCGGGTTGCAGACCACCCCGTCCAGTCCGCGGTCGATGACCTTGCGCAGCTCTTGTTCACCTGCCCATTTCGACCTGTCGTAGACCGGCAGCTCGGCGTTGTCCGATCGGCTGGATGTCTCGTCGATGACACCACCGCAGGTGTACTGGTCGTACGAGTGGATCGAACTGCAGTGCACCATGCGCCGGGCGCTACGGCCAGGGCTGCCTCTGCGACGTTGCGGACACCTTCGGTGTTGATCCGCCAGGCGTTCTCGTCGGTGTGGCGCAGCGTGATCACCGCGACCAGGTGGAACACCACGTCCACTCCGGTCAGTGCCTCGGTGATCGATTCGGGATCGAGGATGTCGGCGCTCACCCAGCTGACCGCACCGTGGTCGGCGACATCGACGGGGTGGTGCCTGTCGATGGCGACGACGGAATGACCGTCGGCGACCAGACGGTCGACGAGATTGCGACCCACAAATCCTGCGGCTCCGGTGACTGCTGCTTTCATGACGATCACTTTCGTTGTGGCGGGGCTCGGCTTCAGGCCGCTCCCCGGCGGTTCGGCACCACACTAGAACATGTTCTAATTTTGATGAACCGTCCAGTTACGTCGCCTGGGTGGGGGGACTGGCCACGGGCTCGTATTAAGACCACGTGACAACTTCGACGAGAGCACGCGCTCACCCTGAAAGAACTCCTGACCAGCGCTAACGTCTCGTGAATGACAATTGTGACCGCAGGCCCCGGCGTATACGGACCCGACGACATCGAGGGTCTCCTCTGGTTTTACGACATGCACGGCTACGTCGTGTTGCGGGGGATGCTCGCCGAAGCCGACACCGCGGCCATCGAAGCGGAATGCGTCGACGCCCAGCAGAAGGTGGTGTCCGGGGAACTCGACGACCGCTACGGCTCGACGGTGTTCCTCGATGAGGCGGCCAAGGCCGACAAGTTCGCCAACTACGTGGAGTACATCAGCGAGCTGTCGCCTGCGGTCGACGCCGCGATCACCCACCCCGTGCTGATCGACATCATGAAACAGCTTGTCGGCGAATCATGTTGGATCCGGGCGCACGAACAGAACGGCGTGGTGTACCAAGATGCCCGGCCCGGAAAGGAGTCGGGCTACACGCGTATCGGCTGGCACTCCGATTGGCAGGCGAGCCCCAGCCTCGACGTCTGGCCGAGCACGGCTTTCACCGTGCACATCGACGGCACCAGCCCGGCGAACGGATTCCTGCGGGTGGTGCCGGGAAGTCACCTGTGGGCGACCCCTGCGCCGTATCGCAACGCCAACGGGGTGTCGGTGCCGTCGACGGCGCGACCCTCGGGCGGCCGCACCGACCGCACACCACCGTTCGAGATGCCGCTCGGATTCGAGAAGATCCGCGGTGAGGTGGGCGTCTACGCCGAACGCGGCGACATCATCTTGCACGACGCCTATCTGTGGCATTCCGCCGCCCGGGCCACCGACGATGCCGCACTGCGCAGGCACGTGCGTGGCGGTTACTTCGGCGGCGTGAAACCTGCTGCCGGCGTCGAGGAATTCATCAAGAACGCGGCACGGTAGGCAACCCGGCCGAGACTCGCGACCGCTACAGATCCCAGGTGTGCACCGGCGCGCCGTCATGCATGCGTTCTATGTACTCGCGCAGCATCCCAGCCAGCGCCTCCTCACGGCTGTCGCCGGCCTGCTCGCGTGCCTGCACCGAGGCACGTTGCCACACCGAACCGGTCTGCCGATTGAGGGCACGTCCCTCGATGACCGAGAGATAGCGGTCGCGGGCGTCGGCGCTCACACCGAACGCCTGTAGTCCTTCGTCGGCCAGCGGCAACAACTTTCGCAGAACGAGCTCGTCGGGTCGCACCCAGCCGAGTGTCGGCCAATACAGTTGCGAGTCGATCCCGTCACGTGAAGCCGCCTGCAGGTTCTCGGCCGCGGCATCAAACGACATCTGCGACCACAGCGGCCGTTCGGCGTCGACCAGGCCACGCAGCACCCCGTAGTAGAACGAGGCATTGGCCATGATGTCGACAACGGTCGGTCCTGCAGGCAACACCCGGTTCTCGATGCGCAGATGTGCGTGGCCGTCGACCACGTCGTACACCGGACGGTTCCAGCGGTAGACGGTGCCGTTGTGCATACGCAGCTCTGTGAGTTCCGGGATGGTCCCCGCCTCGAGCTGTTCGAGTGGATCCTCGTCGGAGACCACCGGCAGCAGGGACGGGAAGTATCGGGTGTTCTCCTCGAAGAGGTCGAAAATCGTTGTGATCCAACGCTCTCCGAACCACACGCGCGGACGGACGCCCTGATTGATGAGTTCTTGTGGCCTGGTGTCGGTGGCCTGCTGGAACACCGGGATGCGGCTTTCATGCCAGAGTGCCCGGCCCGCCAGGAAAGGCGAATTGCCTGCCAGTGCCACCTGGACACCTGCGATGGCCTGTGCCGCGTTCCAGTGATCTGCGAAATCCTCAGGTGCCACCCGCAGATGCAGCTGCAGTGACGTGCAGGCCGCCTCGGGCAAGATCGAGTCGATCGAGGTGTGCAGCCGTTCGGATTCGCCACCCGGGGTCAGCGGGACTCCGGTGATGTCGAGTTCGATGTCTTCGCCGCGGGCGGCGAAGATCTGCTGGTTCAGCAGATCGTACCGGGGGTTGGCCGAAATCCATTGATGCGCAAAGTGTTCCTGGCGCAGCGTCGGCAGCATGCCGATCATCACCAGGTGGTTGTCGGTGCCGGCCGCGCGTTCCTCGGCGCGGTTGAGTGAATCACGCAGAGCCTGCTCGAGCGACACGGTGTCGCCGCCGACGAATGGGCGGGGCGACACGTTGATCTCGATGTTGAACTGGCCCAACTCGGTTTGGTAGTCGGGGTCGGCGATCGCCTCGAGCACAGTCGCATTCGACATCGCCGGGTTCATCGCCCGATCGACCAGATTGAGTTCGACCTCCATGCCGAGTAAGGGCTGGGGTGGATTGCCCTGATCGGTGAAGAGTCCGTTCGCCAGCATTCGGGCCACCGCCTCGGTGCATCGCCCGACCTGTTCGCGGAACAGTCGGCGGTCCTCGCGGCTGAACTCTTGGGTGTTCACATCCGTGCCCATTGATTCATGGTGTCACGGACTTCCCGTGATGTTCTCGCCGACGGGGCCTGTGCAGAACTGCCGTCAGGCCAGAGTCTCCGACAACCGGCCTGCGTCGAGGCGCCATTTGCGTGTCGAGCGCACCGTGGCCAGCATTCGTCTGTCGTGCGTGACCAACAGGACTGTCCCGGAGAACGACTCGACTGCCTGCTCCAACTGCTCGATGGCCGGCAGGTCCAGGTGGTTGGTCGGTTCGTCGAGTACCAGCAGGTTCACCCCGCGGGCCTGCAACAGCGCCAGGGCGGCGCGGGTGCGTTCACCGGGCGACAGCGAATCGGCCGGCCGCGTCACGTGGTGACCGCGCAGACCGAACTTGGCGAGCAGGGTGCGCACGTCGGCCTCGGTGAGGTCGGGAACCTGCACGGCGAAAGCGTCGGCCAGTGGGGTCTCGCCGGTGAACAACGCACGCGCCTGGTCCACCTCACCCACGAGGACTCCCGCGCCCAATGCAGCCGTGCCCTGGTCAGGGGTGACGGTGCCCAGGAGTAGCCCGAGAAGCGTTGATTTGCCAGAACCGTTGGCTCCGGTGATCACGATGCGGTCGCCGACGTTGACCTGTGTGCTGATGGGTCCGAGGGTGAAGCCGTCCCGGATGACGGCCGCGTCGTTGAGGGTGGCCACCACGGTGCCCGACCGTGGAGCGGTGGCGATCTCCATCCGCAGCTCCCACTCTTTCCGGGGTTCGGCCACCTCGTCGAGGCGTTCGATGCGGCGCTGCGTCTGCCTTGCCTTGGCCGCCTGCTTCTCGGTCGACTCCAACCGGACTGCGCGACCCATCTTGTCGTTGTCCTTGGACTTACGGCGCGCGTTGCGCACACCGTGCTCCATCCAGCCGCGCTGCATCTGTGCACGTTCGGTCAACGCGTTCTTGGTGTCGGCGTATTGGTCGTACGCGTCGCGGGCATGCTGACGGGCCACCTCGCGTTCGACGAGGAACGCTTCGTAACCGCCGGAATACACCGATACCTGCTGCTGGGCGAGGTCCAGCTCGATGATGCCCGTGACGGTCCGGGCCAGGAACTCCCTGTCGTGGCTGACGATCACCAGCGGTGTGCGAGCACCGCGGACGAAGTTCTCGAGTTGATCGAGCCCGTCGAGGTCGAGGTCGTTGGTCGGTTCGTCGAGAAGGAGGATGTCGTAGCGGGACAACAACAACGCCGCCAGGCCGACCCTGGCCACCTGCCCACCCGACAGGGTGGTCATCGGTGCGTCCAGGTCGATCGTCAGGCCCAGCTCCGAGGTGACCTGTTCGGCGCGCTCGTCGAAGTCCGCCCCACCCAGGTGCAGCCAGCGTTCGAGTGCCGGCGAATACAGGTCGTCGCCGCCGTCCGCCAGTGCGGCGGCGGCCTCGTCCATCGCCGATTGTGCCTGCGCCACCCCCACCCGCCGGCACAGGAAGTGCCGGACCGACTCCCCGGAGACGAACTCGGCCTCCTGGGCCAGGTATCCGACCTCGGCATCCGGAGGACTGAGCGTGATCGTGCCGTCGAAGTCGGCTGTGCCCTGGCCGGCGAGCAGCGTCAGCAGCGTCGACTTGCCGGCACCGTTGGCGCCGACCAGCCCGAACACGTCGCCTTCGGCAACGGTCAGGTCCAGATCGGAGAACAACGTCCGCTCACCGTGACCTGCGGACAGTCCGGCGGCATGCAGGGTGGCGCTGATGGTGGTGACGCTCCTTCTCGGGTTCTGGGCTGTCCGCAGGATATCGCCTCGACGCGGCGGCCCGGTTCTGCCGGTCGTGCCGTCACGAACCGGTGAGCACCACCAGTCGCTGCGTCGCGCGGGTCATCGCGACGTAGCGATCCACCGCGCCCTCGACACCGACACCGAACGACTCCGGGTCGATCAGGATGACCAGATCGAACTCGAGCCCCTTCGACAGCTGTGGCGTCAACCATCGGACGCGCGTAGGCTCGTCGAATTTGCTTGTGTCCACCTCGTTGTCATCGATGACACAGACCGTGCCGTCCGGGTTCTCCGTCAGCCAGGGCTCGATGATGGGGCCGAGGTCGATGATGGGGTCGAGGTCGGTGACGGATCGGTGTTCCACCGGGAAGCCGCTGCGACGGACCGACATCGGCACATTGGCATCGGGCACTACGGCCCGGATCACGGGTTCGGCCTCGGTCATGACCTCCTCGGGCGTGCGGTAGTTGATGCCGAGCGTCGCGACGTCGATGCGGTCGAGTCCGACGCGTTCGAGTCTTTCCCGCCAGGACTCCATCCGAACCTCGGACGATCCAGGGTCGGTCACCGTGAAGCCGTGCCGTGCCTGCGCGCGGTCGCCGACGATGGTGAAACTACGAGAAGGGCACCGTAGCAACAACATCTGCCATTCGGCGTCGGTCAACTCCTGTGCTTCGTCGACGACGATGTGGGCAAACGGGCCCGCGTGGGGATCGCTCGGGTCGTCCTGCCGGTCGGTGTCGTCGACCAGAGCCCGGCTCAGGTCGTGGCCGCGCAACATCGACATCACGCGCAGTTCGGAGTCGTCGGATGCGATGAGGTCGTCGACCACCCCGGATCGGCGTTCGTGTTCGGCCCGCAGGGCTGCACGTCCGCGGCGGATGCGTGAGGCGGCCTCCGGGTCGCCCAGTCGGTGTCGGGCGGCGTCGAGAAGAGGCAGGTCGGAGACAGTCCACGCCCGGGGATCGGGCCGTTGCAGTGCGGCGACCTCCTCGGCATCGAGCCAGGGCGCGCACATGCGGAGGTAGGCGGGAACAGACCACAGATCCCCGACGAGGTCGGTGGCATCCACCATCGGCCAGGCCCGATTCAGCGCGGCGCGCAGATCGTCATTCTCCCGCAGCGAGTTTCGAACCTGATCGGTTCCGACGTCACCCCGGTACCTGTCGATCAGGATCTCGATCAGTTCGTCCATGATCGCCTCGCGTGCCTCGTTGTGGGGTGTGCCGCGGTCCGGTGACCGGAAAGCCGCCGCCCAGTCCTCGGCGCTCAGCCAGATCTCGCTCCAGTCGGTCTCGACGGTCATGCCCTTCACCGGCGGTTTTTCATAGAATCGGACGGCCACCTCGACGGCGTTCACCAGGTCCGCCGATGCCTTGAGTCGCGCCACCGCGGGGTCGGCTTCAACCGTCGCCTTCGCACCCTCCGGCACAAGGTCTCTCAAGGTGCATGTCCGCACTCCTTCTTCTCCGAGACTGGGCAGGACATCGGCGACGTAAGCCAGGTAGGGCTCGTGTGGGCCGACGAACAGCACGCCGCCCCGTTGATGGCCCAGGCGCGGGTCAGAGTAGAGGAGGTAGGCGGTTCGGTGCAGTGCGACAACGGTTTTGCCGGTGCCCGGTCCACCGTCGACGACGAGTGCGCCGCGCGATCCGCCGCGGATGATGGCGTCTTGATCCGCCGCGATCGTGCCCAGGACGTCGCGCATCTTGGCCGATCGGTTCTGTCCCAGACTTGCGATGAACGCCGACTGGTCATCGAGCGCTGCGCTGCGATCCGAGTCTGCGGCCACCTGGCCTTCCGTGATGAAGACCTCATCCCAGTAGTCGGTGATCTTCTCGCCGGACCATCGGTAGCGACGGCGCCGGGTCAGGCCCATCGGATCGGCATGGGTGGCACCGAAAAATGGCTCGGCGACGGGGGAGCGCCAGTCGACCATCAGTTGCCGCCCAGAGCTGTCCGTCAGTCCCAGTCGCCCGACATACACCGGTTCGGAACCGTCCGCGCCCACCATGTGCCCGAGACACAGGTCGACGCCGAACCGCTGCAGTGTGCGCAGACGCGCAGTGAGCCGGTGGACCTCCATGTCCCGGTCCATGGCCGCCCGGCCCTCGCCTCCCGGCGCCTTCCGTTCCGCGTCGATGCGATCCCGCAGGTTCGATATCGACTCTTCCAAACTCCTCGCGACCTCGGTGAAATGGTGCTCATCGTGCGCGATCAGTGCGGGGTCGGCTTTGCGCGCCAGGTGGTGGGGCAGGTCGAAAACACTGGTGGACAACGGGTTCAAGCGCTCATCTCCTCTGACGGCTTCGCATCGCGACGGCTTGCTGCCACCGCACGGAAGGGCCGAATGTTGGCCGTGGACAGTGAGTTTGCGCCCTCAACCGGGTCTTGCCGCAAGCCCCTGGGTGCGCTATAAATTAGAAGGGGCAAGGACACGTGCCCTCTCATCTCGCCCCAAAACCATCACGCCGGGAACTTCGTTCTGGAACCGTGACGCCGGCGCCTCGCACACATCGACTCGGCCGAGTCAGATGACTCGGGAGCCTTGGAGCTGCCCGCAGCACACGACCCGACGACCACGCGCCCATCGGTGCATCGGCGGGCGTGCCACGATTGGGTGTGCCTTCTCGTAAGCCGGTCGACCCGGCAGCCATGCGTGCCGCGGTGGCGCTGGTCGAACCGTGGCTGAACGATCCCGCCGCCGCCGAGCCGACACGAGCCGAACTGGCCGATGCCGTGCGAACCTCTGCCCGCACCCTCGCTCAGGTCGCACCTGGTTCGTCGGTCGAGGTGCGGGTTCCCCCGTTCGTCGCGGTGCAGTGCATCGAGGGGCCTCGGCACACCCGGGGCACGCCGCCGAATGTCGTGGAAACAAATTCGCGCACGTGGCTGTTGTTGGTGACGGGACAGCTCGAACTCGTCGACGCGATCGACTCGGGGATGGTCACCGCATCGGGGAGTCGCGCCAGAGAGATAGATCACTGGCTACCGCTCGTCTAGATTCCAGTGCTGGTGAGACAGTTGTGACAGACACACACTCCGGCGATTCGCTAACGCGTTTCGGCTGCCCGTAGACTTGAGCCCACGCCCTCCACCAGCCCACCTCATGGGAGTGCCAGTGACCGAGCTGTCGATCAACAGCAAGAACCTGTTAGACGCCGACGAGCCTGAGAACGAGCCACGCGAAGAATGTGGCGTGTTCGGTGTCTGGGCACCCGGTGAGGATGTCGCAAAGCTCACCTATTACGGCCTGTATGCCTTGCAACACAGAGGCCAGGAGGCTGCGGGCATCGCCGTGGCCGACGGCTCGCAGGTCTTGGTGTTCAAAGACCTGGGGCTCGTCTCGCAGGTGTTCGACGAGCAGACCCTCGGCGCCATGCAGGGCCACGTGGCCATCGGCCACTGTCGCTACAGCACCACCGGATCCACCACCTGGGAGAACTCCCAGCCCATCTTCCGTACCACCGCCGCGGGCACAGGCGTGGCGCTCGGTCACAACGGAAACCTCGTCAACACCTCCGACCTGGCCAGCAAGGCCCGTGATTTCGGGTTGATGGATTCGCGTCGCGCCGGCGGCGCCACCTCGGATTCCGACGTCGTCGGGGCGCTACTGGCCCATGGCGCGGCGGATTCGACCATCGAGCAGGCCGCGATGGAGTTGCTCCCGACCCTTCGGGGTGCGTTCTGCCTGACCTTCATGGACGAGCACACGCTGTACGCGGCGCGCGATCCGCACGGCGTCCGGCCACTGTGCCTCGGTCGTCTCGACCGTGGGTGGGTGGTGGCGTCCGAGACCGCGGCCCTCGACATCGTCGGCGCGTCCTACGTCCGTGAGATCGAGCCGGGTGAACTCCTCGCCATCGACGCCGACGGCGTCCGCAGCTCCCGTTTTGCCGAGGCCACGCCCAAGGGTTGCGTCTTCGAATACGTCTACCTCGCCCGGCCCGACAGCGTCATCAACGGACGCTCGGTGCACACCACCCGGGTGGAGATCGGTCGCCGGCTGGCGCGCGAGTTCCCGGCCGAGGGCGACCTCGTCATCCCCGTACCCGAATCGGGCACGCCTGCCGCGGTCGGATACGCCCAGGAATCAGGCATCCCCTACGGCCAGGGGCTGATGAAGAACGCCTACGTGGGACGCACCTTCATCCAGCCGTCGCAGACCATCCGTCAGCTGGGCATCCGGCTGAAACTCAACCCTCTCAAAGAGGTCATCCGCGGGAAACGGCTTGTGGTCGTAGACGATTCGATCGTCCGCGGTAACACGCAGCGCGCGTTGATCCGCATGCTCCGCGAGGCAGGCGCGGCCGAGGTGCACGTGCGTATCGCATCGAGCCCCGTGCGCTGGCCGTGCTTCTACGGCATCGACTTCGCATCGCCCGCCGAACTGATCGCCAACGGCACGGACTCCGAAGAGCATCTCGTGGAAGGCGTTCGGCACGCCATCGGGGCAGACTCCCTCGGCTACATCAGTACCGACGAGATGATCGCCGCCACCGAGCAGCCCGCCGACAACCTCTGCGCCGCATGCTTCACCGGTGAGTACCCGATCGAGCTGCCCAAGGAGACATCCATGGGCAAGGCGGTTCTCGAGACGATGCTCAAGAATGCCGCGACGGGCTCCGACGTGCTCGCCGACAACGACAACGTGAGCGCGATCCGCCGGCCCTAGGCCACAGTCGCCGTTCCCGGTCGCGAGTCATCCCTGGCGTGAGGATGACTCGGTACCCCGTCGAGTGTCCGCCTTGCGCAGTTCCCTGTTGTCCGCCGATGTAGGCAATGCACGTCGCCAGAACTCATCGGGTGCACCTCGGGTAGCGTGAGACCGGATTATTCGCCACCACGCAGCCCCGGCTGCCGGACTTCGAGAACGGGAACCACACGCCGATGACCGACAACGAGCCCAGCAACGCCTCATATGCTGCGGCGGGAGTGGACATCGATGCCGGTGAGCGAGCAGTGGAGCTGTTCGCCCCGCACGCGAAGCGCACGCTGCGTCCCGAGGTCATGGGTGGACTCGGAGGCTTTGCCGGCCTGTTCAAGCTCAAGGGCGGCTACCGCGAGCCGGTTCTCGCGTCGTCCACCGACGGTGTGGGAACAAAGATCGCCGTGGCACAGGCCATGGGCAAGCACGACACCCTCGGCCGCGATCTCGTGGCGATGGTGGTCGACGACCTCGTCGTCTGCGGTGCCGAACCGCTGTTCCTCCAGGACTACATCGCCGTCGGCAAGGTTGTGCCCGAGGTCGTCGCAGAGTTGGTCAAGGGAATCGCCGATGGTTGCGTCGAGGCCGGGTGCGCGCTGCTCGGCGGCGAGACGGCCGAACACCCGGGTTTGATGGCAGAGGGCGACTACGACCTGTCTGCCACCGGCGTGGGCATCGTCGAGGCCGACGCAGTGCTCTCACCGGACCGCGTGCGGCCCGGTGATGTCGTGATCGCGATGGGCAGCAGCGGCCTGCACTCGAACGGATACTCGCTGGCGCGCAAGGTGTTGCTCGAGTGGGGCCACATGGACCTCGGCGGGCACGTCGAAGAGTTCGAGCGCACCCTCGGCGAAGAGTTGCTGGAGCCCACCCGTATCTACGCCAAGGACTGCCTCGCCCTGGCTGCGGAGACCGACGTCCGGACGTTCTCACACGTCACCGGTGGCGGGTTGGCCGACAACCTGGCCCGCGTCATCCCCAGCGGCCTGGTCGCAGAACTCGACCGCGGCACCTGGTCGCCGGCGCCGATCTTCCAGATGATCGCCCAGCGCGGACGCGTGGAGCGTATCGAGATGGAACGGACCTTCAACATGGGCGTCGGGATGGTCGCCGTGGTGGCGCCCGAAGACACCGACCGGGCACTGGCCGTCCTGACCGCTCGCCACCTGGATTGCTGGGTGCTGGGATCGATCAAGAAGTCCCACACGACAAGCCCGGGGGATCACAAGAAGAAGACCGGGGTTGCCGAGCTGATGGGCGAGCACCCGCGGTTCTAGACCCGGAAGGGAGCTGCGGCCTGATCGGGGATGTGCCCGATCAGGATTGCGACCCGATCACGGATATGCCGAGTGGCCCGCCCTGGACCGGGAGTCGCCTCAGGGGGTTGTCAAGAGTGGTGGTCCGAACCAGATGGCCCGAACCCCCGGCTCGCCTGTCAGGCTCGCCGCCAACTCTCCTCATCGGACCACCGATCGTCCGTGAACCCATCGTTCGGTTCAGCGGAATCGCCACCCGACAGCTCTCGCTGCAAGCTGTCGAAGTCGGTGTTCGGTGAGCTGTACTTAAGTTCACGAGCAACTTTAGTTTGCTTCGCCTTCGCCCGGCCGCGGCCCATAGGGGACCCCCTCGCGCAATGAAGGGGCGGCCAAACACGTGGCGGCCCCATTCTGTGTTTACAAATATGGTCGTGAAACACAGTCTAGCGTGCTCGCAAGCGTGATGCGGACCGGCTCGTCGGGGGCCCGCTGAATTTACCTGCTCTTCTTGCGAAGCCACCGCTCTGCGTCCCGCACGACCTTCGGCGGAAGACTGTCGGCGGCCAGCAGTTCCACCAAAGCATCACGGTCGGGGCCGGTGATCAGATGCCGGACCAGAACCCCGTGATCCGGCCGGGAAATGACCCTGACCACATCACCCGCTGTCACGGCACCCGGCTGGACCACACGGAGATAACAGCCCACGTCGGCCTGGGCGTTGAAGCGCTTGATCCAGTTCTCCTCCTGCGCCCAGTCGGCGAAGGTGCGACATGGGGTACGCGCAATCGTGACCTCCAGTTCGAGAGTGTCACCGACCTTCCAGCGCTCTCCGATCACTGCATCGGTTGTGGCCACGCCTGCGATCCTGAGGTTCTCGCCGAACCATCCGTACGGCAGTTCTCGATCCAGTTCCGTTGCCCATCGCTGGGCCTCGTCTTCGCTGTAGGCGTAAACAGCCTGATCCAGTCCGCCGTGGTGTTTGACGTCGCAGACGTGGTCGATGTCGAGGCCGTTCTCGTTCACGTCCACCGGACCGTCGATCGCCCGCTTGTCGATGGCGCTGATCCCGACACCACCCGCCAGGCGATGCTCCTCGTGCACCGCGCACACGGCCAGCACCGTGCCAACGGCCAGGCTCACCTGCCCCTCAATTTCTCGCTGTGCCGGCCGACCAGGCAGGTACTCACCGTCATCATCTGCCCCTCAATTTCTCGATTGCAGCACGTCCGGCCTGCACCCGGTCATCAGCCGGCACCGAAGTGGGATCAATGGCCGCGGTGGTGCCGCCGGTCTCGAGGACTGTGTCGGCTGGCACACCCCGCTTGACCAAAGCGAGCGCGATCGGCCCGTACTCGAAGTGTTCGACAACGGTGCCGATCCGACCGACTGCGCGTCCACCCGCGGTGACGGGGTCACCGGTGACGGGACGGCTGTCGGCACTGCCGTCGAGGTGGAGCAGGAGCAGTTGCCGGGGAGGTTTGCCGAGATTGTGCACCCGGGCGACGGTCTCCTGACCCCGGTAGCACCCTTTGTTCAGGTGCACCGCACCCATCTCGTCCGGCGACCCGATCCAGTTCACCTCATGAGGGATCGCGCGCTCGTCGGTGTCGATGCCCAGCCGGGGTCGCAGAGCCGCGACCCGAAGAGCTTCGTGAGCCCACGAACCTGCGGGGCGCACACCGACCGCGGTCAGGCTCGACCACCACGTGATCAGCTGATCGACCGGGATGACCAGGTCGATGGCCTCGACGGAGGCATGCTCACCGAGAGCAGGCATCACCCGCCAGAACCCGCCGTCGGCCAACGGCCCGGCGTCGTAGACCGATGCTGTCGGGGGTACGCCGAGCAACTGTGCGACGGCACCTCCACGGGTTTGCGGCCCCAGCAGGCTCAGCACGGCCATGTCCGGGCGCCTGACAACCTCGACCTTCGCCCAGAAGACCATCTTCGTCAGGAACGCGGCCAACGGCTCGCCGCGATGCGCCTCGGTGTCGATCCACGTGGTGCCGTCGATGTCGGTCTGGATGAAGTGATCCTCGATCCGGCCGTTCCCGTCGAGGCTGAGGTTCTCCGCGCTGCGTCCGTCCGCGAGGTCGGTGACGAACTGACTGGAGATGGTGTTGAGCCAACTGAGCCGCTCGTCGCCGGTGAGGGCGATGACGCTGCGATGCGAACGGTCGATCACCACCGCAGAGGTGGTCGCGGCACGTTGCTCACCGAACGGGTCACCGAAGTGCCACGCCACTGCTTCGTCTGGGGAATTTTCCGGGCCACCGACTGCGCCTGAGGCGCGTAATGAATCCAACAAAACAGTCACGTCATCATCGTACGAGCGTGCTCGCTACTCTTGCCGTCATGGCTCAACCGATCTTGGTGACTGTCGACGGCGCGGTACTCGACCCTGACGTGCCGATCCTGCATGCGGACGACCTTGCTGCGGTCCGAGGCGACGGGATCTTCGAAACCCTGCTCGTCCGCGATGGGCGGGCTCGCGTGGTCGATCTGCATCTGCAGCGGCTCTCGCGCAGCGCCAAGGCGCTCGATCTGCCTGCTCCCGACGAGGAGAAATGGGCCGACGCGATTGCGACCGGTGCCAGGGTCTGGGCGGAGGCCAACGGCAACGCCGAGGGGCTCATGCGGCTGGTCTACTCACGCGGACGGGAGTCGGCACCCGTCGACGCCGCGCCTCCGCGGGACCGCGACGAGACCGGGCTCACCCGTGAGGCGAACGCGGCCACCGAATATCTGACCGTCGGACCCGTTGCCGAGCGGGCCGCCAAGGTCCGCGAGAACGGGGTGAAGGTCATCACCGCTCCCCGTGGATACTCGGTCGATCTCGCCGCGGTGGCCCCGTGGCAGTTGCTCGGTGCCAAAACGCTCAGCTATGCCACGAACATGGCTGCGCTGCGGTACGCCGCCGAGCAAGGCGCCGACGACGTCATCTACACCAGCAGCGAGGGCTATGTGCTCGAGAGCCCGCGGTCGACGGTCATCGTGGTCGAAGGAAAACGGTTGATCACACCGCCACCCGAGATCGGCATCCTCAGTGGCACCACCCAGCAGGCCCTGTTCGCCCAGGCCGACAAGGACGGCTGGGACACCGAGGTTCACGCCCTGCGTCCGGCAGACCTCATCTGTGCCGAATCGGTGTGGTTGGTGTCCAGCATCACGTTGGCCACCCGCGTCATCGAGCTCAACGGTTATTTGATGACGACTCCTGCTCGCCCACAGGACTTTTCGGCTCTGGTAGACCGCGCAATCGGCTGATTCGACCCGCCGTTCGGCATCGGTGAAGGTGCCCGGCGCCACACCGATTTTGCTTGTTCGTCATCTGCGCCCGGGCGTACGCTGCATCTACTACCTCTCGTAGTAGCGACTCGGCGAATGAGGCAAAAATGGACGCTCTTGACGTCTCGCGGTGGCAATTTGGGATCACCACCGTCTACCACTTCATCCTGGTACCGCTGACGATCGGACTCGCTCCGATGGTTGCGGTGATGCAGACGGTGTGGGTCGTCACCGGCCGTGAGCAGTGGTATCGCGCCACCAAATTCTTCGGGAAGTTGCTGCTGATCAACTTCGCCCTCGGCGTCGCCACCGGCATCGTCCAGGAGTTCCAATTCGGGATGAACTGGAGCGAGTACAGCAGATTCGTCGGGGACGTGTTCGGCGGTCCGCTGGCACTCGAAGGCCTCGTCGCCTTCTTCATGGAATCGACATTCTTGGGTCTCTGGATTTTCGGCTGGGATCGCCTGCCCAAGAAGATCCATTTGCTGACGATCTGGATGGTTGCCATCGGCGTCAACGCGTCCGCGTGGTTCATCGTCGCTGCGAACTCGTGGATGCAGCACCCCGTCGGGGCGCAGTGGAACGAGGAAAAGCAACGTCCAGAGCTCAAGAGCCTGTGGGACGTGATGACCAACAGCACCACGTTGGCGGCTTTCCCTCACACCATCGCCGGCGCGTTCCTCACCGCCGGCACCTTCGTCGCGGGGATCGGCTGCTGGTGGATGGTGCGAAACATGCGGCAGGCCAAGCGCTCCGAAGGTGCCGAGGCGGACCGACTGGAGGCCGATGCGCGGACGCTGTACCGCCCGGTGACCCGCTTGGCCCTGTGGGTGATGATCGTCAGCGGCGTGGCGCTCGCCATCACCGGTGACGCGCAGGCCAAGCTCATGTTCGAACAGCAACCGATGAAGATGGCGTCGGCCGAGTCGTTGTGCGAGACCGAAAGCGGTGCAAGTTTTTCCGTCCTGGCCATCGGCACCCAGAACAACTGCGAGTCCGTCACGCATCTGATCGAGGTGCCCAAGGCCTTGTCGTTCCTGGCCGACTACGACTTCAACTCCACCCTGCAGGGTGTCGAAGACCTGCAGGCGCAGCACGAGGCGAACTTCGGTCCCGGAAATTACAAGCCGAATCTCTTTGTCACGTACTGGGCGTTCCGTGCCATGATCGGATGGGCCCTCGGCTCGGCGGCGCTGGCTCTTCTCGCACTCTGGTTCACGCGCGGTGGTCGTATCCCCGATTCGAAGCGCTTCGGGACATTTGCCATCTGGATGATCCCGACCCCGTTCTTGGCCAACAGTTCTGGCTGGATCTTCACCGAGATGGGGCGTCAGCCTGGATGGTGGCACCCAATCCGACGGGTCTGTCGCAGGTGCACCTGACCGTGCAAGAAGGCGTCAGCCGACACTCGGGCTACCTCGTCCTCACGTCGTTGATCATCTTCACCCTCCTCTACGGAGTGCTCGGCCTGATCTGGTTCACGTTGTTGCGCAAGTACACCCGCGAAGGTCCACAACCGTCCGACTCCGGGCCCCCGGTCGGTGGGTCGGGTGACGACGGCGACGGCAGTGGTCGCGATGACGACGATGCCGATGACGTCAAACAACTCTCGTTCGCTTACTGAAAGGCCGAGGTGACGTGATGAGCCTTGCTGAGTTCTGGTTCGCACTCGTCGGAGTGCTGTTCCTCGGCTACTTCGTACTCGAGGGTTTCGACTTCGGGGTCGGGATGCTCATGCCTTTTCTGGGCCGGGCGAAGGACGGGGTGTCCGGGGACACCAGGCGACGGGTCATGCTCAACACCATCGGCCCGGTGTGGGACGGCAACGAGGTGTGGTTGATCACCGGCGGTGGCGCCTTGTTCGCGGCCTTTCCTGCCTGGTACGCAACAATGTTCAGTACCTTCTATCTCCCGTTGCTGCTCATCCTTGTCGGGCTGATCACCCGGGTCGTCTCCATCGAGTGGCGTGGGAAGATCGACGACCCGCGGTGGCGTCGGTGGGCCGACGTCGGGATCGGGCTCGGCTCGTGGCTGCCGGCCGTTCTGTGGGGCGTCGCGTTCGCCAACCTGGTGCGCGGACTTCCCATCGACGGTGAGGAGCAGTTCACCGGCAACATCCTCGACCTGCTGTCGCCGTACGCACTGCTCGGCGGCGCTGCCACCGCCTTGTTGTTCATCACCCACGGCGCGGTGTTCCTGGCACTCAAGACCGGCGGCGACATGCAGCGTGAATCCATGAGGACCGCAGCCTGGCTCGCCGTTCCGACCACCATCGTCGCCGCGGTGTGGGGTGTGTGGACCCAGCTGGCCTACGGCAAGGGATGGACGTGGGCAGCGCTGGCGGTCGCCGCGGTGGCCGTCGTCGCCGCGACGGCGCTGGCCTGGATGCGGAGGGAGGGATGGGCATTCGTTGCCACGTGCTTCGCCATCTTCGGTGTGGTGGTCCTGATCCTCGGGTCGATGTTCCCCAACGTCATCCCGTCCACCACCGACCCGGCCTTCCACATGACCATCGAGGGGAGTGCGTCGAGTCATCACACATTGGTGGTGATCACCTGGGCGGCAGCGTTCATCACCCCCGTGGTGCTCGCCTACCAGGGGTGGACGTATTGGGTGTTCCGGCAGCGCATCTCGACATCACAGATCCCCCCGTCCATCGGACTGTCACTTCGCGAACGAAAAGCCGCCGAGGCACCGAGATGACCGCGTCGCGGCGGCGGCGACAGGCCAGACCGCCGATCGATCCGCGCCTGTGGAGATACTCACGGACCTCGCGCCGCTACCTGGTGATCACGGTGCTCATGGCCGTGGTGTCAGTCGCGACCGTCATCGTCACCGCGGCGATGGTGGCCTCGATCCTGTCGGAACTGATCGTCTCTCCGGGGCTGCGCAGCCTCGATGCGCAAGCGTCCCATCTGAGCTGGCTGGCGGCGTCTGTTGTGATGCGGGTTGCCGCGACCTACCTCCACGACCGCTACGCCCATCGCGCGGGCGCCCAGGTGATCGCCGAGTTGCGCGAGGCGGCCCTGGCCGTGGTGTCAGATCCAGCTCGTACCGCACCGCGTGATCTGCTCACCCGTCGCGAGCGTCTTGCCACCATCCTCACCCGCGGCATCGAGGCGTTGGGGCCGTACCTGACCGGATACGTCCCCGCCCTTGTGCTTTCGGTGGTGGTGATCCCGGTGCTGATCGTGGTGATGGCGATGGCCGACATGACGTCGGCGATCATCGTGGTCATCACACTGCCGCTGATACCGATCTTCATGATCCTCATCGGGGTGATGACCCGCGATCGCACGGCTGACCGGCTGGCGGCGATGAGTCGGCTCTCGTCCCAATTGCTCGACCTCATCGCCGGGATACCCACACTGCGCGCACTGGGGCGCGAGCTGGAGCCGGCCGGTCGTATCGGTGAGTTGGGGCAGGCTCATCGGCGCAGCACCATGAAGGCGCTTCGGATCGCCTTCCTGTCGGGTGCGGTGCTGGAATTCCTCGCCACCTTGTGCGTTGCATTGGTCGCCGTGAGCATCGGACTGCGCCTGGTCTTCGGTGATATGGGGCTGTACGGGGGTGTCCTGGCCCTGGTGCTCGCACCGGAGATCTACCTGCCGCTACGGGCCGCGGGGGCTCAGTTCCACAACTCGGAGGCCGGGACGGCCAGCGCTGATGAGATATTCGACATCATCGAGGCGGAATCTGCTGCGCCGACAACAGTCGGCCGGTCGGTACCGGTCGCCGGAGCCGCCATCACCTTGTCCGGCGTCGGCGTCGAAGGTCGCGACGGCTGGGCCCCGGACGATGTGACGGCGACCATCCGGCCGGGCCGCCTGACCGTGGTCGTCGGGCCCAACGGGACAGGGAAATCGACTGTCCTCTCAGCGATCCTGGGTCTGCAAGCCCTGGACGCCGGCTCCATCCTGATCGGTGACGTGCCGGTGGCCGACTTCGACCGGGAAGCGTTGTGGGAGCAGGTCTCTTGGCTACCACAGCACCCGGTGCTGGTACCGGGCACCGTGAGGGACAACTTTCTCCTCGGTGGGCCGGTCTCCGGTGCGGATCGCGAGTCGGCGTGCCGAGCAAGCGGTTTCGACGAAGTGGTCGCCGGCTTGCCGCAGGGGTGGGACACCCAGCTCGGGCACAGGGGAGTGGGGCTGTCGGCGGGTCAGCGGCAACGCCTGGCGCTTGCCCGTGTGCTGGCATCGCCCGCGCCGCTGCTGTTGCTCGATGAACCGACCACTCACCTCGATGCGGTGGCCGAGACCGAGGTGTGCCGGGTGCTGCAGGACCGCGCCCACGCCGGTGACACCGTTGTTGTTGTCGCTCACCGTCCGGCGTTGCTCGTAGCAGCCGACGACGTGGTCGAGATCGGAGCGCATGTCCATGTCCGTCGTTGAGAAGTGGTCGGCGGTGCGTGAGGATCCACTCTGGCGTGCGATGGGTCTACTCGGCCTGCGGAGACAGTTGGTGGCGAAGTCGCTGCTGCTGGGAATGCTCGGTGCCGGTAGCGCACTGGCGCTTGCCGCGCTGTCGGCATGGTTGATCACCCGCGCCTGGCAGATGCCGCCGGTTCTCTATCTGTCGCTCGCCGTGACAGCTGTGCGAGCGCTCGGCATCTCGCGGGGGCTGTTCCGCTACCTCGAGCGGCTGGCCACACACGATGTGGCCCTCGATGCGATGTCGACTGCGCGCCGCCGACTGTACGTCGCCCTCGCGGGTGGACCGTCTGGTTACTCGGTGGGATTGCGCCGCGGAGAGTTGTTGTCGCGCACGGGTGCCGATGTCGACGAGGTGGGCAATGCCTTGATCCGGGCCCTCATACCCATCGGGGTGTCGATGGTGGTGTCCGGCGCCGCGGTCGTGATCATGGCGTGTGTCTCGTTGTGGGCGGCGGTCGCGTTGGCCGGTTGTCTGCTGATCAGCGGCGCAGTTGCGCCGTGGGGTGCCGCACGCGGTGCTCGCCGTGCCGCAGTGGATGCTGCCGTGGCGCAGGCGCGCAGCGCCGAGGCGATGATGAATCTGCTTGATCACGGACCCGAGCTGGCTGTGACACGCCGTCGCGCAGAGGTGTTGACCGACTTGGCATCTGCCGAGGCCGATGCCCGCAGCGCCGCCGACCGTGGAGCCCGGCAGAGCGCATGGGCGGCGGCTGCCACACCACTTGCCGTCGGGGTCTCGGTGATCGTGGCGGGGTTGATCGGCATCGGCATGGCTGATTCGGTGTCCCCGATGACGCTGGGTGTTCTGATCCTCTTGCCCCTGAGTGCTTTCGACTCCACCAGCACCATGACCGACGCTGCGATGACGTTGTCGCGCAGTCGCCTTGCGGCGCGGCGGATCATGACCCTCGTCGACCGCGCGCACGACTACCGAAACGCGCGCCCGAACCGGTCGACTGCGCTCCCGGCCGGGCACCTGACGGTCCGTGGCTTGCGATGGGGGTGGCCCGGCGGGGCGGTGTTCGGCGGGTCTGCCGGCCTGGACCTGGACGTGAAACCGGGGTCCAGGATCGCCCTCGTGGGTCCGAGTGGCTGTGGGAAGTCCACACTCTTGCTGACGTTGGCCGGGTTGTTGGAACCGGTGTCGGGAACCGTCACCGTTTCGAGTGAGAATGACTCGGACCCAAGATATTTCGCGGAGGACGGTCACGTGTTCACCACCAGTGTCCGCGAGAACCTGCTCGTCTCACGCGGCGACGCAACCGACGAGGTGCTGATGTCGGCGTTGGCATCCGTCGGCCTCGACACCTGGGTCGGCGGATTGCCGGATGGACTCGACACGATCCTCGAAGGGGGTGCGGACGCCATCAGCGGGGGACAGCGGAGACGGCTGCTCGTGGCGCGCGCCTGATCAACCCCTCGCCGGGGCTGCTCATCGACGAGCCCGGCGAAAATCTCGACCGTGCCGATGCGGACAGAGTGCAGGCCGGACTCCTCGATGTCGGTGGCGGGCTCGTCGACCCTGAACGCGCGGTCGTTGTTGTCTCGCACCGACTACCGGCCTCTCACCGTGCCGACAGGGTCATCGATCTGGGAGCGAATTCGCTACGAGAAAAAGCGGTTGCCGACCTATCGAACCGGGGGTAACTTCGTCCGTACACGAGGAAGGAGGTGGTCTGAAGTTGAATTCTTGGACACGTGAGGTGACCATCAGCTAACGACCGTTTCGGTGGATTGGCCCGATCGGGATCGCACATCGGTTGCGTCCCAGCGCTCGTCAGCTGAATCCACAATGGTCACCGGACCCCCGCACCTCGGCCTTGTCCAGGCCGAGAGCCCGCTGAGAAGTGGGTGGTGCGGGGGTCTATCCATTTCCCCGGCGTTCGTTGTCGGACGTTCAGGCGGTTTGCTTCGAATCGGCAGCCGAGCGCGCCTCGATGATCCGATGGCAGTTGGTCTCGGACCACTCGCGGATCGCATCGACGGGACCCATCAGAGACAGTCCGAGGTCGGTCAGCTGGTACTCCACCCGCGGCGGGATCTCCGCATAGACCGTGCGGGTCACGAGGCCGTCACGCTCAAGGGCGCGGAGCGTCTGGGTGAGCACCTTGGGTGTCACCACACCGATCATGTCCCGCAGAACCGTGAAGCGAACCGGCCCCGGTCGCAGACCCATCAGGACGAGCAGAGTCCACCGGTCACCGAGTCGTTCCACGACGGTTCGGCTCGGGCAATTCGGCTTGAGTACATCGGGCGGGGGTGAGGTGCATGCGGTCTTGTCGCCCTCTTGCTGGATGCTTTCCACGGGGTAAGTTAAGCACGTTGAAGTCATCAGTTTCCAGCAGATACCGTCCTGCTCACAGTCATAAACTGATGAAAGGACGACCATGAACATCGCCTTGACCGGAGCGACCGGCTATATCGGAGGCGCTGTCCTCGACGCGCTCATCGAGGGTGGCACGACGGTGACTGCTGTGGTGCGATCGGAGGCAGCCGCTGACACCGCGCGGGCCAAAGGTGCCGAGCCCGTCGTGATGGACCTGACCGACAGGGGAGCGTTGCGCCGTGTGTTGGCGCAGGCGGATGGAGCCGTTCACGCGGCAAGCCCGGGTGATGCGACCAGTGCCGACGTCGACTCCGCTGTCGTCGACGCCGTGATCGAGGAGTTCTCGGGAACAGCCAAACCGTATGTCCACACCAGCGGTATCTGGCTGTGGGGGTCGCACCCCGACATCACCGAGGGTTCACCGTTGGATCCGCCGGCGATCGTGGCCTGGCGGGTGGAGCGGGAAGGCCGTCTTCTCGACTCGTCCGTCGCCGCAACGGTCATTGCCCCCGGCGTCGTCCATGGTGAGGGCGGTGGCATCGCCAACCTGCTCGTCGATGCGCCGGCCGTCGCTGGAACAGATGGTCTGAGCCTGATCGGTGATGGCACGCAACACTGGGGTCTGGTGCACGTGCGCGACCTTGCCGCGCTCTATGTGCTTGCGTTACAGACCAATCCGGGTGGCCGAGTGATCGGCGTGAGTCACACGGCCGCAGTCGGTGACCTGGCTGCTGCGGCGCACCCACATGCTCGACTTGTCGCGGCAACGGTCGACGAGACCCGGGCACGGCTCGGTGGGGACTTCACCGATGCCCTGTTGCTCGATCAGCGGGTGGGCTCGGGCCTGCGCGCGAGAGATCTCGGCTGGCGTCCTCAGCGTGCGTCGCTGTCGGATGAGCTGGCGAACGGCTATCGGGCAGCGAACGTCGGCATCTAGCCGGCGTAGCGGCGCAGTTTGGCCGATGCGCGGGGAACGAGGTCGCCGTCCGCGTCGACCCGTTCCTCGACGTAGGCGAGATCGCCGTCCTCGACGAGGCCGTACAGACGTTTGGCTCCTCCGGGACGAGGGCCCGATGCTGCTTTGATCACGACGTCGGTGGCCAATTCCCACGACGTCTGATTGAGCGGCTTGCCATAGAACAGTTCCACCCAGCCCTCGGCATGGGTGAGGAGGAGTTCGATGACATCGTCTTCGCCGATTCGCCAGAACCCGGCCTCGCGCTCACCGGGACCGACGTAGTTGGCGTCCGCGTCGATGACCCAGGTGCGCGATTGCCAGACGAGGTAGTTGCCGCCGTCGTGGCTGATGATGACCTGCTGGCCGAAGTGATGGTCACCGTTCTCGGGGTCGTAGCCTTCCCCTTCGCCGCGCCACACACCGACCATGGGTAGGAGCGCCAGTAGCCCGGGATGCAGGTCAGGGCCCTGACGCAGGTTGGCCGTGTCGTCCGGCAGCGGCAGATCGGGCAGCGACGGGACGTTACGCGCTGCGGTTTCCTGCGCGCGGATCGCCGCCTGGTTGATCGCTTCGTCGCCCGAACGGGTCACGATTCGTCAGTGACCAGCCGGTAGAGGACATACAGGCCAAACCAGGAAATCAGGATGGTTGCCAGCACCAGCAACGCTTCGAAGAATATGACCACCAGAGCATTCTAGCTCGCGCTGATGGGCGGGTGCGTGTGGGGATTCCCTCAATCTGGCCGCGTGCGTGAGTGCACGCAGATCGGTCAGTACGGTCACATCCGGCCACGGTCACGCGAGTTGTGTGCACGGAGGCACACGGCAGTCAAAACAAGCCCGGCCCGCCTCGAGAGGCGGGCCGGGCTCGTCGGATCCGACCTACTACTTGCTGACGGTCACGTTCTGCTCGTGCACGCCGGGGCCCTCCGGGCTCACGGTGGCATCACCGTTGCCGATGGACGAGAGCGCACGCAACGACCACGTGCCGGGAGCGGCGAAGAACCGGAAGTCACCGGTACCGCTGGCGACCACCTCTGCGGTGAACTCGCCGGTGTTGTCGAGGAGGCGGACGAACGCGCCGGCAACGGGGTTGCCGTCGGTGTCGACGACCTGACCTGTCAACACTGTTTCTTTTTCGGTATCGACACCGGCGGGCATCTTCTGTCCCTGTTTAGGCGCAGCACACATGATTACTTGCTCTCTCCCAGTTCGATCGGGGCGCCGACGAGTGAGCCGTATTCGACCCAGCTGCCGTCGTAGTTCTTGACGTTCTTCTTGCCGAGGAGCTGATCGAGCACGAACCAGGTGTGGCTCGAGCGCTCACCGATGCGGCAGTAGGCGATGGTCTCTTTGCTGTCGTCGAAACCCTTTTCGGCGTACAGCTTTTCGAGGTCATCGTCCGCCTTGAAGGTGCCGTCCTCGTTGGCGGTGGTGCTCCACGGGATGTTGATCGCGCCCGGGACATGGCCACGCTGCTGGGCCTGCTCCTGCGGCAGGTGAGCGGGAGCGAGGATCTTGCCCGAGAACTCGTCGGGGCTGCGCACGTCGACCAAGTTCTTGCTGCCGATGGCGTTGATGACCTCATCGCGGAATGCGCGAATGCTCGTGTCCGGCGCGGATGCGGTGTACGTGGTGGCCGGGCGGGTCACCTCGTCGGTCGACAGCGGACGGCCGTCGAGCTCCCACTTCTTGCGGCCGCCGTCGATGAGCTTGACGTCCTTGTGGCCGTAGAGCTTGAAGTACCAGTAGGCGTAGGCAGCGAACCAGTTGTTGTTGCCGCCGTAGAGAACAACGGTGTCGTCGTTGGAGACGCCCTTGGCCGACAACAACTCCGAGAACTGCTCCTGGTTCAGGAAGTCGCGGCGAACGCCGTCCTGCAGGTCTTTGCGCCAGTCGAGGCGGATGGCGCCTTCGATGTGTCCGCCTTCGTAAGCGGTGGTGTCCTCGTCGACCTCGATGAAGACGGTCTTGTCTGCTTTCAGGTTCTGCTCAGCCCAGTCGGCGCTGACCAGGACGTCGGAGCGAGCCATGGTTTTCCTTTCGTGGTGGATGCGGCATCGAGAAGCGATCCGCAGTAGATACAACTGTGGTGGTGCTCAGAGGATGAAGCTTGGGGGTGGTGCTGGGGGCGTGATGAATCGCTGGAGCGAAGAACGCGAACCAGGGGCACGCCGGACGTGCGGGACGCGGAAGATCTCGGAACGGCCCGCCGGTTACCGGCTCAGACAGCAACAATTGGCGATACGACAGAAGTCGATCGCCCGACGGCGGGTGAGCATCAACTCACAGCCCAGTTGCATGGCCGACAGCTTACCGCAGCGTGCGACCACTCCGAGATGGCCCTTGCCAGAAGTCCCGGGCGGTTGCGACCAACGGCGCGGGCTCGGCCTCGAGCACCACATCGCTGCCCTGTGAGGCCGCCTTCACCGCCGGCATCGACCACGGAAGCGGCAGTACCGGAAGCGTCTTGGTGAACTGGGCGAGCACCATCGGCTCGGCCCCGGACGGAACGTCGGACTCCACGTGCTCGGCGGGACCGGAGTAGAGGTTGCGGGCGTCGATGTGAAGAGCACCGCCACGTACGGACAGATCAACCGCGACGCTCACCTTTTCGCGGCGTTGCCCGGGACTGTGACCGGAATTACGTGGATTGCTCACATTGACCGTCCCGGTCAAGATGACGCCGGTGCTGGTCGAGAGGATCCCGTCGCCCGGACCACCACCGCCGGCCTTGTCATCGGGCGCCGGCGTGGTGACGGTGAGGTCGACGATGCCGAGGAACCGGCCGAGGTTGACCGAGTCGATCTTGAGGGACGCGGTGGCCTTGTCCGCAGTCAGTTCGGTGTTCTGTCCGATGACCCATTGGCCGTCTGCTCGGCGCACGTCGGACAGTTTCGACCGCAGGTCGCCCCGGCGCCCATCGCCCAGGTCAGCGCCCCGCGCAGTGATACCGATCTGGTCGTACGAGTCGCCGGCGGCCTGGTCGACGAAGGGAAAGCCGGAGATGGTGATCTCGGGGTCGAACTCCAGGTCGGAAGCCTCCCGCAACGCGGCGGAATAGCGGTACTCTGCGTAGGCCGCGGATGCGAAATCGGCGATCGTGGCGACCATGAGGGTGATGAGCACACCGACTGCCAGCTTGCGCAACGATTCCCCTCTGTAATGGACTCAGTCCATCCGGCGACGCGGCCGGCGACCGCCGGTGGAGACTCCCGCTGGGGACTTGTTAACGGGTAACGACCGATATGACGCTATTCTGTCATCTATCTCGCACACGTTGGTAAGGCAGCGTACATATACGAATAATCGAGATCGGAGTGGTTTGTGGATCTCTTGTTACTGACAGCCGATCCCACCCCTGAGTCTGTATTGCCGTCGTTGTCACTGCTGGCTCATACCGTTCGAGTGGCGCCCACCGAGGTGTCCTCATTGATGGAAGCCGGAAACGCAGATGTAGCCATCGTTGATGCGCGTTCTGACCTTGCCGCCGCGCGCGGCCTGTGCCGACTGCTGGGGAGTACGGGTTCATCGGTCCCTGTGGTCGCGGTGCTGACCGAGGGCGGCCTGGTGGCCGTCAACTCCGAATGGGGCCTCGACGACTTCCTGCTACCCGACACCGGTCCGGCCGAACTCGATGCGCGCCTGCGCCTTCTGGTCGTGCGCACCCGAGGCGTCACCGCCGAGGAGGCCAGTGGAAAGGTCACCCTCGGTGACCTGGTGATCGACGAGGGCACCTACACGGCACGGCTACGTGGGCGCCCGCTCGACCTGACCTACAAGGAGTTCGAACTCCTGAAGTACCTCGCGCAGAACGCCGGTCGCGTCTTCACCCGGGCTCAGCTGCTTCAAGAGGTGTGGGGATACGACTTCTTCGGCGGCACCCGCACGGTCGACGTGCACGTCCGGCGTCTGCGCGCCAAACTCGGCAGTGAGTACGAGTCGTTGATCGGTACCGTCCGGAACGTCGGCTACAAGGCGGTGCGTCCCAGCCGGGGCGGTCGCGGTGGCGGCGAGACCTCCACCGACAACGGAGATCTCGACGATCTGGGCGGATCGGACGAGGTCGAGTTCCCGGACCCGGAGCTGAGTTCGAGCGCCAATGGTGGCTGACGTCGGGCCTGTCCACGACCTCTTGACTGCCGCCGCCCGCGCTGACGGTGTCGCGCCGTTGGGCGAGCAGGCGGTGGCCGTCATCGGCCGCGAGGGCGTCAGGGAGTTCACCGTCTCATCCGGCGACACCGTCGTCGGGTATGCGAACGTCACCCCTGCCCGAGAAGGCGAACCGGCGATGATCGAGCTGGCGGTGCACCCCGAACACCGCCGCCGCGGGCACGGGAAACGGCTGCTGACAACAACTCTCGAGCACGTGCCCGACAGCCGTCGGGTGTGGGCGCATGGGAATCTGCCCGCCGCGCAGGCGCTGGCGGCTTCACTGGGACTCACTGCCCGGCGCGAGCTGCTGCAGTTGCGACGGCCTCTGGCCGGGTCCGAACTCCCGTCGCTCACCGTGCCCGACGACCTTGTTCTGCGAACGTACGCGGGGCCCTCGGACGACGCGGAGATCTTGCGGGTCAACAACGTGGCCTTCGAGTGGCATCCGGAGCAGGGCGGTTGGAGCAGCGACGAGATCACCGCGCGAACGGGCGCCGACTGGTTTGACCCCGCGGGGTTGTTCCTCGTGTTCGATGCGTCCGATCCTCACACCTTGCTGGGCTTCCACTGGACAAAGGTGCACCCTGCCGAGGGTGACACCCCCGCACTGGGAGAGGTGTACATCGTCGGCGTCGACGCCACCGCCCAGGGACGAGGTCTGGGACGATTGCTCACCCTGGCCGGCCTGCACCATCTCCAGCAGCGTGGCCTCGCGGAAGTCGAACTCTACGTCGAGGGCGACAACAAGGCTGCGCTCAACACCTACGCCAAACTGGGGTTCACCCAGTTCGCGATCGACGTCGCATACGGCTGAGTGCCGACCCGGGCGTCGGCCCGGGGCAATGTCCGATTCGTCACCATGGCTGTTCACCTCTCGTTCACCTCTCCAGGGGTATCGCTTCACTCTCGCTCTGTAGCTTCCAAACCGCAGCAGGACGCGATGCGCTACGGCGTCGTGGCTGCCTGTGAATCATTGCGACCTGTGTCGAGCAGACTGCCGATGCACGAATCGAAGGACTTCTTCAGGTGAACTTGAAAAACAGTGGAGCAATCCTGGGCGTGTTTGCTGCCTCAACGCTGCTGATCTCGGCGTGTGGAAACTCCGCGTCAGACTCCGACACGGCCAAGAAGGTCGAAGGCGTCACATGTGAAGGCCAGGCGAATCTGAAGGCCAGTGGATCGAGTGCACAGGCCAACGCCATGACCCTGTTCGCCAACTCCTACGCCACCACGTGCGAGGGCAAGACCATCGACTACAACTCCAACGGCTCCGGCGCCGGCGTCAAGGAGTTCACCGGCGGCCTCACCAACTTCGGTGGCAGCGACTCGCCGCTGAAGGAAGACGAAGCCACCGCCGCGGCGACCACCTGCGGGTCCGAGGCATGGAACCTTCCCCTGGTCTTCGGCCCCATCGCCGTCACCTACAACCTCGACGGCGTCGACGCCGTCAACCTGTCGGGCCCCACCCTCGGCAAGATCTTCAACGGCACCATCAAGAAGTGGAACGATCCGGCCATCGCCGCCGAGAACTCCGGCGTGTCCCTGCCCGACCAGGACATCATCGTGATCTTCCGCTCGGATGAGTCCGGCACCACCGACAACTTCCAGAAGTACCTCGAAGCCGCATCGGATGGCACCTGGACCCAGGGTGCGGGCAAGTCGTTCGCCGGCGGTGTCGGTGAGGGCGCGAAGGGCAACGAGGGCACCTCGGCCGCCATCAAGAACTCGCCCGGATCGATCACCTACAACGAGTGGTCCTACGCCACCAACCAGGGCCTGAGCATCGCCAACATCATCACCTCGGCCGGTCCTGAGGCTGTGCCGCTCTCGGTCGAGACCGTGGGCAAGACCATCGACGGTGCAACGCTGAAGAACCCGGGCTCGAACAACCTGGTCCTCGACACCTCGAGCTTCTACAAGCCGTCCGTTGCAGGTGCCTACCCGATCGTGCTGGCCACCTACGAAATCGTCTGCAGCAACTACTCGGACGATGCCATCGGCCAGGCCGTGAAGTCGTTCCTCAAGGTCGCCGCGAGCACCGACGTGCAGAGCTCACTCGAGGCCGAGGGATACATCCCGATCCCCGAGGGCTTCAGCACTCAACTGAACACAGCCATCGATTCCATTCAGTGACTGATCTCTCTCATAAGTTAGGGCAGGAAAGCGATGACGGTGCATGACGCGGTCGGGCAATCTGACAAAGTAGGCGCGGTGAGCCCAAGCGCATCAGCTCCCGAGCCTTCGGACAGTCAATCGGATCTGAAGTCGAACTCCCGACAAAATCGGAGTCGGTTCTACGATCAGGCGTTCAAGGTGCTGGCTTTGACGGCCGGTGGCTTTGTCTGCCTGGTGATCCTGTTGATCGCACTGAACCTACTCTTCGAGGCCATCCCCTCATTGAGAGTGGACAACGTCAACTTCTTGACGAGTTCGGTGTGGGACACCACCAACGCCCTGAACCTCCGGTTCGGAATCCTCGACCTGCTCAAGGTCACGGTTCTGAGCTCGGTGTTCGCCCTGGCGTTGGCGGTGCCCATCGCGATCGGTATCGCGACATTCCTTGTGTCGTATGCACCGGCGCGGTTGTCCCGACCGCTCGGCGCCGTCGTCGACCTGCTTGCCGCAGTGCCGTCGATCATCTTCGGCCTGTGGGGCATGGCGGTTCTCGGACCCAAGCTCCAGCCGGTCGCCGACTTCCTCAACAGCAACCTCGGATGGTTCTTCCTCTTCGCCGACGGCAACGTCTCGAGTGGAACGATCTTCACCGCGGGAATCGTGCTGGCGATCATGATCCTTCCGATCATCACGTCGATCTCGCGTGAGGTGCTGCAGCAGACACCTGTCCTGCACAAGGAAGCGGCCCTGGCACTGGGCGCGACGAAGTGGGAGATGCTGCGGATGACCTCGTTCCCCTACGCACGTAGTGGAATGATCGCGGCGTCGATGCTCGCGCTCGGTCGCGCACTCGGTGAGACGGTTGCCGTCCTCATCATCCTGCGGGCCGCGACATCGACGTCCGGGTTCAGCCTCTTCGATGGTGGATACACATTCGCCTCCAAGATCGCCTCTGGCGCAGGCGAGTTCAACCAGCCCCTGCCGACCGGCGCGTACATCGCCGCAGGTTTGGTGCTGTTCTTGCTGACCTTCGTGGTCAATGCCATCGCCCGGGTTCTCTCCGGCGGAAAGGTAAACGGATGAGCACCTCAACCATCGATGGCAGCAGCCCGGTCAAGGCCGGCAGTCTGTACAAGCCGGTCTCGCCCGCCCGGCGCCTCAAGAACCAGTCGGCCACAATCGTTTTCACCCTGTGCTTCCTGATCGCGATGATTCCCCTGGTGATGGTGCTCTTCACCGTCATCAGCAAGGGCTTCGAAGCCATCATCAAGCCGGAGTGGTGGTCGGGCGACCAGTTCCTGATCGGGCCGACGAGCTTTTCCGGCGGTGTCGGACACGCGATCCTGGGCACGATCCTCACGGCATTGATCGCCGCCGTGATCGCCGTCCCGATCGGCATCATGGCCGCGATCATGTTGGTGGAGTACCCGAACAGCAAGCTGGTCAAGCCCACCTCGTTCATGGTGGACATCCTCGCCGGCGTCCCGTCGATCGTCGCGGCGCTGTTCATCTTCACCGTGTGGGTGACCACGTTCGGTCTGCCGCAGAGCGGCTTCGCGGTCAGCCTGGCACTTGTGCTGCTGATGCTCCCGGTGGTTGTCCGTTCCACCGAGGAGATGCTCAAGCTCGTCCCCGACGAGTTGCGTGAGGCCTCGTACGCCCTGGGCATCAGCAAGTCCAAGACCATCGTGAAAATTGTTGTCCCGACGGCGATGTCGGGAATCATCTCCGGAGTGTTCCTCGCCACCGCGCGAATCATGGGTGAGACCGCCCCGGTGCTGATCCTGGTGGGTTACACCGCTTCGGTGAACTACGACCCGTTCCAGAACAACATGACGTCGCTGCCGTTGTTCATCTACAACCAGTTGGCAAACCCCAATCCCGCCGGGGAATACCGCGTCTGGGGTGCAGCGCTGACCCTGGTCATCGTGATCGCGCTGGCGAATGCACTCGCGGCGCTGGCTTCTAAACTGCTCGCGCCGAAGACGAAATGAGATAAGGCAATGGCAAAAAGACTCGACCTCAAAGATCTGAACATCTACTACAGCGCCTTTCACGCCGTCAAGGACGTGAGCCTGGAAGTGCCGCCCCGCTGCGTCACGGCGTTCATCGGCCCTTCCGGCTGCGGTAAGTCCACCGTGCTGCGCACGCTCAACCGCATGCACGAGGTGACCCCCGGTGCTCGTGTCGAGGGCAAGGTCCTGCTCGACGGCGACGACATCTACGGCAAGGGCATCGACCCGGTGTCGGTCCGCTCCACGATCGGCATGGTGTTTCAGCGCCCCAACCCGTTCCCGACGATGTCGATCAAGGACAACGTGGTGGCCGGTCTGCGACTGCAGGGTGTGCGCGACAAGAAGGTGCTCGACGAGACCGCCGAGCGCAGCCTGCGCGGAGCGAACCTCTGGGAAGAGGTCAAGGACCGGCTGAACAAGCCCGGCGGTGGCCTCTCCGGTGGTCAGCAGCAGCGTCTGTGCATCGCGCGTGCGATCGCAGTGTCGCCTGACGTGCTCCTGATGGACGAGCCGTGTTCGGCGCTCGACCCCATCTCGACGCTCGCCATCGAGGACCTGATCACCGAACTCAAGAAGGACTACACGGTGGTGATCGTGACGCACAACATGCAGCAGGCTGCCCGCGTCAGCGACCAGACCGCGTTCTTCAACCTGGCGGCCGTCGGCCAGCCCGGACAGCTGGTCGAGCTCAGTGACACCGAGACGATGTTCTCCAACCCGACGCAGAAGGCGACGGAAGACTACATCTCCGGCCGTTTCGGCTGATCCTCGCCGGTACCCGAAGAAAACGGCCCCATGTTTCCGCATGGGGCCGTTTCCTTGTCAGAATGGTCCCCGTGACGGCAAAACATCCGGTGAGTGTGCTGCCTGGCCGTGGCATCGTGCTCCGCCGCGGACCGTCGCTCCTGCTCATCGACGCCGATCCGATCCGGAGCAGCGCAACGCTCACAGATCTGGCGCATCTCGCCACCGAACCGCTCGAACAGGCCGGCCGCGTCGACGGGTCGCGGCTTCGGTCGCTGACCAAGTGGTTGCTGGCCAACGAGGACAGCAGCCCGGACTTCGCGGTGGTCTCCACCGACCGGCACGGGGGTCTGGAGGTCTTCGTCTACGGTGCCGCGAGTGCGAGGGTCTACGTCACCGAGTTCGCCACCCCGGAGGTCATCAGGGGAGCAGACGCCGGTTTCCTGGTACAGCGCAGCTATCCGAGCAGTGTGTTCGCGGTGGCCCTGACCATCGACGAGGACGATCCGCTGGGCGGTGGACCGATCGGGTCGGGCGGTCTGGCCCCGTCGGAGATCTTCTCGCTCGAAAAAGGTGCGGCACCCGGGGCCGGCGTGGTGTTGTGGCCATCGGCCTCGCCTTCCACCGACAGTGCGGTATATGCCGTACCGGCAGCGACGCCGATGCCGTCGGCTGCCGACGAGCCCACTGGTGTCCCGGTGGTGGTGAGTCCCGAACTCGTCGACACCGCGATGGCGGTAACCGAAACGCCTTTGCTACCACCGGCACTCTCGGTGAGGCTGGACGATTTCGACAACCACACCGCCGCCGGGCGGGCACCGTTGCCGATCGTCGGTGGCCGGCGCAGAGCTGCCTCGGTTCGGCGTGGCATCGCCGAGCCGACACTGGTCCCGCCGCGTGACGTTGTCGGACCGGCCGATGCCGCACTGGCGTCTGCGCCGACCGATGTCGCGAATCGTCCTGTGCGCCCATCTGATCCGAAGGTATCGGCGCGCGAACAGCAGGTGCAGATCCAGGGGTTGCTGTGCCAGAACGGCCACATCAACGATCCGCGGTCGCCGGTCTGTACCCGGTGCGGTATTCGGATCAACCGGATGACGGGGGCGATGGTGCAGGGTCCGCGACCGCCGCTGGGGCTACTTGTCATCGACGATGGCACCACCTACGTGGTGGCCGGCGATCTGATGATCGGACGTGATCCCGAGCCGATGGTCGCAGCCAGGGGTGGTGTCGCAAGTGCGGGTATCGGACCACTGGACCCCATTCGCATCAACGACACCTCGGGGTCGATGTCGCGCGCGCATTGTGAACTGCGACTGGTGGATTGGGATGTCCGGGTGGTGGATGCCGGTTCGGTGAACGGGACGTATGTCCGGTTGCCGCGCGCACCTGGCTGGATCACGTTGCGCCGCGGCCAGGAAGCGGTGTTGTATCCGGGATCCGAACTGCGGGTGGGAAGTCGCTCGTTGCTGTTCGAGGCGCCGCACGGGAGGATCAGCGATGTTCGTTGACCCGACATCGGGAACCGACGCACGTCGGCTGCCCCCGGCGATCGCCGATTACCGGACAGTCCGGGCGCTCGGTGCGGGCAGCCACGGTACGTGTTATCTGGCGGTGCCCCCGGCCCGGCTGCAGCTGGATGTCGAACACGTTGCGCTGAAGGTCTTTTCGAACCCCTGCGGTGAGGACGCCTTCCATCGCGGTGTGCGCGAACTCCGCAGCTTCGCCGCCGTACGGTCCCCGCATCTGGTGCATCTGTACGAAGCGGCACTGGGTGACCTGTTCATGTACGCGATGGACTACTTCCCGGGTGGGTCGATGGCTGCCCCATCGATGCCGCTGCAGCGTGACCAGGCGCTCGCCGTGCTCGAGTGCGCGGCCAGGGGGGCGCACGACATGCACGAGGCCGGGTTGGTCCACTCCGACATCAAACCGGCGAATGTGTTGATCGCTGGAGGTGATCGCGCCGGTACCACGGCATCGCCGGCCGGGGTGTTGTCCGATCTCGGTCTGGCCCGGGTGATCACCGCGGCGACCGCGGTCAGCGGCATCGGGTCGTCCGCGTCCCTCGAGTACGCCGACCCCGACACTCTTGTCGGCCAAACACCTTCGCGGGCAACGGATATCTGGGCTCTGGGAGCGACGATCCACCGCACGCTGACCGGTGAAGGCCTCTACGGTGAACTGCCCGACATGCAGCCACTGGTGGCGATCAGGACGGTCCAGTCCACCAAACCCAGGATCAGTCCGACACTTTCACCGGCTGAACGCGACCTGGTGTCGGAATGCCTTGCCCCGCACAGCGATCGGTTCAGGACGGCTGCAGAACTGGCCGACCGGATCTCCGAGGTGCGACGCACCGCACCCCGGTAGGAGCCGCTAGACCTCGGTGAACTGCTCCGGAGTCTGCCCCGTCGCCTGGAACACCACGCGACGTCCGATCAGCACAGCGTGGTCGGAGAAGCGCTCGTAGTACCGGCCGAGCAACGTGACGTCCACTGCGGCAGCGACGCCGTGACGCCACTCGCGGTCCATCAGCACCGTGAACAGGTGGCGGTGGAGGTCGTCCATCGCGTCGTCGTCGTCCTGCAGCTTCAGCGCGTCCTCGGGGTTCTGGCTGGTGAGGACCTCACGCGCGTTGGTCGCCATGGTGATGGCGAGCCGGCCCATCTCGGCGAAGTAGCCGTTGACCTCTTCGGGCAGCGCTTTGGCGGGGTGGCGACGGCGAGCGACCTTGGCGACGTGCAGCGCAAGCGCACCCATGCGGTCGATGTCGGCGACGATCTGGAATCCACTCACGATCGAACGCAGATCGCCGGCGACCGGCGCCTGCAACGCGAGGAGGGCGAACGCCCGTTCTTCGGCTTGCGTCGACAGTTGGGTCAATTGCTCGTGGTCGCTGATCACCGACTCGGCGACCGCGAGATCGGCTTGGAGCAGGGCTTGGGTGGATCGCTCCATCGCAATCCCGGCCAACGCACACATTTGTCCCAGACTCCGTTGAGTTCGGCCATCTGCTCAATGTAGGCACTACGCATGAGCCAACGGTACTGCCACGATCGGTGGGAATGGTGGTCAGGTGGTGAACTGCGAATGAACGAGTGGCACAGGCTCGATGTCGGCGTCGCCGGCCCGACTCATGCGCAGGTCGTATCCGCGGCGTTCGTGACCGTGAGGTCGTTGGGCAGCTCGTCTGTTCCCGACTCGCGAGGCAGTTCGGCGACGGTGATCTGGTTCCCGGCGAGAGCGGGCGAGCCCAGGTTCCCGCTGTAGCCGCTGCCGACGATGACCTCGATACCCGACTGCACGGTGTTGTCCGCCTGGATGCTCGCCCCGGGGAACAACTGTGCAACCGTGGCCGCCGCAGCCTGTTGCCCCTCGCCGTACCGGACGACGGTGTCGGTGCGGTTCTCGGAGGCGTCGGCAACACCCTGGACGCCGAAGCCCTGATTGGCCAGACTCTCGGCGATGCCGGTGGCGACTCCGGCGGTACCGGTGCCGTTGAGCACCCGCATGCTCACCGAATACGGATCGAGCGCGCTGACGGTGACGTCTGCCGGCCGCGAGGGTGTCGGAGAAGTTGTTGTGCTGGTTGTTGTTCCGGCCGGTTTCTCTTCTTTCTCCCCGGGCAGCGGTTCGTCGTTGATGATCGCGTCGAAGATCGCGCGGATGTCGGCATCGCGGGGGATCTCGTTGCCCGAGCCGTCTTCGGCCGTGCCCGAGGTGGGGACGGTGAGGAAGGTGACGCGGCCGGCGTCGAGCCCCTGCATCGACTGGGCCAATTGGAGCAGGTCGTCGGTGTTCACCTGATCGACGAAGCTGTTCTGGATGAAGGTGTCGACGATGCCGTTGAGCGTCGCGGGATTGGACAAGACCTTGCTGGAGAGCGCTCCGCGCAGCAGCGACGAGAGGAACAGCTGTTGGCGTTTGATGCGCCCGTAGTCACCGTTGCCCTCGGTGTCGATGGTGCGGGCGCGTACGTAGTTGAGGGCAGCTTTACCGCGGATCTTCTGCTTACCGGGCTTGGTGAGGATGGGGCCCAGCTCGAAGTCGTTGAGCGGCACCGGCGAGCAGACCTCGACACCACCGATCGTGTTCACGACCTTCTCGAAACCCGAGAAGTCCATCGCGATGAAGTGGTTGATGTTCAGGCCGCTGATCGCGGTGAGTGTGTCGACGATGCACTTGGGGCCGCCGTCGCCATAGGCGGTGTTGAGCTTGGCGCCCGTCTCGGCGGGCACGATCTGGCCGGTGTATTCGCCTTTGTCGTTGTCCCAGGTTGTGCACTCGGGGCGGTTGATCTGCAGGTCCCGTGGGAAACTCACCGCGACCACGCGGCTGCGGTCGGCCGGGATGTTCACGAGGATCACCGTGTCCGACCTGGCGCCTCCGGCGTCTTCGGTGGTACCGGCGCCGATCTGCCCGTTCTTTCCCGACCGGGTGTCGGTGCCGACGATCAGGTAGGTTTCGTCGCCGGTCTGCAGTTCTTTGCCGCGGATCTCGCTGTTGTCCGGGTTGACGGCATCGACGATGTTCCAGTTGCCGTCTTTGACCTTCTGATAGCCCCACACCGCGCCCGTACCCAGGAGTGTCATGACGCAGGCGAGAGCGAGGAGGACGCGGCCACCCACCCGGGCATTCCTGGTCAGCGCGGCTCGGTCGCGTCCTTTGGGCGCCGCGGCATGCTTGCGGCCGCGGGCCGTACCCGCGCCGGATTCGGGAACCACCGCCGGCTGAACGCGGTCGGCCACGCTGTCGTGCGACGCGTCCGGATCCGGCTCGGGATCGGCGGGCAAGAAGACGGGTGGGTCGTCCTTGGCGGCCGGGATGACCTCTGTCTGGGAGTCGTCGTCGCCCCGTTGCGGGGGGTCGGTGCGCGCGAAGGGATGGCTCGACGTGCCCGGCAGGTTCGCAGGCGGGGAGGGCGGCCCACCGGCCGGAGTGCGGCTACCGCGTGGGTTGGGATCGGACGGCGGACCCGAATCCACCGCACGGCTGATGGTCTCGGTGGGGGCATCGGCGGGGCGGACTCGGCGTGGGCGCGGTGGCGGAATCGGCGGAACCGAGGGTCCGTCGGACGGAGGTGTCGAGGAACGGTCTGTCGAGGAGCGGGGTTCGCCGGCCGGGGGCTGCGACGGCCCGTCGGATGCGGCTCGAGACGAAGGGGGTGGTGCGGCACGTCCGGACGAGCCGGCGGCATTCATCCGATTGAGGAGTTCCTGGACCGTCAATCGGCCCGCGGCGTCGCGGGGCAGTTCTCGAGCGGGGGGTTCACGGAGTACCTCATCCGATGGCGCGCCGAGCTGGCGGCGAATCAGATCGCGGCGTTCCTCGGGTGTGCGTCCCCGGAGCTCCTCGTCGCTGCTCACTCATGTTCCTTCGGACTTCTGGGCACCGGGCTGTATCTCAGGCCCGTCGAAAAACATGTCGGCCGGGCAGGCGCGTTCACGATGATACTGGCCGAACCTGTATGTGCCTTGTTGCCGAGCGTTCGTCGGCCGTTGTTCTTGTGTTCGAGTTCGGCAGCGTGAAACCGAGGTTTCCGGATTCGGTATTTCTACTGGTCGTGCTATCCGCCGGAATGCATGACCTCGGCGCCGTCGGGAACGCAGTCGTCGTCCGGGTCGTCGAGCCAGCCGTGGGGGAGGGCCACGGCCGACGGCGACCCCTGCCGTCCGCGAGGACCGTGGCCGTCGCGGGGAAAGGGCACGTCAGCGGGTAATTGGCCCACCATGTCGGCGAGTTGATCGACGGTCTCGACCAAGGCCATGTCGCGGCGCAACTCCGAGCCGACGGGGAAACCGCGCAAATACCAGGCAACGTGCTTGCGGATTTCCCGCATGCCCTTGAACTCGCCGTGGTGGTCGGCGAGCAGCTGTCCGTGCCGGACGATGATCTGCGCCACTTCGCCGAGCGTGGGGGCCGCCGGGGTGGGCAGTCCGTTCAGTTCGGCGCTCAGTTCGGAGAACAGCCATGGCCGGCCGAGGCATCCGCGACCGATGACCACGCCGTCGCAGCCGGTCTGATTCATCATCCGGGTGGCGTCGGCGGGCTCGAAGATGTCGCCGTTGCCGAGGACGGGCACGTCGGTCACGTGCTCCTTGAGTCGTGCGATCTCGTCCCAGTCGGCGCTCCCGGAATAGCGTTGCGAGGCCGTACGGGCATGCAGCGCAACAGCTTTCGCGCCCTCAGCGGCGGCGATCCGACCGGCGTCGAGGTGGGTGTGGTGCTCGTCGTCGATTCCGATGCGGAACTTGACGGTGACGGGGATGTCGGTGCCCTCGGTAGCGCGGACAGCAGCGGCGACGATGTTGGCGAACAGGCGGCGCTTGTAGGGGATGGCGGAGCCGCCGCCCTTGCGTGTCACCTTCGGCACCGGGCAGCCGAAGTTCATGTCGATGTGGTCGGCGAGGTTCTCGTCGACGATCATCTTCGCCGCGGCATACGTGTATTCGGGATCGACCGTGTAGAGCTGCATCGACCGGGGGTTCTCTTCCGGGGCGAACGTGGTCATGTGCATGGTCACCGGGTGGCGCTCCACAAGAGCGCGGGCGGTGACCATCTCACAGACGTAGAGACCGGCAACGGTCCCGGTCCGGGCGAGCTCGAGTTCTCGGCACAACGTGCGGAAGGCAACGTTGGTCACCCCGGCCATCGGAGCCAGGACCACCGGGCTGGAGAGCTCGATGGATCCGATGGACAGTGCCGGGGTGGTGCGCGTGTCTGGCAGCAGGGCGGTCAGGATGTGGCCTTTCCGAGAAGTCGCCGCTAGGAGGCGGCGCGGGCCTTTTCGCGCTTGGCCGCTTCGCGAGCGAGCGCGCGGTCACGCATCTCTTCGAACTTGATGGTGTCTGCGGCCAGCTTGTCGAGGAACGCGGCCAACTCTTCACGGGTCTTCTCGCCCTCGGCGCTGAAGTCCTCGCGCTCGAAGATGTTCCACTTGCGCAGAACGGGCTGGATGACCTCTTCGAGGTGCTGACGCAGGTCGTAGATGCCGTGCTTGGCCATGAGGACACCGTTGCGACGGAAGTTCGGCATGCCGAGGCCGGGCATCTGGAAGTTGGAGACCACTTCGTAGATCGCTCGGATGGTCTGGTCGGGCGAGATGTCGAGGCCGGCGCCGCAGATGTTGCGGTAGAACACCATGTGCAGGTTCTCGTCGGCGGCGATGCGCTGGAGCATGCGGTCGGCGATCGGGTCGTTGCACGCCTTGCCGGTGTTGCGGTGCGACACACGTGTCGCGAGTTCCTGGAAGGTCACGTACGCCACCGAGCGCAGCAGTCCTGCGCTGGTCTCTCCGAGCTCCTCGGCGCGTGCACCCGCGGTGGCGAGTGAGGAGAAGCCGTTGGTCATGTGGATCATGCGGGCTTCTTCGAGCGCGACGGGGTCGACGCCGCGGGTGACCACGAGGTAGTCACGCATCGCGATGCCGTGGCGGTTCTCTTCGGCGGTCCAGCGTCCGACCCAATGGCCCCACGCGTCGTCCATCGAGAAATTCTCCGCGATCTCGCGGTGATAGGACGGCAGGTTGTCCTCGGTCAGGAGGTTGGTGACCATCGCGGCCTTGGCCACGTCGTCGAGCCTCGACTGCTCCGGATCCCAGTCGACACCACCGAGAGCCGCGAAGTTCTGACCTTCGTCCCAGGGGACGTAGTCATGCGGGTTCCAGTCCTTGGCAAGGCGCAGATGGCGATTGACGTTTTCCTCGGCCACCGGCTCCAGTTCTTTCAAGAGCTCCAGTTGAGTCAACTCGCGGGCCATTAGTTATTCCTCCAAGAACGGCTAGGCGTGATAAGGGTCCAGGCTACGGGAACGCACTACCGCCACCCAAGTTCTTCGCGCCGGCGCAAAGGTGTGTCGAAACCCTCGCGCCACTGAATCGATGCTGGTCAGTGGTGGCCTGGTTATTGCTCGAACTGGGTGCGCCGATCATCCCCGTGTGTGGTGCATCTTACTGACGTGATGCGGATCCGCCCAGAAAAACTGAACTACCAATCCATTATTGGTGGCGAGCGATTCTTCAGAAGTACTTGCCCACCGTGTCGAGCCATCGCCCGGCCTCGTCGGTCAGGTTCCCCAACTCCTGTGCCTTATGACACCAGGCTTTGGCTGCCTGAGCAAACTCCAGGGGGTTGTAGACGTCTTCTTCCTTGGACCACAGCCCGTCGCCCGCATACGTCAGGATCGTGATGTTGGTGGCCGTGAACAACGAACCGTCGCCGGGGTCGCGCAGGGGATTGTCGATCTCACAGATCACCCGGTCGGTGTCCTCGTCGATCACATGCCACAGTGCCGGGAAGGCGACCATGTGACTACCCGGGAATCGGCCCATGGTCTTGATCACCCAGGTGCGGATCTCTTCGCGCCCCTTGAAGGTGCCCATGGCGTGTTCGACGTAGTCGGCATCGTCGGTGAACTGCTCGGCCCAGGGGTTCCAGTCGTGGGTTTCGGCAACCTGCTCGACCATCTTCTCGAACCTGGCGAACTCGCTCTCGAGTTCGGCGCGACGAAAGCGCCCCATCAGAATCCGTCACCGGGGGCGATGGTGATGGTCGCGTCGATGCGCTGGATCAGGCAATCGGCGTTGAACCGGAAGGTCTCGTCCACGGTGGCATCGGCCAGATTGAGGTCGCCGACTCCGTATTCGAGGTCGTAGATCACCCGGACCGAGTCGCCGTTGCCCGACCACTGTTCGTTGTCCAGCGAGGTGATGCCGCTGTACTGCAGATGCAGAGCGAGTTCGGCCTTCATCACATCGCCGGAGAACCCGGTCTGCAGCCCGTTCTCGAATCGGACCACGTCGTCGGCAAGGGGGACGTCGTAGGCGTACGAGGGGTCGACGAGCGCATCGAGGTAGGTCTGGGCGCCGGCCACCCGATCGGCCGCAGTGCATGTATCGGTGGGGGCGGCGGAAGCGGCACCCGCGCCCGCGGACACCGCGGCGCCCACCGCCGCGACACAGACCAGTACCCGGACAACGTCAGATTTCATGGCGCTGAGCGTATTTGCCGAACCGTGTCACGCGGGCTGTTTTGGCGTGATCGGTCAGACGGTGTAATCGGGCTCCGAGATCTGGTCCGCCCCAGCCGGTGGTGGCTACTATCTGCTCAGCTCACCGACCGTGGGTGAGAGGTGGAAGGGCATGAGATGAGCGTGGCGATCGGTTCCTACATCGGTGGCTATCAAATTCTGGAGCTGCTCGGCCGCGGCGGGATGGGTGAGGTGTACAAGGCCCAGCACCCCCGGTTGCCCAGAGCCGATGCCATCAAGTTGCTGAACAACACCTACGGCAGTGACCCCGACACCCGGGCTCGGTTCGAGCGGGAAGCGGACCTGGTCGCCCCACTGAGTCATCCGAACCTGGTGAACGTGCTGGACCGGGGTACTCACGAGGGTCAGCTGTGGATTGCGATGGAGTTCGTGTCGGGTACCGACGCGGCGCACATGTTGATCGACGGCCCGCTGCATCCGCGACTTGCGGTGCAGATCATCTCCGAGGTCGCCGACGGACTGGACTACGCGCACCGCAAGGGGCTGCTGCACCGCGACGTCAAGCCCGGGAACATCCTGATCACGCCAGGTGCCGATCCGATGAACCCGGATGCGGTGAAGCTCACCGACTTCGGCATCGCGCGGATGGCGCAGGAGACCGACAGCAGTCTCACGTCGGTGGGGATGACGGTGGGCACGCTGCGGTACAGCGCCCCCGAACAAATCGGCGGCGAGGAGATCGACCACCGTGCCGACGTGTACGCGCTGGGCTGCACGCTCTACGAATTACTCACCGCGACAGCACCTTTCGACGCTCCCACCAGTCAAGGACTGATGGCGGCGCACATGTTCAACGCCCCGCCGAACCCGGCCGCCGTCAATCCCGCGGTCCCGGCGGCGATGGCTTCGGTGATCGCGAGGGCGATGGCCAAGAAACCCGCTGACCGTTTCGACAGCGCCCGCGAGCTGGCCGATGCCGCACTGGAGGCGCTGCAAGGCGGTGGGGCGCCGCAGAGCACACGCGCGCAGAGCGCTTTTGTGCCCATTCCGGTCAAACCCGGTACGCCGCAGACGAATGCCCCGCGGTCGGCAGCCGCCACTACCTTCCCCCCGGTCGCGACGCCCGGGCCCGTGCCGTCGAATCCCTACCAACCGGGACAGCATTCGTCACCGCAGCACTTCACTTCCCAGCATTCTTCGCCGGGCCAGTCGTCACACCCGAACTCGTCCCCGTATCAGTCGAACCCGTATCAGTCGAACCCGTATCAGGGGGCGGGCCAGGGATACCCGGGGATGGCGTCGAGTGGACAACGTCCGGCCTACGCGGGCGCCGGATCCGCGGCGACCCCGACGTCGAACGGTCCCTGGTTCACCCGCCCTGCGATGCTCGCCGGGCCGGTGGTGGTGCTCGCGCTGGTGCTCGGTGTGATCGCCGGCATGCTGGTCGCCGGCGGCGGGAGTGCGCTGGCCGCGCCGCAGAAGCCCGCCGTCGAACTGGCCGCAGAGTCCGTGGACATCAGTTGGTCCGCGGTGGACGGTGCGTCCGAGTACGTTCTGCGGCAGGGTGATTCGGTCATCTATGTCGGGGACAAGACCGAGTATGCACAACCCATGCCGTTGCCGGGTACGTACTCGTACACGGTGTCGGCGCGATCGGGTGACCGGGATGAATCGTCCTATAGCCCGGCGAGTGACGAGGTTGCGGTGGCGCAACGGTGGCACGGTCTGGAACAGATGGCGTCCACCTTCGGGGAGATCGTCGGCCCGAGCCCGTTGTCCACCGACACCTTCGGACAAGAAGCGTGCTGGGGCGGCACGGGCAGTGTCGACCAGGAGATCCCGAAGACGGGCGTCATCTTCTGCCGCGACGCCGCTGCCACCTACACAGTGCAGCTGCGGCAGTTCCCGTCGCGCCAGGTCCGCGACGAGTATCTGGAGAGTCTCAACCTGAAGACGTCATCGGTGACCACCGATCAGGGTGCCGACGGCACCCTCTATCAGGGCAGTGGCCCGACCAGTGACTGGGCGGGAACCGCGATCCTGGCCTTCGACGACACCGATCGTGAGGTGTACGACTTGAGCGTCACCATGGAGAGCGGCAAAGACGCCGACGCCGTGGCCCTGCTGGACAGGCTGCCGCTGTGAAGCGCTGGGGATGGCCGCTGCTGGTGGTCGCCGGGGTGGTGGCGCTGGTTCTCGCGTTCACCATCACCTACTTCGTGCGGGGTGCCGGCAGCTCGGTGTCGAGTCCGGGGACGGTGACGGCCAGCGCCGAGGGGCCGGTGGTGAAAGTCAGCTGGAAGTCGGCGTCAGGAGCCGATTCCTATCTGCTCAGTCGCGGTGAGGCGGTGGTGTACTCGGGCCCGGCCACCGAGTTCACCGACATCTCGGCGGTGGCTCCTTCAGGCGGCGACCGGGTGGAGTACCGGGTGCGGGCCGTGGACGACAAGGGTCGCGTGTCCGAACCGAGCGCCTCGGCGTCGGTCGAGGTGGGCTCCGGGTGGGGGCTGTATGCGGAGTCGGCCCAGCGGTTGCCCGAGCTGTTACCGGCGGGACCTGACGAGCAGGGCTACAACGGCATGCGATGCGAGACGCGCATGGATGCTGTGCCGCCGGAGGAAGGTGACGGGCCCGACGGATCGGGCGAGCAGTTCATCAAGGCGGGATTCCGCTGTGTCCTGGACTCCGGTGGTGAGCAATACGACCTGTGGACCGACTTCTATGTCACACCCGAGGCACTCGAGAGCCGGATGGACGACATCCGCGGGTTCGACGGGGTGTCCAGCACAACGTGGCAGAACGGGCGGGCGGTCAGCGGTGGAGGCGGGGACGAGCCGCGATGGATGGCGCTGACGGTCGACGGTATGCCCGACGTGTACATCGAGCTCTCCGCCGTGGACAAGGCCACCACGTCCGACCAGCTCGTCGATGCGGTGAACAGCCTGCCCGTGGGCTGACCACCACCGCACAAAAATCCCGAAAGCGCACCTCGTCGCAGCCGAGCGGCGTTACGCTCCCGCGAAGCACGGCAATGAAGCCGGAGGGGGCTTGTTGTGGGCGCATGGGCGGGAAACAAAGGCGCGGTCCGGATCGCGGTGATCTTCGGTGCAGTCCTGGCGATGGCAACGGCTACGGTCGGTCCGGCTTCGGCGGCCGCTCCGCCCGGGTACAACGACCTGATCGACGTCTGGCCGACCGCGGTGGACGTCGCGGACTGTCGACCGGGGGATCAGGTCGAGACCGGTATCCAGGGCGAGGTGCCCTTGGCGGACCGCAAGTCCGGGCGCAGCACCAAGGGATACAACTGCAACATCGATCTGATCGGTCAGTATCAGGGGCAGGGTGCCGGCATCGTCAGTGCCACCTACGGTCACTGTTCGTACACGGGTTCTTCCTTCCCCACCAACTTCTTGGGACCCAATCCCGGGGTGCAGGTGATCGACGTCAGCGACCCGGCCAATCCACGGATGACGGATGTGCTGAGCGAACCGGCGATGGTGGGCGGCACCTGGGAGTCGTTGAAGGTCAACAAGGAACGTGGACTCCTGGTGGGCACGGGGGTGGGCATCCTCGAGGGTGCCGGCTACATCTCGGTGTACGACATCGCCACCGACTGCGCGCACCCGCGGTTGCTCAACACCGGCGCCGGGTCCCAGCTGTCGACTCCGATTCCGATCACCACCCACGAGGGCGACTTCTCGCCTGACGGGAACACCTACTGGGCCACCGGCATTGCCCCCGGCTACGTCAGCGCCATCGATATCACCGATCCGCGTGATCCGATGGTGGTCTGGTCCGGTGTGACGGGTGTCGAGGCCCACGGTCTCGGGTTCTCGCCGGACGGCAACACCATGTATCTGTCGAATCTTCTGGGACTGACGATGATCGACGTCTCGGCGGTGCAGAACCGCACGCCGAGAACGATTGTGCCCGAACTCATGCCGCACGTCGGGGAAAAGCTCTGGGCCGATGGTCAGATCACTCAACACAGCATCTACGTCACATACGACGGGCAGCCGCACGTCTTCAGCGTCGACGAGGGCGGATCGGGTGGCGTCAAGTTGTTCGACGCCGCGCGCTCGTCGGATCTTCAGCAGCGCAACGCCATCAAGTTGGCGATCAATCTGCCGGAGAACGCCAACAGGTGGGCCCAGAGCACCACGGCCAACGGCGCGTTCGGTTACGACGCCCACTACTGCTCGGTGGATCGTCCGGTCGATCCGACCGCGATGGCATGCGGGTGGATCCAGTCGGGCGTCCGGGTGTTCGACATCAGCGACCCCGACCACATCGCGGAGATCGCGTACTTCAACCCGCCCGCGCAGACGGGCAAGAACTGGGAGTTGAGCAACTCTCTGCACGCCTTGCTCGGATCCATCGCGGCTCCGCCGATCATCGGTACGCTGGCGGTCGCCCGGGCAGTGCTGCAGGGCGACAGCCCCGTGGACGGGATCATCAACGATCGAAGTCGTCTCGTCGGAGGCGACCTCTCGGCCGACTGGTGTCTGTCACCACCGGAGTTCCACGGCGATCAGCTCTGGGTGACCTGCATGGACAACGGGTTCATGGCCCTGTCGCTCGATCCGGCGGTGTACCCGGTCCGATGAAAACCATTGTCGGCCAACGGCTGTGGCTGATCACCGCGGTTGTCGTGGCCTTGGTCGTCGGGCTGGGCGTGGGATTGATGGTCGACAGCGGAGGTCCGGAGTCGAAGGCGGCCGGTGATTCGGCGACCGCCGTGGACGTGGGCTTTGCACAAGACATGTCCGCACATCACCAGCAGGCCCTCATGATGTGCGACCTACTGGCGCCGACAGCGCAGCCGGACGTCCGGGCGCTCGCGGCCCAGATCGAGCAGGCGCAGTGGCGCGAGATCGGGCAGATGCAGGGCTGGTTACAGATGCTCGACGCGCCGCTGCAGGCGACGCGTCCGATGAGCTGGATGGAAGCGGGTGGCCATCAGCACGCCGCGGGTGTGTCGACGATGCCGGGGATGGCCAGTGGCGACGAACTGACCCGGTTGTCGTCGGCCGACGATGTGCAGAGCGAGATCTTATTCCTGCAGTTGATGATTCGGCACCACCAAGGGGCGATCGACATGGCCGCAGAAGCGGCCCGGACTGCTGGGGAACCCGCCATCCGGCGCGCGGCGGTCGGGATGGTGAAGTCGCAGTCGGACGAGGTATCGGTGATGACGGTGATGCTCGACCAGAGAGGAGGTGACACCCTGCCGTACCCGGTGTGAGCTCGGCGGGTGCCCGATCACTCCGCCTTCGGTGCGCCTTCGGGCTCGTCCGAGGGTGCCGCGTTTTCCGCTGCGTGGGCTTCGGGGTCACCGGCGCGACGATCCATCGGGTCCACTCCGTCAACGCCCTCGAGGACGGTGAACTCTTGCTCCGCGGACGCCACGAACTCCTTGGCTTCTTGTTTGATCTTGTGCACCCAGTCGGACATTCGGCACTCCTGTTCCGCTCGCGGACGCCCGGTCGGCGCCAGAGACCACCCTACGTCGTTCACCGTTTGTCGAGCGCGGTCTCCGAATCCCAGACCGCCATCAGCTCACCGAGGATGTCGACCGCCAGGCCCAGTCCGCCCAGATGGCTCTCACCGGGCATGGTGAACATCTTGGCGTCGGGCAGCAGATGCACCACGTGTTCGCCGTGCTTGTGCGGAATGATGTGGTCGTGGTCGCCGTGCCACCAACGCACCGGGACGGTCACGTCGCCGACCGAGAATCCCCAATCGCGGGCGAAGACAACAACATCGGCGAACGGGGCCTCCATCTGGCGGCGTCCGCCGTTGAGGAGATCGTCGAGGAACATCGCTTTGAACTCGGGGCGCTGAAGCAGTTCGCGGTCGGCAGCGGGGGACAGTCGTCCGTAGAGACCGATGGCCGGCCCGGCAACCGGTCGTGCCACTCGCACGACCGAACTGACAACCCGCCCGATCGGAGCCCCGGCAGTCTGCAGCAGGGGTGCGAGGAACTTGCCCAGTTCCATGGCGCCCCCACCGATCGCGTCGGGCCCGACGGCGGGTGCCACGCCGCCGAGTACGCCGGCGACGACCACTCGGTCGGGCATCGCATGGGCCACGCCCAACGCGTAGGGGCCTCCGCCGGAGAGGCCGATAACCGCGAACTCGTCGACGCCGAGGGTGTCGGCGACGGTGGCGAGATCGTCGGCGAAGGCGAGCACGTTGGGGTAGCTGTACGGGGTCGAAGACCCGACGCCGGGCCGGTCGAGACCGATGATCCGGATGTTCTCCGCTTCGCCGAGATCGCGGACCTCGATCGGGATCTGCCGCCTGGCGCCTGGCGTGCCGTGGAGCCAGAACACAGCTCGGCCGGTCGCGGAACCGAACTCGGCGAACCCGATCCGGCGTCCCTCACCGACCGCCACGGAGCCTTCGATCTTGGGTCGTTCGATGTCGATCATCCATCCAGAATGGCACCGAACGCCGGTCGTGTGTGCAAGTTGCTGGTGGAACGCCTGCCTCACTCGTGGGAGGACAACACCACCCGGCCGTGGTCGAGCGAAGGCCGCATGTGACCGGCGCGCATCAGCAGCAGTCCGCACCCCGCCACGGCGATCGCGCTGATCGCACCACCGACGATCAGTGGTGCACGCGGATCGGTCACCTGGGCTAGCCAGCCCAGCAAGGGGCTGCCGATCGGCGTGCCGCCGAGGAAACAGAGCATGTAGATGCCCATCACCCGGCCGCGCATCTGCGAATCCACCGACAGCTGCATGATGTTCATCGCCGAGGTGGTGAACATGATGTTGGCGACACCAACCGGGATGAGGACAACTGCCACCAGCCAGAAGGTCGGCATCACACCGACGACCACCTCGAAGACACCGAACGCGAGTGCGCCGGCCAGAAAGTGCCGGAGCCGTGCCGGTTTCGTCCGGCGGGCTGCCACGAGTGCTCCGCTGAGTGTGCCCACGGCAAGCATCGTGGACAGCAGACCGTATCCGCCTGCAGTTCCCTCGAAGGTGTTCGCGGTCAAGAGCGCGAGCGAGAGTGGGAAGTTCAGGCCGAAGGTGGAGACGACGAACACCGTCGCGAGGACCACGACGAGGTGGCGGTTGCGGCGCACGTAGCGCACCCCACTGCGAATCGAGCGGTCCGTGGTGGCACGCGCGGAGCGGATCAGCTCCGAGGTGCGCATCGCGAACAATCCGGCCAGCACCGCCAGTGAGGTGACCGCATTGATGAGGAAAACCGGGCCGGTGTCCACCAAGGTGATCAGGAGCCCGGCCACGGCCGGTCCGATGATCCGGGCGAGATTGAACGTCAGCGAGTTGAGTGCCACGGCGTTGGGCAACTGCTCTGCGCCCACCATCTCGATGGTGAACGACTGCCGGATCGGCGCATCGATCGCCGAGACGCACCCCAAGGCGAACGAGAGGATGTACACCCAGGCCAGAGTTGCCATCCCCGCCACATCGAGTACCCCGAGGATCAGGGCACACAAAGCGATGGTGGTCTGGGTGGCGATGAGGAGTTTGCGTTTGTCGAACCGGTCGGCCAGCGCTCCGGCGGGTAGCGACACGATGGCCGTGGGACCGAATTGCAAGGCCATGACGATGCCGACCGCAACGCCGCTGCCACCGGACAGTTCCAGCACCAGCCAGTCCTGCGCGATGCGCTGCATCCAGGTCCCGACGAGCGAGACCACCTGCCCACCGGCCCAGAGACGGTAGTTGCGTACCCCGAGAGACGAGAACATCACCGGGAGTTGCATCGGGAATAGTTTACCGCTGCCAACTATGTCGGCCTCGCGGCCGACGGAGAGCTACCCGATGAGGGCCTCGATGGGTTCCTTGGCGAAGTACAGGGCGAACAGCGCGGCAACCAGCCAGAGCAAGGGGTGGATCGACCGGATCTTGCCCCGCGCCGACGCGAGCACCACCCAGGTGATGAAACCGACGCCGATGCCGTTGGCGATCGAGTAGGTGAACGGCATCACCACGATGGTGAGGAAGCAGGGCAGCGCGTAGTCGAACCGCGTGAGATCGACGGTGCGGATCTGCGCGATCATCAACGCGCCCACCACCACCAGCGCAGGTGCGGCAGCCTCGAGTGGCACCACCGAGTACAGCGGTGTGAAGAACATGGCAACCAGGAACAAGACCCCGGTGACGACGTTTGCCAGGCCGGTCCTGGCGCCTTCGGCGATACCGGACGCCGATTCGACGAAGACGGTGTTCGACGACGCCGACCCCGCGCCACCGGCGATGGCGCCGGCACCCTCGACCACGAGGGCCTTGCCGATACCGGGCAGATTGCCGTCCTTGTCCGCGAGTTCGGCCTCCTTGCCGAGCCCCGTCATCGTGCCCATGGCGTCGAAGAAGTTCGAGAGCACCAGTGCGAACACGAGAACCGACGCCGAGAGCACGCCGATGCGGGTGAACGCGCCGAAGAGGTCGACGTCGCCCACGAGGTCGAGGTCGGGCATCCCTCCGACGGATGACGGCCAGTCGGGCACGTTGAGATTCCAGCCCTTGGTGTCGGTGACCGAGGGCCCCAGGTCGGCGAAGGTCTGCACGATCATGGCGACCGCAGTGGTGATCACGATGCCGATGAGCAGACCGCCCCGCACCTTGCGCACCACCAGGACACCCATGAGCAGCACACCGAAGACGAAGATCAGGGTCGGCCATGTGGCCACGGAGTTGTCGATACCCAGGCTCACCGGCACGGTTGTGCCCGCCGCGTCGGGGATGCGTTTGACGAAGCCGGCGTCCACCAAGCCGATGAATGCGATGAAACACCCGATGCCTGCCGCGATTGCGGCCTTCAGTTCTGCAGGGACGGCCCGGAACACAGCGGTCCGGAATCCGGTGACGGCCAGCGCCACGATGATGATGCCGTCGATGACGACAAGCCCCATCGCCTCGGCCCAGGTGACCTGCGGCGCGATCGACACCGCGAGCAGGCTGTTGATTCCCAGGCCGGCTGCGATCGCGAACGGATAGTTCGCCACCAGGCCGAAGATGATGGACATGATGCCGGCGACCAGCGCGGTGACGGCCGCAACCTGTGCAAGGGGGAGAACGTCACCGAGGACGTCGGTGTTCTTGGAGTTGCCCGGTACCCCGCCGATGATGATCGGGTTGAGCACCACGATGTAGGCCATCGTGAAGAAGGTGACGAGACCGCCGCGAATCTCCCGCGAGAGTGTCGAGTTGCGCTCGGTGATCTTGAAGAAGCGGTCGAGCGCAGGGAGGCGATGTTCCGAGGTGCCGGTCTTCTCCTGGTCCAACGACATGTTCTTCGGCCCCTTCGCGACTCGACCAGATTGCCGTGCTCACCTCACCCTTCGGCGGCACGCCCCTTGCGGCTGTAACGATAGGCGAGCTTACGGGTACCTGATAGCCAGTTGGGTTCGGGATCAACGTCTCTGGTGGTGTTCACCGTGGGATCGAAACCGATGTTGGGGTAGTCGGCCTCGTCGGCAGGTTCGGAGAGCGTCAACCGGGCGAGCGGCTCAAAAGGCCCTGTGCCGTGGGCCTGCTCGATGTCGAAGACCAGACCGGCACCGGTGATCTGTTTGTGGAAGTTCTCCAGGGAGACGCTGGCCTGCGGTGTCTTCGGCGCAACCCGTGCCCGGAGCCACCAGCTCCCACCGTCGTGATGCAGCGGCTGCAGGGAGGAGAGGACGGCGCTTCCGAGGGCGCGAGCGGGGAAGGGGATGGTCCTGGTGACCGGATTGGTGCCGGCGGCGCTGGCGAGCAGCACGTCCCACGGCGCATGGTCGCCTGGATGGGGCGGCATCCGGATGGCAAGGCCCAGCACATCGGGAACCGTTCCGGGCATCCCGACACCTTTGGATACCCGGGCCACCACGTCGGAATCGGCGACCGGCAACCCGACACCGTCGGCGGCCATCCTGGTGAGGGTACCTTTTGCGAGCACGCCGTCGGGATGGAAAAGGCGAGCGCCCCGGAGAGCGGCGCCTGCCTGAATGGGAAGGCCGGCTATGTCGGAAACCTTCATCGCGCTCCTTCATCACTTGGGGGAGGTGGCGCTGTCCCAGGGCAGGTACCCGACGGCCGATGTGGGCAAACGCCCGGAATGACTCGGTGGCTGCCCGTCACCCCGGAACGGGAATGTCGAGCCGTTTGGGGCAATATGCTCGGACGGCAAAGCGCACGGTGTGTTTACTGCCCACAGGTAGGGGGCATAAGAGACCCATGGCGGCCACGGCGATCAGCGTCGGCGGCCTCGAGACCGCAAAGGCCCACAACATGACAATGCTGCCAGTTCGGGGTGTCCCGATGCTTGCCAACTACGTGTCGGACCCTGTCGACGAGGCCTTGGCGGCCTTGGAGGCCATCGAGGTGCCGAACGGCGTGTACAAGCCGCAAGAGGACTCGCGACTGCTGCTCGCGGCCATGGCGGGTCTCGGAATGGTGCAGGGGCGGCGGGTGCTCGATCTGTGCACGGGCAGTGGTGTGCTCGCCGTCGCGGCCGCACGGATCGGTGCCGCCGAAGTCGTCGCGTACGACATCTCGCCCAAGGCAGTGCAGTGCACTCTCGACAACGCGGAGGCACAGGGACTTGTCGTGGACGCACGGCTCGGTTCGCTGGAGGAGGCGCTCGAAGCCGGCCCGTTCGATCTCGTGGTCTCGAACCCGCCGTACGTACCCGCAGACCGTCTCTCGACAGCGACTGTGGGACTGACACATTCATGGCACGGTGGCCGCGATGGCCGCACGTTGCTCGACCCGCTGTGCGTCGCGGCCCCGGATTTGCTTGCCGACGACGGCACGATCATGATCGTCCAGTCGGAGTTCGCCGACACCGAGAGTTCGCTGGTCGAACTGCGTGCAGGCGGCCTCAACGCCGACGTGGTTGCCCGCGAACGCATTCCGTTCGGGCCCGTCCTGATGCAGAATGCGCGCTGGCTCGAGTCCCTGGGCATGCTCGAACCCGGTTGCCGCGAAGAGGAACTCGTGGTCGTCCGGGCGCACAAGGCCGCCGGTGGGCGATGACAGTTCCTGACAAGGGAACCGTTCCTGACAGTGGAAGAGGCGGCGATCGCCGGGTGATCCGGGTGGTGCAGGGCGGCCCCATCATGGTTCAAGGACCGGTGAGTATCGAGATGCCCGACGGCAGCACCGTGAACTCAGATCGGTTCATGGTCGCTCTGTGCGCGTGCAAGCGCAGCAAGACATACCCGCTCTGCGACACCAGTCATCGTGGCCGCAAGAAGATCGTGCGCCGCGAGGACCGGATTTGATCAGCTGATCGGTTCGAGCAGCGAGCACTTTCCTTCGGTCCAGCTCTTCATCAGCAGCGCCGCGAGTTTCTCCTCGAGGAAGTCGAAGGCGCGGATCCCGAAGACCACGTCGGATTCGAGTTGGGGCTCCCTTGCCAGCAGGTCACCCACCACCTCGTGGCGCAGGACCTGCTCGTGCACGGCGTCGGCCTCTACGTGTTCGCGGTAGAACCGGATGCATTCATCTGGGGCGTCGAGACGCTCGAGAGCCTGCGCCAGCCGGCGTGAACCAGGTGAGGACGTGATCTCGGTGGCCGCGAAATGCCCGACCACCGCGCCCCGCAACGATCGGTGTAGTCCGAGCATCGACATCAGGTTGACCAGCGCCAGGGATTCGCCGGGGACGATTTCCAGGTACGCGAGGTAGTCGGAGTCGAGGCCGGCGGCATCGAGGAGGTCGGCGTACAGCTGCTGGTGGACGTTCTCGCCGCGACCGCCACCGAACTCGTCGAATTCGACGGCCACAAACGACGCTTTGGCCTGGCCCGTGAGGCGGGGGATCGCCCATGCATGAGGATCGGCTTCTTTGAGGTGGTACACCGAGCGGTGCACGAAGTACTCCTGCAGCTGATGCCACGTCCCGACGTCGCACAGGTAGTACGAAGGTCCGCTGCCGTCCGGGGTCTCGATGGAGAGCGCCTCGATTTCTGCGGTGGCGTTGTCGCCCGGCTCCACGTCGGCGCGCAATGCGTTCATGAACTTCTTCTCCAGGCGGCCGCGCAGCCGAAGGAGTTCAGGGTTCCATTCCCAGGCGTCGTCGACGCCGATGAACCCGCGGTAATGCAGTTCGTAACAGACGTACAACGCCAGCTGGAGATCACGATCGTACGGTTCGGTGTCGTAGGCGGACTCGTCGAGTGTGAGCAGCGACGTGGACGTCTCGGGATCGCGGGACAACGCCGAGACGACCGCCGCCGAGAGAGGACCGGCAGGCTTCGGCAGGTCTCGGATGATCGAACTGGACGATGAAGTCTTCAGCGGTGCGGTCACGGTGTTCGCCTACCCTTTCGGTGCTGTGCGGAAACCTCATGGTGACGAGGGGTACAGCCGGTTGTGGGCACGCGGATCAACGCCATGCGAACACCGGCTGCTCGAACCCGTCGACCCGGGTGTGGCGTCCTGCCAACACGACTTCGGCGAATTGGTAGATCACTGCGGCCGTGGGTGCATGCACCAGAGATCCCACCAGCGGGAGCTGGATGACCGGCTTGTCAGATTCCGGGATGCTGATGAACCGCGGCGTCACCATCAGGTCGGACATCGGGATGAAGAACAGTTGGGCCACTTCACCGGGGTTCGGATTGGTCTCACGGTCGGGCCCTGCCCAGCACACGATGGGGGTCATCACGTACCCCGATCGGGTGGCGTAGTCGTCCAGGCGGCCCAGTACCTGTGTCTGATCAACGTGGACGCCGAGCTCTTCGTGCATCTCGCGTAACGCTGCATCGGCGTGGGTTTCGCCGGCCTCGAGGCGTCCGCCGGGGAGCGCGAACTGGCTGGGGTGTTCGCGCATCCGCGAGGGACGTTTGGTCAGCCAGATGCCGTATTCGCCGTCGCGACTGGTCACCGCGATCGCAACAGCGGCAGCCCGGACGCCTTCGGTGAGGTCGGCGGTGGCGTGGTCGAAACCGTCGAGACGGTCGACGATGGTCTGGCGGACCGTGTCCGGGCTTTGTCCGAGGTCGTCGGCGCCCCTCGTGTTGTTCACGCTCATGGATTCACTGTGCCGTATCGGTCGGCCCGGTGTGTCGGCGCAGGGACCAAACCAAGCCCGCCGGTGGTGTTGCGAGATACGGTCGACGCCATGGCAACACAGTGGCTACCCGATCGGCTCGGTGTCGTGAAGGGCAAACGGGTGGTGGTCACCGGGGCCACGAACGGGGTCGGATTCGCCACCGCCCGAGCACTCGCACGTGCCGGGGCGCGAGTGGTGCTGGCGGTCCGGGATCCCGAACTCGGTGCTCGGCGCGCGGTGGAGATCGGCGGCGACACCGAGGTGGTGCGACTCGATCTCGCCGACCTCTCGTCGGTGCGCGATGCCGCGGCGAACCTCGACGGGCCGATCGACGTCCTGATCAACAACGCCGGGATGGTCCCGACGACACGCGCTGACACCGCCGACGGATTCGAGACCGCCATCGGCACCAACTTCCTCGGGCCGTTCGCCCTGACCAACCTGCTGCTGCCGCAGATTCGTGAACGGATCGTCCTGGTGGCCTCCGATGCTCACCGATCGGCGACCATCGACCCCGACGACCTGCATCTGCGCAGCGCACGGTGGTCGCCGCCCCGCGCTTACGCCCGGTCCAAGCTGGCCGTGATGTTGTGGGGCCTCGAACTCGACAAGAGGTTGCGCCACAGTGGTTCTCCCACCACGGCGATGCTCAGTCAGCCTGGCTGGGTGGCGTCCAACATCTCGAACAAGCCCCGGCTGGGTCCGGTACACAAGGTGGTGAAGGCCGCAGCGACCCTCGTCGCCAACGACATCGATGCCGGCGCAGCGTCCACGCTCTACTGCCTGACCGAACCGATCCCACCAGGCAGCTACGTGGGGATGGACGGGCTCTGGGCGCTGAAAGGGTCGCCGGTGCTGTCCGGGCGATCGTCCACCGCCTGCGACTACGACCTGGCCGGCGAACTGTGGTGTGCCGCCGAACGTGAGACCGGGACGAAATACCCGCTCTGAGAATGCGTTCGACGCACATCGACCAGCGGTCGCGGCGTACGTTGGCGCCATGGCAGATACAACTGTGACAACAATCGATTCTGGCCCCCGCAAGATCGCCCGGCAGGTGGTGGTGAAGGCACCCGTATCCGAGGTCTTCGCGCTGGTCGCCAACCCTCACCGGCACCCCGAACTCGACGGATCGGGCACAGTCCGCGACACCCCGGTCAAAGGACCGGACCGGCTGAGCCGGGGCGCGAAGTTCAGCGTCGGCATGAAGCAGTACGGACTTCCGTACAAGATCACCTCGACCGTGACCGGCTTCGAGGACGACAAGCTGGTGGAGTGGCAGCATCCGCTGGGTCACAAGTGGCGGTGGGACTTCACGTCGCTCGGCCCGGACACCACGAAGGTCACCGAGACGTTCGACTACAGCAGTGCGAAGTCGCCCAAGATGATCGAGGTCTTCGGGTTCGAGAAGAAGAACGGTTCCGGTATCACCGGCACGCTCGAAGCTCTCGCCGCCCGCTTCGCCTGACCTCCACAGCAGCCGGCGTCACCGGTTCGGGGCGGTCCCCTCTGCTTCCTCGTACCGCTGGTGCAGGCGGGCCCGGATGTCGTCGGCCGTATAGGCGTTGCGCTGGCGGACGTCCCGCCGCACCAGGACTCCGCTCGCGGCGACACCTACGACACCGGCCAAACCGATCCACTTCCAGGCATTGCGCACCGGTAGAGAGTACCGGCGCCGTGATGCTGCGGGGGTCGACGTGGCGCGTTTAGGCTCTGCGTGTGCATTCCCAGCGGCCTGCGGCCATCTCGCTCGACGAGGCGCTCGACTCCACCCGGACCGGAGATGTGTGGCTGTTCCGGGGGCGGTCGGGTCCCGACCGCGCCATCCAGACCCTCACCAACAGTCCGGTGAACCATGTGGCGATGGCGGTCGCGCTCGACGACCTGCCGCCGTTGATGTGGCACGCCGAGTTGGGCAACAAACTCACCGACATGTGGACCGGCACCAACCATCGAGGCGTGCAACTCAACGACGCCCGTGAGGCCGCCGAGCAGTGGATGCAGAAGTACGGCCAGCGATGCTGGATCCGGCAGCTGACGCCGTATGCGGCCCGGGAACAAGAAGATCTGCTGCTCAGAGTGATCGCTCGAATGGACGGCACCGCGTTCCCGACGACTGCCCGGCTCGCCGGCCGATGGTTCAAGGGGCGCGTTCCGACGATGAGTGACGTCACCCGGGGCGTGCCGGTGCTCGACGACAAGGTGCGAAGTTCAGCGGACCGGCGACGTGCCGCGAGACGTGGGACAAAACAATCGAAGGTCGGTCTGGAGTCGGCGTACTGTGCCGAAGTGGTCGCGATGACCTATGAGGAAATGGGTTTGCTCGCCACCGAGAAAGAACCGAATTGGTTCGACCCCGGCCGGTTCTGGAGCGGCGACTCCCTGCCGCTGGCCCCCGGTCATGCACTCGGCGCCGAGATCGCCGTCGAGCTGCGCACGGCACCGCGCCGGTGATCCACGACGGTCGTTGACGTGCCCTTCGGTGGGTCGGGCCGGGACCGAGTTTCGTCATACGCAATCCTGGTAAATCAGGAACAATGGCTGTTACGTCTTTTTCGGGGAGGGACGCGGCTGTGGACCGGGTGGCCGCACTCGGCGAGTGGTGATCATCGACAGAGGTGGTAGATGCGTTCTTTGCCGGCGTGGCGGTTGACCGCGTTGCTGTGCAGTGTGTTGTTCGCTTCGTCGGGTCTTGTTGCCTGCTCTACCGAATCCCCATGCGTCGTCGACACGACGTCCATCGATGATTCCGAGGACTCCTGCCTGCGTTTCGGCGTCGGTACGCCCGGTGGTCTGGCCGCCACAGACGAGGTGGCCGCGGTCGCGACCCTCGTCGGCGAACAACCGAGCATCGTGCTGTCCTTCTCCGACTTCACCGCCATCCCGCCGATCTCAGGTCTCGACACGGTCCGCAGCAAGGGCGCAGATCCGATCGTGACATGGGAACCGTGGAGGTATCTCGGCGGCGACAGATACGACCGGTCGGCTTTCACGATGGATTCCATCATCTCGGGAGCACACGATGACTACCTGTATCGATGGGCCGACGAACTGGCGGCCTGGGGGCAGCCGGTCTACCTGCGTTTCGCCCACGAACCGAACGGCACCTGGTATCCGTGGAGCCCGGCCGGTGGCACCTCTCCGCAAACCTACGTGCAGGCCTGGCGACACGTACGAGGCATTTTTGCGTCCAAGGACGTGCAGAACGTTCGATGGATCTGGGCGCCCAATGTGGTCCTCGACGGCGAGGAACTCGCGGACTGGTACCCCGGCGCTGACGTCGTCGACGTCATCGGGGTGGACGGATACAACTGGGGCACCTCGATTCCCGGCGGTGAATGGACGCCACCGAAGGCTCTGTTCGGTGAGTCGTTCGACCAAATTCGCCAGTTCGCTTCGGACAAGCCGATTCTCGTCACCGAGGTGGGCAGCGCGGAACAAGGTGGATCCAAGCCGACCTGGATCGACGACCTCGTCGGTTTTCTGGACAAGTCGTCTGGCGTGGCCGGCTTCGTGTGGTTCGACTACGACAAGGAGGCCGACTGGCGCATCGAGAGTTCTGAGGGGTCAGCAGAAGCGATGTCCGAAGCCTTGCAGAAAGCGATGAACCGATGAGTATCGACACCGAGATCGCCGAGATCCAGCTCAAGCTACCGCCTGGGGACGAAGCAAAACGATTGCGTTCGCTCGACCAGCTCCAGATTCTCGATTCGCCACCGGAAGACCGCTTCGAAAGGGTCACGCGGATGGCGCGCCTGGTCTTCGGTGTACCCATGGCCTCGGTTGCCTTGCTCGACCGAGACCGGTTGTGGTTCAAAATGGTCGAAGGACTTCCGTTGACCGAGGTGCCGCGGGCCGAGACGGTCTGCCAGACCACGGTGGCACGGACGTACACCAAGCCGGCCGACCCGGCCCTGATCGTCGATGACCTCGAGCGGGTGCCCGAGTTCGCGGCACTTCCCGGCGTGGGAGGAGAGGGCGGCGTCCGGTTCTACGCGGGCTACCCGCTCTACGGTCCCGGTCATCAGCCAGTTGGCACGTTCTGCGTGTACGACACCGTTCCACGGACATTCGACGACTCGCAATTGGCGACTTTCCGTGAGCTCGCCGCATGGGCTCAGCGCGAATTGGAACGCGCCGACGACCTCGATCGGGCCGCCGAGGTGCAACGGCAATTGCTTCCGCCGCCACTGGAGGATGTCGACGGCTATTCAGTCGTCTCGATGTGCAAGCCCGCGTATGCGGTCGGTGGCGACTTCTACGACCACTACCGGGTAGACGGCGGCGCCATGTTCACGGTCGCCGACGTGATGGGCAAGGGGCTCGGTGCGGCAATTCTGACCGCGAGTGTGCGCGCGGCCCTGCGTGGAGCATCCCAGGCCCTCGACGACGTCAACCCAGCGATCGGTCCCGACGAGGCGGTGACCATGGTTGCCGGTCATCTCGACCGCGACTTCAGCGGGACCGAGAGTTTCGTGACGCTGTTCCACGGCCGGTTGGCCGCGTCGACCGGCCGGATCGACTACGTCGATGCAGGGCATGGCCTCGCGCTCGTCGCACGGGCCGATGGCAGTGTGGAGTCGTTGCCCGGATGTGGTCTTCCCCTCGGGGTGCTCCCACGGGGTTCGTGGAAGTCAGAGAGCACCACGCTGCAACCGGGCGACACCCTGGTCATCGTGTCCGACGGGCTGCTCGACCTGCTGTCCGACGACAGCGATGCAGAGACGGTGCAGAAGTTCGTCCAGCAATACCCCGACTCCCGAGCGCTGTGCGCCGCCGTGACGGCCCTGGCGAACGCCAGCCCTCCTCTCGATGATGTGACGGTGGTCGCGGTCCGCCGAGACGACCTCGCATGACCCATCGCCACGTCGAGACCGAACCGGACGTCGGTACCACCCCTTCACCATGGCTGCGACTTCTGATCGTCGTCACCGCCATCCTCGGCATCAACTATGTGGTGTGGCGCTGGATGGCCTCGATCAACTGGGACGCCTGGTGGATCGCTGTGCCGCTTGTCGTCGCCGAAACCTACAGCCTGATCGATTCGCTGCTCTTCGGTCTGACGATGTGGCGTCTGCGCCGTCGCCCCGACCCCGGTGACCCACCCGAAGGTGCCACGGTCGACATCTTCATCACCACCTACAACGAGCCCATCGAGATGGTCATGGAGACCGCCAACGCGGCTGTGCGGGTTCGATATCCGCACACCACCTGGATTCTCGACGACGGCGACCGTTCCGAGCTCGCACAGGTGGCCAAGGAGAACGGCATCGGCTACCTGACCCGCACCGAGAGCTGGGTCGACAAACCTCGACATGCCAAGGCCGGCAATCTCAACAACGCGTTACTGCAGACCGACGGCGAGTTCATCCTCATACTCGACGCCGATCAGATCCCCGAGCCGCAGATCCTCGACCGCACCCTCGGCTACTTCAAGGACGAGAAGATGGCGTTGGTGCAGACGCCGCAGTACTTCGTCAACGTACCGCCGAACGATCCGCTCGGCAGCCAGGCGCCCCTGTTCTACGGGCCGATCCAGCAAGGCAAGGACGGTTGGAACGCTGCGTTCTTCTGTGGCTCCAACGCTGTGCTGCGGCGTGAGGCCCTGATGCAACTCGGCATCACGGGATATGTGCGTGCCATCGAAGAGGGCATCGAGGAATCGCTGCGGGCTGCCAAGGCGGTCCTGAAGAAGACCCGCAAACAGGTCAAGAACGACAATCCCGAGGCGATCGTCGCCCTGGACGCGGTTGACGAGGCGGTTCGGCTCGCCCGCGCCGATCTCAAGGCCAAGAAACCGCTGGCCGACGTGACGTACGACTTCCAGCAGCGGGTGGACGCGGCCGCCAGAGGGCTGGTCGAATCCGACATGGAGATGATGCGGGCCGACCTGGAGGCGATCGCCGCACTGAACGAACTGGCCGAACAGGAATCGGGCGCAGCACCTCTCGACGACGAGGCGTTCGCGGCCCTGGCCGGTCGTGAGTGGTCACCGCTTGGCGCCCTTGAATCCATTCGGGCGATGATCCGAGCGGTGGATGTCGGGCGCGACGACGAAGCGCAGCCGATGCTCCCGTTGGCGACGATCTCGGTCACCGAGGACATGGCGACCTGTATGCGACTGCACGGGATGGGCTGGCGGTCTGCCTATCACGACGAGGTGCTGGCACTGGGGCTGGCGCCTGAGGACGCGAAGACGATGATCACGCAGCGACTTCGTTGGGCGCAGGGCACGATACAGGTGATGCTGCGGGAAAACCCATTGGTACAAAAGGGTTTGAGCATCCCGCAGAGGCTGATGTACTGGGCCACGATGTGGAGTTACCTAGCCGGCTTCGCGGCCGTGGCCTACATCGCCGCCCCGGCGGTGTACCTGATCCTCGGCATACTTCCGGTGCAGGCACTCAGCTTCGACTTCTTCGTCCGGCTGATCCCGTTCCTGTTGTTCAACCAGCTGCTCTTCTTCATCATCGGACGCGGTAAGTCCACGTGGCGCGGCCAGCAGTACAGCCTTGCGTTGTTCCCTGTGTGGATAAAGTCGTGCACCACCGCATTTCGCAATGTCTACTTCCACCGCCCGCTCGGCTTCGCGGTGACGCCGAAAACCCGGCAGGACCAGGGCGCGGTGCCGTGGCACCTGATCCGGCCCCAGCTGGTGGCCATGACCGTGCTGGTGGTGGCGTCGTTCATCGGGATCGTGCAGCTCTACCGTGGTTCGATCTCGGTGCTCGGTGTGAGTGTGAATCTGTTCTGGGTGCTGTTCGACCTCGTTGTACTCAGTGTCGTGATCCAAGCGGTCCGCTATCGCGGGTCGACCACAGAAGGAGAATGATGACCAGCTACGAAACGCGCACCACCAGTGGGGGTGCCGTGGTTCTCAAGCCGGAGGGCAGGCTCAACATGGTTGCCGCCCCCGCGATGCGCGAACAGCTGCACAAGCTCGTGGAATCGGGGTCGACCAAGATCGTCATCGACTTGTCGGCGACGGACTTCATCGACTCATCCGGCCTCGGCGCGCTCATCTCTGGATTGAAGGTGGCTCGGCAGGCCGGCGGTGATCTCCGTATCGCAGCCCCGTCCACCCAGGTCGAGTCGGTGCTGTCGCTCACCAATCTCAACCGGGTGCTTCGATCACATCCGTCGGCGGACAGTGCGTTCGATGCCGACTGACAACTCGCCCGACGTGCGGGTGCTCGAAGAGTTCGCCCAGCCGGACACCGTCGAGCGGATCCACCAGCTTCTTGGTGAACTGCTCACCAGCCGTCCGGTGGACGACATGGATGCCATGCATTTCGAGTTGGCCCTGGCCGAGATCGGCGCCAACATCATCGAACACGCTCACAAGAGCGACGGTGGACCAGTCACCGTCCGCTTGGAGTTGGAGGTCGAGCCCACGAGCATTCGGGCACGCTTCTCCGACGACGGGAAGCAAGCTCGGGTGGACCTGCAATCGGTGGCGTTGCCCGACGAGCTGTCCGAACGCGGCAGGGGGCTGGCCATCGCACTCAACGTGCTCGACGAGCTCTCCTACCGTCGTATCGGGGGACACAACCATTGGACGCTGGTCCGCAACCGCACCGCCTAGGTGTCGGTCAAACGGACAGCCAATCTTTTTCTGCTGAACGCCATTTCGCCGGCAAAGGGGTTACCGTCGTAACGCCAGCTGTCGTCGAAAGGGCTGTTTGCCATGCCATCTCTGCCGTTTTCCGCTCATCCGCACGAGGCATTCAACGCAGGCTTCTATCGAAGTCCGGACCGCGATTTCGAGGTCCGGATCGTGTTGGGGCAATCCGTCTACGGTGCTGCTGACATCGGTGAGGTGCTCTCGGCGATCGCGACGGTAGGGGAGAGTGCCCATCAGGAGTGGTTCGATGCGTGGGTCGGGCTCGGCGACCGGATCACGGCGCTGGCCGAGGCCGGGCGTGCTGCCGGCCACGATCTGAGTGCCGCCCGCGCGTATCTGCGCGCCGCGACGTACTACGCCACGGCGGTCAACTCGGTTGATGAACTCGACTCCGAGGATGCGCTGCTGCCCACGTTCCGCAAACACCGCGACTCCTGGGACGCTTTTGTCGACACCACCCCGCACAAGACCGAACGGGTGGACATACCGTACGAAGACAGCACTCTCCCCGGATACTTCTTCCGGCCACGGCATTGCGACGACGGCCCCCGGCCGACATTGATATTGAACAACGGCAGCGATGGCCCGATCAGCAGTCTGTGGACCTGCGGCGGAGCCGGCGCCCTCGAGCGTGGGTACAACGTGCTGTTCTTCGATGGGCCGGGCCAGCAGTCGATGTTGTTCGAACGGGCGGTGCCCTTTCGTCATGACTGGGAGGCGGTGATCACTCCGATCGTCGACTTCCTGGGCGCCCGTGCCGACGTCGACGAATCGAAGATCGCCCTCTACGGCATCAGTCAGGCTGGATACTGGGTTCCGCGTGCTCTGGCATTCGAGCACCGGCTGGCCGCGGCCATCGCCGACCCGGGAGTGGTGGACGTGTCGGCGTCGTGGTTGGCGCACATGCCCAAGAGCATGATCAAGCTCATCGAGCAGGGCAATCGCGAGAAGTTCGACCGCAACATGGCCACCGGGATGAAGTTCTCCAGGAAGAACTCTCGGATGTGGAATTTCCGGGCGCGTCCCTACCAGAAGGACACCTACTTCGACACGCTCGCAGAGGTGCTCAAGTACCGGATCTCCGATGACGACGCGGCAGCCATCATCACGCCGCTGTTCATCACCGACCCCGACGACGAACAGTTCTGGCCAGGACAGTCAAAGGCTTTGGCCGACAAGCTGAACGGCAAGGCTGTGTTGTCCCACTTCACCGCGGACGAGGGAGCGAACTTTCATTGTCAGCCGCTCGCCCGCGCGTTGACCGATCAGCGCATGTTCGATTGGCTCGACGACATCATCGCGTGAGGCGACTCGGGCTCATCCGCGCGAGCCGGCCGCCCACTCCAGCACCTCGTCGGTCGGCCAGGTCGTGACGATGCGTTCGGGCGGGATGCCGTGTTGCTCTGCCCGTTCGCACCCGAGGGCCTTGAAGTCGAGTTGGCCTGGTGCGTGCGCGTCGGAGTCGATCGCGAACAGACAACCGGCCTTCATCGCCAATTCGATGAGTTCGTCTGGGGGATCGACTCTTTCAGGGCGCGAGTTGATCTCCACCGCGGTGTTGGATTCGGCGCATGCCTCGAACACCGCCCGAGCGTCGAACACCGACCTGGCGCGTTTGCCCCGCCCCCCGGTGACCAGCTGCCCGGTGCAGTGGCCGAGCACGTTCACGTAGGGGTTGCGCACTGCGGCGATCATGCGGCGGGTCATCGGTGCGGCATCCATCTTCAACTTGGAATGCACCGATGCCGTGACGATGTCGAGTTCACCCAGCATCTCTTCGGTTTGATCGAGCGATCCGTCGTCGAGGATGTCCACCTCGATGCCTCGGAACAGACGAAATCGTTCTCCGAGTGTGTTGTTGATGCCGTCGACCACGTGCAGCTGCTTGCGTAGGCGCTCCACCGACAGGCCGTTGGCGACGGTGAGCCGCGGCGAATGATCGGTCAGCGCCATCCAGTCCTGACCCAGGTCGATCGCGGTGAGCACCATCTCGTCGATCGGGGATCCGCCATCGCTCCAGTCCGAATGGCTGTGCAGGTCGCCCTTGGTCATCGCGTAGAGGTCGGCGCCGCCGGTGGCCAGTGGTGCGGATTGCTCGTCCTGCAACGCTTTCAAATAGTCCGGCACCTCACCGGAGACGGCCTGAGCGATGACGGCGGCGGTGGTCTTCCCGATGCCGGGCAGGTCGGTGAGTGTGCGTCGCCTGGCCTTGTCGGCCAGCTCGTCGTCGCTGAGGCCTGCCACCACCTTGAGGGCTTTGCGAAACGCTTCTACGCGGTAGGTGCGTTCGCGGGCCCGTTCGAGGAGCAGCGCGATTCGGCGCAGGGCCTCCGCCGGCGACACCGGTGCGGTCAACGGATCTATGGATCTCACTTCACCAGTTTGCCTTCCGCGTCCACGGGGGCGCTCGGTGCGGTCTCGCGCGAGCCGTCATCGCCTGACCGGACATCGGGGATGTCGTCATCGTGCGAACCATCGACGCGGGGCAGCCAGCTCAACCAGGACGGGAACCACCAATTGGCCTTGCCGAGGATCTCCATGGTCGAGGGCACCAGCAGCAATCGGACGATGCTGGCGTCGATGAACACCGCGACAGCGAGTCCGACGCCGAGGATCTTCAGACTCCGATCGGGCATCAAGGCCAGCGACAGGAACACGCAGACCATGATGAGAGCGGCGCAGGTGATCACGCGGGCCGTGCTGGCCAGCCCTTCGGCCACCGACGTGGTGGCGTCCCCGGTCCGCTCGAAGCGCTCTTTGATGCGCGAGACGAGGAACACCTCGTAGTCCATCGAGAGCCCGATTGCCGTGACGAACAACATGATCGGTACCCACGCATCGATGGGGCCCGCCCGGCCGACCCCGAACAGTGAACCCGCCCAACCCCATTGGAAGATCGCCACGATGACGCCGTAGGCGGCGCCGAGCGACAGCACGTTCACGATCACAGCCTTGACCGGGACCACGATCGACCGGAAGGCCAACACCAGCAGGATGAATGCGGCGGCCAGGACGGCAGCAATGGTCCAGGGCAGCAACTTCAAGGTGATGTCCGCGTAGTCGATTGCGCCGGCCGTGATGCCGGTGACACTGACCGAGATGTCGGAGTCGGGTCCCAGGCTGTCCGGGATCACCTCGCTGCGTAGGCGTTCGATGAGCTCAGTGGTGGCCTCGTCTTGCGGTCCGGTGGCCGGGTTCACCGACATCACGGCGATCTGGTTGCCGTCGACCTGGCCGACGGGGATGGGGGGCGTGACCCCACCTTGCGCGACATCGGGATCCGCCTGGATCCGCTGCTGCAACGTTCCAAGGGCTGCCTGCGGGTCGGTTCCGTCGGGGTATTCGGCAACCAGTACAAGCGGGCCGTTGGCACCGACACCAAAGCCTTCGGTGACGTAGTCGTAGGCGACGCGGGTGGTCGCGTCGGTCGACCGGTTCCCCGCGTCGGAGAAACCGAGGCGCAGGGAGAACGCCGGGATCGACAGGATCACCAGGATGAGCACCGCTGTGGCCACACCGACCCACGGTCGCTGCTGGATGCGTCGGCTCCACTTGCTTGCCCACACGCCTTCCAGCGCCTTGTCGGGGTCTTTGCCACGACGTTTACGCAACCAGTGCAGGGACAGGCTGTTCACCCGGGTACCGATGACCGACAGCAGTGCGGGCAGTAACGACACCGATGCGATCAATGTGCCGAGGATGCCTGCGATGGCCGCGAACGTCAGTGACGGTCCGAGGTCGCCGCCGGAGATCAGGATGCCGCACATGGCGATGATCACCGTGCAGCCTGCGAACAACACCGATCGTCCGGCTCGGAGCATCGCCGTCCGGACCGCCGCGTCGGTGTCGAGACCGTCGTGAAGCCCCGAGCGGAAGCGGGTGACGATGAGCAATGCGTAGTCGATGCCGACGCCGATGCCCAGGATCATCGTCACCGAGATCGCGAAGTTGGGGACATTCATGACGTTCTGGAAGAGGAACAGCACGGACGCGCCCACCCCCACGCCGAACAGTGCCGACAGGATCGGCAGGCCGGCGGCGATCACCGAGCCGAATGCGATCAGCAGGATGATGAGAGCCAGCAGTACGCCGATGCCTTCGGATGTCCCACTCGGCGGGACCTCGTCAAAGCGCGGATCACTGAATTCCACTGCCAAGCCGGGGATGTCGGCGCTGTCGGCCATCTCCTTGATGGTGTCGACGCGGTCTTGCACCACCGAGTCGGTGCCGGTCCCGAGGTCGAGCGAGGTGATCGAGATGCGTCCGTCCGGCGAGATCTGTGCACCCTGCCCATAGGGGTCGCCGACGGTCACGTCCGAGGAACTCGAGCGGATCTCGCCGACAAGGCCTTCCACGGCCTGGGTCACCTCCGCGTTGCGGACGCCGCCCGGTATGTCGCTGGACGCGGCGATGACGATCTGACCGGCGGTCGCCTGGTCACCTTGGCCGGCGCGTTCGAGGAGTTCACCGGCCTTACCCGACTCCGTCCGGGTGTCGTTGATGAAGGCTGTGGTGGTGGGGCCGGCCCACATGGCCGCTGCGGCGATCGCGGCGATCAGCACCGCAATCCAGGTGCCGATCACAAGCCATCGGCGACGGATGATGAATGACGTGTAACGGTCCATGGCGGTCGGCCTCCGGGGCGAGATGGCGAGCGGGACGGATCCCATCCTTGCCCAGGGGCCGGGACGGATCCATCAGGAATGACCCTGAGATCTCCCCGAATTCATCGGTGTGACCGACAGGGGGATCTACTTGTCTGCCGGCGCCGAGCGCATCACCAGACGAAACGCGTGTTTCACCACCGTGTCGAGGTCGTCTCCGAGATGTCCCGCGAGCCAGTCCTGGGCGAGCTCGGCCATCGCGCCGGTGTACATCGCCGCGCCGACCCTGGTGGCCACCGGATTTGAATCAGGGAACACCTGACCACTTTCGGTCAGCACCAGTTCACGCAGAACATCCTGTGCCACAGCACGTCTCGCCGCCAGGACGGGATTCGCTCGGGCGTCGGTGAACAGCACCCGGCCGCGGCGTGGGTCTTCGGAGCTGAACCCGAGGACCGCCCGGATGCCGGCACGCGTGCGGTCCGGGACCGAGTCGCCGGCGTCGGTCATCGCCTGTTCGACCGTCGTCGCCAGTGCGGCGGCGACCCGGTCGTACACAGCGCCGAGCAATTCATCGGTGTCGGCGAAGCTCTCGTAGAAGTAGCGGGTGTTCAACTCGCATTCGCGGCAGACCGAACGGACCGAGAGTGCGGCCTCGCCGCCCGACCCGAACAGTGCGAACCCGGCGTCGACGAGCAGAGTGCGGCGTTCGGCGCGACGATCGGTCAGCGGAACGCCGGCCCATCGGGTGGGGGTCGACATGGGCAAAGCGTACTTCCAGGCCCAGTCGAATCAAAGAGAAGTCTGGTCACGACCGTAACCAGACCCTATTGTGGAGACACGCGTCGCCAAACCGAGAGTGAAACGACCCCATGCTCGCACTACTGCCGCACCAAGTAGCCGGCCAATGGCTCAACCAGCGCTTCGACAGGGACATCCGCAGCAAATACTTCCGGGGCATGGAGTTCGCCGGTCCAAAAGGTGATCCGGGCTGGTTCGGCCCGGACAGTGCCACCTGGCACGTGCACTCGCACACGCCGGTTCTGATCTTCGGCCTGCAGTGCGCCTCGTACCTCGAACGGCTCGATCCCAGCATCTTCTGGATGGGCATGCACCATTCACGGCTGGTGCAGAAGGATGCTCGCGGTGAACCCACCGGACAGCTGGATCCGGCGGGGCTCGCGGTGCGACTCGGGCATTCGGTTGCATTCTTCATCGGCACCGCCTACGGGTCCACGGCGACCGCAGAGCGTCTGGCCAAGACGGTGCGGTCGATGCACCACACCATCAAAGGGGTTCGGCCGGACGGTCTCTCGTACGACGCCGACGACCCGGAGTGGTTGCGGTGGAACTATGCGACGGTGGTGTGGGGGATTGCCACCGCACACGAGATCTACCATCCGAAGCCGCTGCGCGGGGCAGACCTCGACGAGTACTACCGCGAGTTCGTCCGGGTGGGGCACGCCCTGGGCGGTACGGATCTGCCGACCACCAAGGCCGAGACGCTCGACTGCCTGAAGTCGTACCTGCCCCGATTGGCGATGACACATGGGAACGCGGTGGCCACCGGCGTCAACCTCGTCGACCCTGTCCCCGCGGCGGTCGATTGGGCCATCCGCGACACGATGCCGACCTGGGCGGCCCAGTTGGTGATGTACCGCCCGCCCAATTCCCTCGAGCGCGCTGCGCGCCGAACCGCGGTCTGGAGTTCGCTCAATGGTCTACATCTGGCGATGGGAACCGCACCCGAGTTCGAGGAAGCCAAGGCGAGGGTTGCAGGCGGCACCACGTCGGCACACACGCTCCCGACGTATCAGTTGGGGACTGATGAGGTCCGCGATCGCGAGGCCATCGAAGCGAGCTTCGTCTGACGACGCGTCGTGTCACCGGTCCGGGTGACGCATGCGTTGTCGGTGAGCCATGCCCGGGTGGCGCGTGGACACCCGGGGCACGCGTCTCGGTGTCAGCTGCCGTTGGCGTAGAGCGCCAAGATGGGGCCGATGAATGCCAGCAGTGCAGTGAGAGCGAGTTCAGAAGACGACATGAAGTTCCTTTCGGCGATGTTCGAACTGATCTGATCGCCGATGCGCACTTCTGCTCGGCGACCGCGATGACAGTCGCATCCAGGGCGCCGTTTTGTCTGCGAAACAAACTGTCTTTCGTACAGCAAACGTCGGGTTCAAAAGGGTGGTGCCCCCTCTCGGGCTCGAACCGAGGACCTGCGGATTAAAAGTCCGTAGCTCTACCAACTGAGCTAAAGGGGCGTGCCCATTTCAGGGCGCAACGAAGTTTACAAGACGGCGGCGCAGGGTCGTGTAGTCGGGGCACGCGGTCGGTCGGTGTGCTGCCGCCCGCGTTCGATCACGGCGCACGTGTTTGAACACGGGCGTGGTGATCAGAACGGTGCGTCGTCGACACCGAGTGACAAACTGCCCAAAGAATGCGGGCTGACCTGCTGATTTGGGATTTTCTGCGCCCGTGTCCTAAGCTGATTCAGCTCCCTTACGGAGAACACCGGCCCCCTTCGTCTAGCGGCCTAGGACGCCGCCCTTTCAAGGCGGTAGCGCGGGTTCGAATCCCGTAGGGGGTACGCGAGCCAGATGACACTGGCAAGCATGCAAGGCCCTGTGGCGCAGTTGGTTAGCGCGCCGCCCTGTCACGGCGGAGGTCGCGGGTTCGAGTCCCGTCAGGGTCGCTTTACATCTCCGGTTCGCCGGAGATCGCAACACCAAGTTCGATTGGCATTCGGTTCGGGTGCCGTCCGGCCAGGTAGCTCAGTTGGTACGAGCGTCCGCCTGAAAAGCGGAAGGTCGTCGGTTCGATCCCGACTCTGGCCACCGTTTATCGCAGTTCACGAAATCCGATCCTCTCCGAGGGTCGGATTTTTTGCTTCTGTCGGGCCTCGGGTGAGGGTAGCTGTCCGCCTCGCACGGTCTACGTCAGGCGGGGCGCACTCGAGACCATCGGGAATGCGTCGGCGGGTTGCGCGGCGGACCAGTGGTAGCCCTGCCCGTAGCGGGCCCCGACGAGGCGTGCCTGGTGCGCCTGTTCAGCTGTCTCGATGCCTTCGATGACCAGGAATTGGCCGAGCTCGGCAGTGAGTGCGGTCAAAGCCCGGGCAATCGCACGTCCGGTCGGCGTGTGTAGCGACGATCCGACGGTGCGGTCGGCCTTGAGGCCGTTGACGCCGATCGCAAGCAGGTGTTCGGCAGGTAGCCACGGGCCGCCGATGTCGTCGAACACGACGATGTAGCCGCGCTCCCGGAGATCGTCGATGACGTGGGCATCGATGAGCGCCGTGGTGGGTACGGCAACGGATTCGGTGATCTCGAGGGTGACCGAAGCAGGGGCCACGCCGGCCGCTGTGGTCACCTTGTCGATCCGGTCGGCGCAGTCGGGACGATAGAAGTGGTGGGCGGAGAAGTTGACCGCGACCCCGATGTGGTCGGCATCGATGCGTTCGCTGCGCCACCGCTGCAGGTCGGCAACCGCCCGGGCCAGCATGGTCAGGTCGAATTCGATGATGAGATCGGTGTTCTCGACCAGCGGGATGAAGGAGTCGGCAGCCAGCACCCCGCGCTCGGGGTGTACCCATCGCGCGAGTGCTTCTACGGCCGTCAGCTCACCGGTCTGCAGGTCGACAATCGGCATGTACCACGGCACGATCTGGCCGTTGTCGATCGCAGCAGACACCTCGCCGATGCCGAGTTCGGCGTCGCCGTGGCTGCGGGGCGACCTCGCGCCGATGGCTGTGCGACTGTTCTGCGAGCGTGCCGCGTCGAGGAGTTCACCTGCCAGGACCGCGCAGTGTTGCAGTGCCATCAGATCGAAGTCCTGTGCCGTGTGCGGCTCGGTGTCGAGGACACACAGCGTGGCCACCGGCAGGTCTTCGCGACCGAGCAGGGGGATGCCTGCGTACGCACGAAATCCCGCTCGGCGCAACGGATCGGCCACATCTTCATCTGCGTCCGAACTGGCGGCGTCGAGAATGGTCACCGGCGCAGCCCGTGTTATCACCCCGGCGCACGCGGACATGCCCAGAGGTACAACAATTCCGGTGTCGAATCCGTGAGCAGCCACGGTGTACTGATGCGTTCCGTCAACCACGTTGATCAACGCGATCGGACAACCGGTCACCTGCGCGGCGAGAGCGAGCACTGAGGTCAGCCCGCGAGAAGGCGTTATCCGCGTGTAGTGCGACGCCGACTGCGCGCGCCGGTCGTCTTCGGCCATGACCACACTCCTCGGGTTGGAAGCCAACTCAACCACCCCCGCCGGATTCCTGCGCAGGCGACCTGCCCGGAGTCAGATGCCGGACAACTTGTCTCGCATCTGTAGGGCGATCGCCGCGGTGGTTTCGACAGTCGAAACTCTCTTGTCAGTTGTATTCGGGCCGCAGCGGTCTCGGGTGGGTGTCGATCAACAGCGACGCGGCATCGAACATGGACACCTTGGACACGGTTGCGACCTGCGTCAATCGCCGCGTGGCATCGATGCGTCTGAGCTTGCACCGTTGCATCAGCATCCCGACGGCGATTGCGATGACGTGTCGCTCGCTGAGTACGCCATTGAGCTCACTGCTGGTGCCCATGTGGGGTTCCCTTGTTCGCTGCGACACCGGAGGGGATGTCTGCGGTAGAACCCCATTGTGCGCTTCTGGCTGCGCAGAAGGCGAACCACGATGGTTTGACCGTCGCGTGCTGACCGTAAAGATCACTATGACCATTGTCTGGCAGGGCGAATTCTCGGTACGACATACTTTCCCGGGTGTGGTGGTGGATCGGCGTCGGAGCCGTCGTCTGGGTGGTCGTGTCGATCGGTGTCGCAATCGTTGTTGCGCGCGTGATCAGCCATGCCGACCTCGAAGACGAAGCCGAAACCCTGCGGCGCAACGAACACCATCGCGGGCTTCGCGATGTCTTCCGCCGCCGCTGACCCGGCAGGACGACGTGTGTAGCTTCTATCCCGATGAAGATGTACGTGCACCCACTGGAGCGGCTGCGCTCCGTGGCCGGCTGAGGACCGGGTATGCGGCACGCGCGGTGGCGCGAACGCAGCAGGCTGGTGCGATGGTGGCGGCTCGCGCAGACACGGAACCCCGAAACGTTCACCGAGAAGGTTCGTTACAAGATGCTGCGGGACCACCGCGGCGTCGTGGTGACGTTCGCTGACAAGGCCGCGGTACGAGAGCTCGTCGGGACCACCGTGGGCACGGGATATCTACCGGCGGTGTACGCAACCGTGGACGATCCGGAGCGGCTTCTCGCCGTCGCCTTGCCGCGACAGTATGTCGTCAAGCCGTCCCACGGGAGCGGGGCTGTCGTGGTGGTCTCCGACGCTGCCGATCCGGACATGCGTCTGCCCGATGTGGAGGCGTGCTGGTCCTACATTCATGTCCGCCCCGAGCACGCGGACCGTGGCCGATTGACGGCGATCGCACGCTACTGGCTACAGCAGTTGTACGGGCAGGGCCCGAACCGGGAGTGGGCATATGGCCATGTCCCTCGGAGGGTCCTCGTCGAAGAACTCCTGATGAATGACCTCGGCAACGTACCCGACGACTACAAGTTCTTCGTCTTTCACGGTAGATGCGAGTTCATTCAGGTCGACACCGGCCGGTTCGGCAGGAGAACCCAGAACTTCTACCGAAGGCCCTGGACCCTCTTGCCGCTCAGTGGTGGTCCTCCGCCGGCCGAGCAGCCCCAAGCGGCACCGGCATGCTTGGACGAGATGATCATCGTGGCCGAGAAATTGGCCGCCTCCACCGATTTCGTCCGGGTCGACCTGTACGTCGTCGACGGGCGAGTGGTGTTCGGCGAACTGACGAACTACCCCGCCGGCGGGGAGAGTCCTTTCCATCCGGAGTCGTTCGACCGGGAGTTCGGTCGGACGTGGCAGGTGCCGAAGGAATACGTCGATTGACGGAAGATCGCGGCCGCCCGAGTGATATCAAGAATCATGTTGTGACGCAGGAACATCCCGGTGGTGTATCCGTCGCATGAGCGCTCGGGCGGCGGTGGTCACAATTGACCGGTCATGGGTGAGCGTGTACGCGTACCGGCGGTCTGGGTCGTCAGGGGGGTCGCCGAGGTCGCGGGCGATGAGCGCTCCGAAGTAGTGCGGGCCCGTGACCGTGATCGTCCACTCGTTGACCAGATTGTCGTCCGCGCTGAGGGGGACTCCGACCACACCGGTTGCCGGGTAAGTCGGCATGTCGACGCCGAAAGTTGCCACAAAAGCATGGGGGTGTGTGGCTGCCAGGGCGGAAAATCGTTCTGCGACAACGGGTCCGAAACTCGCGGCGTCTTGGAAAGTGGCCAGGACCGTGACCGGGGCCCGCAGGGTCGAGGCCATGTCCTCGAGGTGGCGGGACAGCGTGATGAGCAGGCTCTTGCGGCCGATGCGCGGACTGATCGTCTCCAGTGCCTCCGACGGGGGGCTCGGCGGCGCGTTGCGCACGTTGGTGAGCGGGAGCATCCTGTTCGACACAGTTGAAAAGACGTCGGGCAGGGGTGCGGGGTGCCCGAACAGCCAGCCTTGGCCATGCGTCGCGCCGAGCGCCAGAGCTTGTTCGAGGTCGGCCTCGGTTTCGATTCCCTCCGCAATCAGCTCCGTGGCGGGGGTCGCTTCGATGTACGCGGCGATCGCTGCCAGGGTCGCAGTGTGGACCGGGGTCGGGCGACGAGTCCGCGTCAGTGGGCCATCGATCTTGATGATCTCCGGTGCAACGAAATCCAGCATGGTGAGGCAGTCCGGATTGGAGCCGACGTCGTCGAGGGCCACGCCCCATCCCAGCGCCCGGGCTTCGTCGGCGATTCCGAGAACACGACCGGGGTCGACAAGCAGCGCGCGCTCGGTGATCTCGATGACCACGCGGTCGGGCCCCGCGTCACCTTCCGGAGCGAACCCGTCGGCAGTCAGCGACAGGCTCGAAGACGTATCGGCTTCGACGTTGATGAAAAGGGTGTACGAACCGGGTAGCCCCGCCTCGCACGCTCCGCGCCACGCGGCCTGCTGCGCGGCACGATCCAGGGTGGCGAGTGTGCCGTCGTCTCGTGCTGAACCGAACACCTCGCCCGGGCTCAGATCTGGTCGGCTCGGCCACCGTGCGAGTGCCTCGTACCCCGTTGTCTCTCGGGTGCGCAGGTCGACGATCGGCTGGTAGAGGCAGACGATGGGAACCGCGGCAATGCCTGACGGTGGATCTTCACTTTGGTCCATCATGGGGCACGTTTCTCCGCTGTCAGCAGGCCTGCCGAACTGTTGTGAGAAGCCTAGTTGACGATTTCGCGGGCAGTGGGACGTGCGGGTGTCAGGACGGGTGAGGTGGGGTCCTGCGCATCACTTGCTCTGAGCCTGCTGGAACGCCGCCGCGACCATCCCCACGTCGTCACCCACCTGGAAGATCCCGCGTGGGAGATCAGGGAACACCGCGTTGCTGACCCCGACCACGAAGAGCAGCCGGCGGCCGTCACCGACCTCGAGGTAGCCGGACAATCCCTGGATCGTCATCACCAGTCGGCCGGTTCCAGGTTCGGCGTCGGCAGACGTTCCCGTCTTCCCGACCACCTTCCCCTTCGCAGGGCTGTCGGCACCCACCCCACTGAGGGAGCCGCGCTCGCCAAGGATTGGTTGTCCGGCCCAGAAGGTGCCGGCCCACGGTTGTTTGTCCACCCACTTGAACCACTTCGTGATCGCGGTGGGCGTGGCCGACGACGGGTCGCTGCCCTGGCCGTCGACGATGACGAACTCGGACGGCGCGATGCCGGCCTCGGTGGCGAGCTCCCGGATCGCGGGCAGACCGTCCGAACACTCCTGGGACCCGGCCTCGACCGCCAACAGGCAGAGGAAGTCGTTTGCGCCCGTGTTGTAACTGGTGGCCAGGATCATCGAGCCCATCTCCTGGAGCGGTACGGATTCGAGTTTCGCGAGGCGCAGATCGTCTCGATAGCTGTTCTCGGCCGGAAGTGCGGCCTGCTCGTTCACCTTGGCAGTCGATGAGACCGTCACGCCCTTGCGCTGCAGGGCTTCGATGAACAGCTGACGGGCCCAGGTCGGAGCGTCGGTGATGCGGAAGACCGTCAATGTCGACTTGCCTGCGGGTACCGAACCGGTCGCCCGGATGAGGGTGGGATCGAGCTCGTCCGCGCTGACCGTCATGGTGGAGTCGCTGTCGGCTGCGCCCGTGGTGACTTGCGAGTCGAGTCTGAAAAGCCCGTTGCCAGGCAGCATCTGGATGGTCGCGGGCTGTCCGGGCTGCCCCGGTGTGGCTTGGATGTCGACCAGGTTGTCGTTGACGTATATCGACGGAACCACCCCTTCGACCGTTGTGTACCGCTCCCACAACCGTGGGTCGACGAGTACGTCTCCGTCGATGCGGGTGACCCCGGATGCGACAACCTGGGCGGCGAGGTCATCGAGTCCGGCGAGCGGATCGCCGGGTGCCAGTACGGCACCCGGGATGGCATCGGCGTACACGTGGTCGATGCCGTCGGTGGCGAAGTCGAACCTGCCGGCGGGTGCATTGCGCCCGCCGAGCGCGAGGTCGCCCGATCCAACCAGTACGAGGTTTCCACTGAGCGTTCCGCCCACAGGTGCCGCCGTTGCATAGACAGGGGTCGTCAGTCGTCTGTCGACGCCGAGATCCTGGTAGACCGTCCCGACGGTGAAATGCTTTGTCTGCGAGGCCATGAACATGAACTCGTCGGCAAGATTGCTGTAGACGACCTCGTCGGTCTCCGGGTCCACCACCAGATACGACCACCGTGCGGCGTCGTACGGTTCGGTCTCCATGATTGTCGCTGCAGCTGCAGGAAGCGTCTGGCCTTGCCCTCCGGGCGACTTCTCATCGGATCCCGACGAGTCGCCGGAGCATGCGGCGGCAAAGAGTAGACCGCCGACGGCGAATGCGGCCAGCGTTGTCCTCACTCGATACGTCCTTGTTTGCGGTTCGACTGCTGACATGGTGGCGCACCACTCCCTTGTCCGGCTCGACAATCACTTCCATGGAAAGTAATTACTGCAAATTACACCGTGCAAGTTGCACTTGATGGAAGTATGGTCGACACACTGGCTCGAAGCGTCCACGGCGGGGTGGATCGGCGCGCGCCTCATCGGTTTCGACGGGTCGCCACGGGCGGACCGCCTTGTCATGGAGCGAAGAATGACCACTCGGCCGGCTCTTCCCACCCAACGTTCGCGGTCGAGACCTTCTGGTTTCACCTGTGCGCTGGTGCTGACAGTTTCGGCCACACTCGTTCTCTCCGGGTGTGATTCGTCGTCCGAGGCGTCGTCTGGGTCACCCGCGAAGGCGCCGACCAATGTCTCGGCCGCACAGATCGATCGGGCAGCGGTGGATGCGGCGACCGATCGGATCGACGGGTTCGTCGACGACATGATGTCCCGTACGGGGGCCCCGGGTATCGCGGTGGCGGTCGTCTACAGGGACGAGGTGGTCTATGCCAAGGGCTTCGGCGTGCGCAAGGTGGGCGAACCGGAACCGGTGGACACCAGCACGATGTTTCAGCTCGCCTCGGTCTCGAAGCCGCTGGCATCGAGCGTGATCGCCAAGCTCGCGGGCGATGGCAAGATCTCCTGGGATGAGCCCGTGAAACGGTACGAACCGAACTTTGTGGTCGCGGACCCGTACGTCACGGAGAACGCCACCTTCACCGACCTGCTCTCGCATCGAACGGGTCTACCCGACCACGGCGGCGACCTCCTCGAAGACCTCGGCTACAACTACGAGGAGATCGTGTCGCGTCTGAATCAGCTTCCCCTCGACCGTTTCCGAGACAATTACGCCTATTCGAATTACGGCTTCACCGTCGCCGGCGTTGCTGCGGCCAAGTCCCAGGGCACGACGTGGGCGGAGCTCTCGGAGCAGACGATCTACGAACCCCTGGGCATGACCGACACGACGTCGAGCACGGACGAATGGCAAAACGTCCCGAATCACGCGTACAACCACGTGCTCGTCGATCCCGCCACCAACACGTGGGAGGCGAAGTACGTCAGCAATCCCGAGGCCCAGTCGCCGGCGGGCGGTGCCAGCTCGTCGGTCGACGACATGGCCGCTTGGATCCGGATGGAACTCGCCGACGGCATGTTCGACGGCCGCCAGATCGTGGATCCCGACGCGCTGCAGTACACCCATCAGGCCCACGCGTTCTCCCGCCCGGCAACCGAGCCCGGCGCACGAGAGAGCTTCTACGGCACCGGCTTCTCGATCAACACCGACGATCGAGGCAGGGTGCAGGTGGCTCACGCGGGCGCTTTTGCGTTGGGCGCCAGCACCGATGTCGAGCTCTTGCCGAGTGAAGACCTCGGGATAGTGGTGCTCGCCAACACAGCACCCATCGGCGTTTCTGAGACGATCGCCGCCCAGTTCATGGACTATGCGAAGAATGGCAAGCTGACCGTCGACTGGGCGCCGTATGTGTCGGGTCAGTTCAAGCAGCTTGTCGAACATGGTCGCTCCGAGACCGATTACACCAGCCCGCCGGCCGGTGCCACGCCGCCACAAGCGGCCTCGGTCTACGGGGGCAAGTTCGTCAGCCCGTTTTATGGCGCCGCCGAAGTGGTGAACGAGGGCGGTGATCTCGTGTTGAGGCTGGGTCGAGATCAACAGCTGAGCTATCCGCTCATTCACTACGACGGTGATACCTACTGGTTCGAGACGTCGGGGGAGAACGCAGTCGGACCCACGAGTATCCAGTTCGCCACGGACAACGGCACGGCTACGTCGTTCACCATCGAGTATCTCGATGCCCAGGGCCTCGGTACCTTCACGAAGGTTCCGGCATGAACCACGAACACGCCACCGAAGATCTCTGCAGCCCTAGCGAAGTCGACCGCCACACAAGGAGAGAGAGCACATGTCATCACCTTCTACATTGATCCGCGTAGGCCGGCGGCACGGGAACCGTAAGGCAGCGGCCGTCGCCGTGATGGTCACAGCGGCTCTTGTAGCCACCGCATGCTCGTCCGATTCGAGTAGTTCGTCGACGTCGTCGTCGCCGAGCAGCGCCGCGCCGGGTGGTGCGCTCGTGCCACTCGACCCCGCCGCGATGGACAAGGTGGTCGACGAGATGGCGACCGAGTTCCGCGAGATCGGCATGATGGTGTTGGTCCGGACGCCCGAGGGCGACTACACGAAGTCGTGGGGCACCCTCGGAATCGGCTCCTCTGAGGCTCCGACCCCAGACACCAAGGTGCGCATCGGTTCCAACACCAAGACGTGGACCGGCACGGCCATCATGCAGATGGTCCAAGAGGGCAAGATCTCCGTGGACGACCCGGTCAGCAAATACCGACCTGACGTCCCGAACGGGCAGAACATCACAATCGGCCAGCTACTGGACATGCGCAGCGGACTCTACAACTACACGGCCACGCTGGAGCTCAACACAGCACTCGACACCGAGACCCAAAAGGTCTGGACGCCTGAGGAATTGCTCAAACTCGCGTTCGCCAATCCACCGTTGGCCCCTCCGGGTACGGAGTACAACTACTCCAACACCAACACGGTGTTGCTGGGCCTCATTGCCGAGGAGCTCGACGGCAAGCCCCTTGCCCAGATCTTCCAGGACCGCTTCTTCTCCAAACTCGGAATGACCGGCACGTCGTTCCCGGCCAACACCGACACCTCCATTCCGGCGACCTACGTCAACGGTTACTCCTACAGCGGCAACGTCGAGACTTTGGGTGAAGGCAAGGAGTCGTTGTCGCCGGAGAGGCTGGCGGCGATCGAGGCGGGTACGGTCACACCGCGGACGACAACCAACGACAACCCGTCGTGGACTTGGGCTGCGGGGCAGGGCATTTCGACCGCCAACGACCTGGCCACCTGGGTCAAGGCGATCGGCAAGGGTGATCTGCTCGACGAGAAGACCCAGAAGCTGCGGATGGACAGCGTGCAACCGTCTGATCCCGAGGACCCATCGGGGAGTAGCTATGGCTACGGAATCGCCAAGATGGGACCGATGTACGGACACATCGGCGAGATGCCCGGCTACAACTCCTTCATGGGCTACGACCCGGTGAACGACGTCACCATAGTGGTATGGGGCAATCTTGCTCCGACCGCAGAAGGTATTCCGCCTGCGGCGATGGTTGCCAAGTCCCTGGTTCCCCTGATCTACGCGGGCCCGGCCACCGACACCGGCGAAGACATCGACGATGCGGCGGAGGACACAAGCGGCGGCTAGCGGCCGGCGGTCGCGGCGGCTCGCAGCAGCGTCTCGGTAGGATTGGCTCTCGCGGCCGTATCGAAACACGACGCTACGCGGGAAGGAGATCAGTGGCCCAGGGCGACCTCAACACGACGTCGTATGTGATCTTGGGTCTACTGACGGCCAAGGACAGATCGGCCTACGAAATCGCCGAGCAGGTCGGACGCGGGGTCTCCGCGCTGTGGCCGCGAGCAGACAGGCAGCGCTACAACGCACCGAAGCGACTCCTCGAACGTGGCCTCGTCACTGCGCGAACCGAACCGGCGGGCAAGCGCCGCAATCGGACGATCTACTCGATTACGCCACAGGGGCGTGCCGCACTCACCGAATGGCTGGCCACCCAGTCGCAGCCGCCCGCGTTGGTCTTCGAGGGAATGATCCGCGTGTGCTTCGCAGAACAAGGGTCGATCGAGGATCTGCGGGCGAACCTGCGCAACATGCGTGATCAGGCCGAGGCGGCCCGAAACCTGTTCATCTCCAACGCCGAACGGATGTTGGAACCGGATCGGGGTTCACATCCCGAACGCCGCCATCTGCTGACCTTGGCCAACCGCTACATGGTGGGGCACTACGCCCACATCATCGAGTGGTCGGAGTGGGCACTGTCGGAGACCGATTCATGGCCCGACACCGTCAGTCCGGCCGATACATCTCGGGGCCGTACCGAGGAGATCCTCAAAGCCGTGGTGCGTGAGGGCAGGGAAGAGTGAATTCCACCTGTGCTCAAGTCCCGCAGAACGTCTGAAAGTTCTCGCTGAACACCAGCGGGGCTGGCCCGCTGTATTCGGACCACTCGTCGCGTCGCTGGAACGGATGCGTGACAACGTCGAGCAACGTCTGGAAGGGGCCGAGATCGCCCTCCGTGGCGGCGCGCAATGCGGCGTCGAGATGGTGATTACGCGGAATGTAGATCGGGTTCACGCGGTCCATCGCTTCTGCGACTTCCGGGATCCCGACTCCCGCGCCCGCCAGAGCGCCGCGCCATCGTTGCAACCACGAAAGGGTGCGCTCACGAGGCAAAAGATTGTCCAGAGCGGTCGAGTCGCCGCGGAGTTCGTCGGCGAGGGCGCGGAAGGTGCTCGTCCAATCGACGCCGTGGTCGGCCAGCAGAGCGAGGAGTTCGTCGATCAATTCTGGCTCGACCACCGTCCCGGCCAAGCCGAGTTTCGCCGCCATGCCCGCCGAGTAGTGACTCGCGTAGCGCGCATCAAAAGTGTTCAGTACGTCGGTCACCGCGGCAATGGCGTCGTCGGGTTCAGAGGCGATCAGTGTCAGCAGGGTTTCTGCGAGGCGAGCCAGGTTCCACTTCAACACGGCGGGTTGGTTGCCGAACGCGTACCGGCCGCCGCGGTCGATGGAGCTGAAGACCGCGTTCGGGTCGAATGCGTCGAGGAAGGCGCAGGGGCCGTAGTCGATGGTCTCGCCCGAGATCGTCGTGTTGTCCGTGTTCATCACGCCGTGCACAAAGCCGGCGAGCATCCACTGCGCAACCAGTGAAGCCTGCGCATCCACCACCGCATCGAAGAAGGCCAGGTATCGGCTGTCTGGACCGTGCGCGGGCAGATCGGTCAGCGCCGGGTAATGGCGGGCGATCGCGTAGTCGGCGAGGGGCTGCAGGATCTCGCCCTGTCGAACCGCGAACTCGAAGGTGCCCACCCGCAGGTGGCTGGACGCAACCCGCGCGAGCACGGCTCCCGGCTCGAGACCGTTTCGGCGAACGGCTTGTCCGGTGGCAACCACCGACAGCGAGCGGGTCGTGGGGATTCCGAGGGCGTGAATGGCCTCGCTGACGAGGTATTCGCGCAGCATCGGCCCGACGACCGCGAAGCCGTCGCCGCCGCGCGAGAACGGGGTGCGTCCTGAACCCTTGAGGTGCAGGTCAATACGGTGGCCCTCGTCGGTCTTCAGTTCGCCGAGGAGCAGTGCCCGACCGTCGCCGAGCAGCGGCGTATACCCCCCGAACTGGTGGCCGGCGTACGCCATCGCGACTGGCTTTGCCCCGGGTGGCGGTGTTGTCCCGGACAGGACGGCGACTCCCTCGGCGCTGCGCAGCGTTTCGACATCGAGGTGCAAGGACTCCGCGAGTCGTTCGTTCAGCACGAGCAGGGTGGGGTCAGGGGAGGGAGCGCCCTGCCAAGGAACGGTGAGTGCCGTCAGCTCGTCGGCGAAAGTGCTCTCGAGGCCGGCTATCGCGGCCTTCGTGTCCACTGGTGGATGCGGTATCTCAGCCATCACACCAGGCTAGCGACCGAAGGTGGGCGGACGCCGTTCGAGCGTGGCCGGAGGCCGACATCAGAACAGGCCCACGACGCGGCCGATGAGACCGATCGCGATGATGAGCACGATGAACGAGATCACGCCGATGGCGATGATCGGACCGGTACGACCACGTTGAGGCGGTTCGTGATTCGGGCCGCCGACACCCGTTTCCGCTGGCGGGGTGTCACCGGGCGTGACGCTGCCCCCGGCTTCGAGCCCCGCGGTGTTGTTCGGTTCGGGGTTCTGTGGTTCGTACTTGGAGTTGTCAGGAGCGTCAGCAGGCATGTGGGCTGAGTACCCCAATCGACGATTGTGAACCAGCGGGGTGCACTACTACTGGCTTCGAGCGCTCTATTTGCCCCGGTATTTCTGTTCGTACGCTTCGTAGAGATGGGCGTCGCGCTTCCGGGCGATCGCGTTGACGAGATCGGGATCCAACCCGTGCTGGGCCAGACGATGACGTCGGTACACGCGGTTCAGGGCGATCGCAAACATCACGTAGGGCAAGAAGATGGGGACCGTCATGTTCAGGCGGACGTAGATCGACGCGTGCACGAAGAACATCGGGGCGAGCAGGAGGATGCAGGGTATCGCCCAGCGAATGATCATCCGCCGGGTGGCGCCGGGGCCCGCTTGGTCGTTGGCGACCCACGCACTCATGCTGTCGGGCAATTTGGCTCCGTAGCAGTACTTCACGTACTGGAAGAAGGCCGGTCGGTCTGCCTCGGATGTCACGCTCGCTCCACTTCTACGGTCTCCGGTGTCCCCAGGTGGGACGGCGCCGGTCTGTGAGTTCGATCGCGCTGAACCGGACTCGCCACTGGTGCGCACAGAGATACATCGTGCACTATCTAATAGGACGCTACGCCGGTGATGGGGCAGGAGCTAGTCATGATGACAGAGGTCACAACGTCGAGTGGACAGTGAATAAGACGCGATTGAATCGCGTGCTATGCAGTAGATTGGGTGTCAATCCGGTCATCAGCGCCGCTGGAAGTGGTGCTGCCTGTTCGATCGAGGAAGAGTTTCGTGAGCACAATTTCGAGGCAAGAAGAAGGCCATGTTGATCCCCTGGCTCTCGAACGGCAGGTCTGCTTTGCGCTGGCTGTCGCCAACCGCTCGGTGCTGGCTGTCTACCGGCCATTGCTCGAACCGCTCAACCTGACCCACCCGCAATACCTCGTGATGCTCGCGCTGTGGGAACAATCGCCGCGCTCGGTCAAAGAGATCGGCAATGCCCTGCAGCTCGACTCGGCCACGCTCTCGCCGCTCCTGAAAAGGCTGGAGACAACCGGGTACCTGACCCGCCGCCGCGATCCGGCAGACGAGCGATTGGCCGTCATCGACCTCACCGCACAAGGTCTCCGAGTCCGCGAGAAAGCACTTCTCATTCCCGATGCGGTCGTCGAGGCTCTCGGCGTCGACCTGGACACGCTCGAGCGGCTGCATTCGGTTCTGACGACAGTGAACGCCGCCGCACGGCGCTGAGTGGACTAGGGGCTTCACGGCGACCGCTCGTGGCTGCCGGCACTCAACGAATCAAGCGTTCGCGGTTGGCAGTTCGCTGAACATTCACGCACTGTTCGTCTGACGTCCGTCGCCACATCGGGATCTTCTGTCCACGTCACGAATTCGCCGCTCGCGGTACAGACTTGAGGTATGACACCACGTATCGCGCCAGCCGATCATGCGCGTTTGCTCGAGTTCGCAGAGCGGTGGTACCCGTTCGGGGGAGGCTCGGCCGAGGACATCTTTGTCGAGTTCGGGCTCACCGTGGATGCTTACTTCGAACGGTTGTCCGATGCGCTCGACGCCGATGTCGGTGGTTTGTCCCCCGAGGTGCACGAGGCTCTTCAAAGGATTTGCAATCAGCGACTGCATAGCGCTTAGGATCTACGACCATGCCGTCAGTGTCCGATAGCGTCAGTCCCAGCGAAGAGCAAGCGCGGTACTTCGCAGACCAGCTCGAGCGGTGGGCTGATCAACTCGAGGCCGAGCTGTCGGGCCGGGCGGCGGTGCCGGTGGCCGTGCAGCACGCCAAGCGCCGCGAGTTGTACGACGTCCAGCGCCAGATCAAAGCTCTGCGAGATCGATTCCCGAATGCCTTCGAACCCAGGCGGCGCTAGCTGCGATTGCTGGTCAGCCGAGGGCTGGGCGACCCGGCAGGCGGCGAGGGGTCGTGCATCCGGTCGACCTGCTCCAGACTGATCCCTGTCGTCTCGACTCGGAACCACCAGGTGATCAGGGCGCCGAGCAGCGATGTGCCCGCCAGGATGAGGACGATGGCGGCCGTGCCCGATTCTTCGAGAAGGATCGGGAAGAGTAAGGCTGTGAGGACGGCGCCCACCTTTGCCACCGAGGCCGCCATGCCTGCACCGGTACCCCGCAGGTGGGTGGGGAACACCTCGCCTGCCAACAGGTATGTCATCGAGTTCGGGCCGAGATTGGTCATCAGGTTGAACAACATGAAGCCGGCAAAGACCAGGACGATCTGCAGGGTTCCCGTCATGACCGTCGACAGGGCCGCGATGACGAGACCGACTGCGCAGCCGAGGAACCCGAAGACCTGCAGTCGGATTCGGCCGAACCTGTCCACCAGGACGACAGCGAGGACGATGCCGATCAGCAGGAAGGCGTCGATCATCACGGCGCCTTCGGTGCCCTGGAGGTCGTTGTCGACGACGGCGGTGACGGTCGACTCGTTCGCGGCGGCTGTGCCCACAGTCGCCGCGATGACGGTGGGTGTGAAGATACCGATGCCGTAGGTGCCGAGGTCGGCAGCGCCACCCCGACCATGAAGACGATCATTCCTCGAAGAACTTGCCTGCCGACGCCAACAGCCAGATGCGCTTCTGCATCGAGGTCATCGCCCCGGCGGTGGCCGGCGTGCCGTCGCGCCAGGCCGGCACCTCGTCGATGTACTGCTGCACCGTTGTCGGGCGGCCGTCCCGATCAGTCGCTGTCATCGGCTCTCGCCACCGCCCGCCCCTGTACTCGGCTACCCAGACGGGGGCACCCTACAACGTCACGGTGAACCCGGGTTGTCCTGCACAAGAACGTAATCGGCAGCGACCGCCGCTTGTCGCGCTACTGGTTGTATCCGCTGACCGGCTGCTTCAGTGCTTCGAACACCTCTGGATGCAGACCACGTTTGATGTCACCGAGTACCTCAGACCGGGTGTTGGCGTTGGAGCGGGCCCACTCGACCGCGGCGGTCAGCACGTCGGCCTCTTCCGCGACCTCGTCGACAAGCCCCAACCGAAGTGCCTCTTCTCCGCCGTATCGCCGGCCTGTCATCAGTGCTTCATGTCCGGCACGTGCAGGCAGACGCGCAGCGGTCAGCGCCAGCACCCCGGGTGCATAGGCTGCACCCAGGGTGATGCCGGGGAAGCAGAGATAACCGCGGTCGGCCCGCATCACCGAGTGGTCGTGGGCGATGGCGAGGAACGCACCTGCGCCGAAAGCGTGACCTTGCATCGCCGCCACCGTCGGCATCGGAAACGCCAGGAGGCGCGCGAGCAGAGCCTGGATTTCACTCAGGCACCAGTCGATCTGGCCCGGATTTTGCGCGCCCCAGCTCAAATCTGCGCCGGTGGAGTAGTACTTGCCGTGGCCGGTTGTGACCAGGGCGCGCGGCCCGACCTCGGCTTCCACCTCGTCGAGCAGAGCATGAGCGGTCTTGAGCCAGTCCGGATTGAAACGGTTCTGAGGATCGGGGGAGTCGTGCCCGCCGAGATGCAGAACCGACACCTCGCCGTCTTTGTCCAAGTAGGGCACTGTTCCTCAGCCCTGTGAGAACTTCGCCGGAAGTGGCCGGGCGGTCGGCTTGGCCAGACTGAACTGCATGATGTCGATGTACCCCTTACGGAAGTAATCGGCACAACCGGTCAGGTACTTCACGTAGGTGTTGTAGGTGTCCTCCGAGGCGACCTCGATCGCCTCGTCGCGCCGCTTCTGCAACGCCTCCGCCCAGCAATCGAGCGTGCGCGCGTAGTGCAACTGCAGCGGATGGACGCGCTCGACGGTGAAGCCGGCTCGATTCGCGCCGTCCACCACCCACTGTGGTTCGGGCAGTTGGCCACCGGGGAAGATCTCGTACTGGATGAACTTCCCGAACTCCATGATCTCCCGGTTGATCGGCAGGCCCTTGTCCCGGATCTGGTGACGGTTGAAGCCGACGATGGTGTGCAACAGCATCCTGCCGTCGTCGGGCAGGAGCGTGTTGCAACGGTCGAAGAATGCGTCATAGCGTTCACGCCGGAAGTGCTCGAATGCGCCGATCGACACGATCCGGTCGACCGGCTGGTCAAAATCCTCCCAGCCCTGCAATCGCACCTCTGCACTGCGATGGGTGGCAGACCGGTTCTCCAGCAATTCGCTGGCACAACGGTGCTGATTGCGGCTGAGGGTGAGTCCGATGACGTTCACGTCGTACTTCTCTACTGCGTGGAGCAGGGTCGATCCCCACCCGCAGCCGACGTCGAGCAGTGTCATACCCGGCTCCAGGTCGCATTTGCCCAGTGCCAGATCGATTTTGGCGATCTCTGCTTCCTCGAGTGTCATCTCGTCGCGCTCGAAATACGCGCAGCTGTATGTGCGGGTGGGGTCGAGGAACAACGCGAAGAACTCGTCGGACAAGTCGTAGTGGGACTGCACGTCATCGTAGAACGGCGTCAATTCGGTCATCGAAGGCATTCCTTCCATGCCTGCGGCCGATGCCGCCCACACGGGTTTGGTTTGGTCTCGATTCACCAGCGCGGGGCGCAAACATCGGCACAGACAGATTCCGGTGTCTGGCGGCGACCCGCGTTCTTGGAGCCGGTGTGACGGCAGTCACTTTGCCATAGAACGCAACGATTTTCCATTCGTGGAATGCGCGCGTCCGATACCACCTGGAAAGAGCAAAGGACGGATCGTGGGAGACCTCATGTCTCCCACGATCCGTCCATGTCAAAAAGGTTGCTGTTCAGACGATTTGGTCCGTCAGCGCTGCGGGCACGTCACTTCTGGGCAGACTCCAGGGCCTCGTTGAAGGTCTTGCTCGGCCGCATGACGGCGGTCGCGAGTTCGGGGTCGGGCGCGTAGTACCCGCCGATGTCCGCGGGTTGCCCCTGGGCCTCGTTGAACTCCTTGACGATGGTGTCTTCGTTCTCGGCCAGCGACTTGGCCAGCGGTGCGAAGTACTTGCGCAGTTCCTCGTCCTCGGTCTGGTCGGCCAGCTCCTGCGCCCAGTACATCGCGAGATAGAACTGGCTGCCCCGGTTGTCGAGTTCGCCGGTGTTGCGCGAGGGCCCCTTGCTGTTCTCCAGCAGCTTTCCGGTTGCGGCATCGAGTGTTTTCGCCAAGATGGTCGCCCGCTTGTCGCCGGTCTTGGTGCCGAGGTCCTCCAGGCTGACGGCGAGCGCCAGGTACTCGCCGAGCGAATCCCACCGTAGATGGTTCTCTTCGAGCAGCTGCTTGACGTGCTTGGGTGCCGAGCCGCCGGCGCCCGTTTCGTACAGTCCGCCGCCTGCCATCAACGGCACGATCGAGAGCATCTTGGCGCTCGTGCCCAGCTCGAGGATCGGGAACAGATCGGTGAGGTAGTCACGCAGGATGTTGCCGGTCGCGGAGATGGTGTCGAGACCGCGGACGAGCCGTTCCATCGTGTACCGGATGGCCCGCACCTGCGACATGATCTGGATGTCGAGTCCCTCGGTGTCGTGGTCGGCGAGGTACGTCTTCACCTTCGTGATCAGTTCGTTCTCGTGCGGACGGTAGGGATCGAGCCAGAACACCACGGGCATCCCCGACTCACGCGCACGCCGCACGGCCAGCGCCACCCAGTCGCGGATCGGCGCATCCTTGACGATGCAGAGGCGCCAGATGTCGCCTTCTTCCACGTTCTGGGTCAAGAGCACCTCGCCCGTGGCGAGGTCGGTGATATTGGCGACGCCGCCTTCGGGAACCTCGAAGGTCTTGTCGTGTGAACCGTATTCCTCGGCCTTCTGCGCCATCAGGCCGACATTGGGGACGGTGCCCATCGTCGCCGGGTCGAAGGCGCCGTTGGTCTTACAGAAGTTCACCATCTCCTGGTAGATGCGGGAGAAGGTGGACTCAGGGTTCACGGCCTTGGTGTCCTTGGGGCGGCCATCGGCGCCGTACATCTTGCCGCCGGCCCGGATCATCGCCGGCATGGAGGCATCGACGATCACGTCGCTCGGCGAATGGAAGTTCGAGATGCCGCGGGCGGAATCGACCATCGCCAGCTCGGGACGGTGCTCGTGGCACTTGTGGAGGTCGTCGATGATCTCTTCTTTTTTCGACGCCGGGAGTGACTCGATCTTGTCGTACAGATCGGACAAGCCGTTGTTGACATTGACACCCAGCTCATCGAACAGCTCGCCGTGCTTGGCGAACGCGTCCTTGTAGAAAACCCGCACCGCGTGCCCGAAGACGATGGGATGCGACACCCGCATCATGGTGGCCTTGACGTGGAGCGAGAACATGACGCCCGTCTTGTAGGCGTCTTCCATTTGCTCTTCGTAGACTGGATCAGGGCCTTCTTGCTCATGAACATGCTGTCGATCACGTCGCCGGCATTGAGCGTCACCTTGGGCTTGAGCACAAGCGTCTGGCCGCTCTCGGTCAGCAGTTCCATCTTGACCTCGCGGTCGCTGTCCACGGTCATCGACTTCTCGCCGTGGTAGAAATCGCCCTCGCGCATGTGTGCCACGTGGGTGCGTGACGCCATCGACCACTCGCCCATGCTGTGGGGGTGCTTGCGCGCGTACTCTTTCACTGCCTTGGGTGCGCGCCGGTCCGAATTGCCTTCGCGCAGGACGGGATTGACCGCACTGCCGAGGCACTTGACGTAGCGATCGTGGATCTCTTTTTCTTCGTCCGTCTTCGGGTTGCCCGGGTAGTCGGGGAGTTTGTACCCCTTGGACTTGAGCTCCTTGATCGCGGCGAGCAACTGCGGCACCGAGGCGCTGATGTTCGGCAGCTTGATGATGTTGGTGTCGGGCAGTTGGGTGAGCCGGCCCAGCTCGCCCAGGTTGTCCGGAATGCGCTGATCTTCGGGCAGGTAATCGGGGAACTCGGCGAGGATGCGGCTCGCCACGGAGATGTCGGTTGATTCGACGTTGATGTCAGCCGCACCGGCGAAAGCACGGACCACCGGCAGGAAGGCGTGGGTCGCAAGCATCGGCGCCTCGTCCGTCAGTGTGTAGATGATGGTGGGCTGCTTCGCGTTCATATTTGCTTCGTCTCCGGTTTCCGTAGCGTTTTCAGAGGGGTTTTGCCCCTAGTTACCAGTATCACGGCGAATGGGACATCGTGCGAGCAAAGGGGTGGGTGGGTGCTGACCGCCCGCAAACCGGTGTGTGAACGGCGGGCAATCGCGGACCGTTTCTGACCGCAATCGGTCATAACGTCATGGGCGTTCAGTTCCTCCCCGAAAGGACCACACCATGGCCGGCACATACACCTCCGTCACCCTCAGCGTCCCCGTCACCGGCGAGAAAGCCGACATCCTGACGCTTCTCGCCGATCAGCGAGCGCTGCTGAAGGTCACCGCACGCGGCCTCACCGACGCTCAGTCCCGCACGCGGTCGACGGTCAGTGGACTCACCATCGGCGGCTTGATCAAGCACCTCGCCCGTGGCGAACGAGAACATGCAGCGACCATCCGCGAGCGCGACGAGAACGCCGAGTTCGACATGGACGCGGCTGTGGACGCGTACGCCCTCAATGAGGGCGAGACACTCTCGGATTGGCTGGACGAGTACGACCGGGCCGCCGCAGACTACGACCGTGTGATCGCAGAGGTCGAGAGTCTCGACGACCTGATTCCTCAGCCGACCGCACCCTGGCAGCCCGAGCGGGAATGGTGGTCGGTCCGCAAGATGGCGCTGCATCTGCTCCGTGAGACCGCGCATCACTGCGGCCACGCCGACATCATCCGCGAGGCGCTCGACGGTCAGAGCACCATGGCGGCCATCTCCGGGGACATGGATTGGAGTGACGGCCTCGGGGAGTGACCGCGACCGGCTTGCGGGTCTGTTGTCCGGCGGCCGGTTGTCAGAGGCCCGTGATAGTTGTCGGCCGTGACCTCTTCGTCGTCTGCGCGCCCCCGTTCGCCGTTGCTGCAGGTGCGCCGGATCTGGGCCGAGCCGGAGGCTCAAGCCGATCTGCGCGGCCAGCAGGTGCTCGCGCGATTCCCCGACGCCGAGATCATCGACGTCGAGTCGCACTGGCAGATCCCGTCGTTGCACGGCAACGAGGGCAACGTCGATCGATGGGTCAGGGTCAAGACCGAAGATCTTGTCCTCGGTGTGAAGAAGTCGCTGACGGCGCGACCCAACGGGAGGTCTGCTGACTGGATCGCGCCGTCGACGGCCAACGGGTGCGCCATGGCCTGCGCCTATTGCTATGTGCCGCGCCGGAAGGGTTACGCCAACCCGGTCACCGTGTTCACCAACATCGACGCCATCGTCGGCTACATCGGCAGGCACATCCGGCGGCAGGGCGCCAAGCCCGCGCCCAACCAGTGCGATCCGGCTGATTGGGTCTACGACATCGGCGAGAACAGCGACTGCAGCGTGGATGCGACCATCAGCGACAACGTTGCCGACCTCATCGCGTTCTTCGCCAGACAGGCCGGCGCCAAGGCCAGCTTTGCCACCAAGTACGTGAACCGGGACCTGCTCGACCTCGACCCGCGGCGGGGCACCCGCATCCGGTTCTCGCTGATGCCGGAGGCGGACTCGAAGTTGCTCGACATCCGTACGTCGACCATCGACGACCGCCTCGCGGTGTTGAACGACTTCGTCGACGCCGGGTACGAGGTGCACCTGAACTTCTCGCCGGTGGTGCTCTCCGCCGGATGGCGGGAGCGCTGGACGGAGCTGCTCCGCCGTCTGGGCGATGCGACGGATGAACGTTTCAAACAGCAGGCGGCAGTCGAGATCATCACGCTCACCCACAACCGCGACCTGCACGAGGTGAACCTCGGCTGGCACCCCAAGGCCGAAGAGGTGTTGTGGACTCCGGGCATCCAGCAGACCAAGCGGTCGCAGTCGGGCGGAATCAACGTGCGGTATCGCAACACGGTCAAAGCCGACGCCGTGCACACGATGGTCGAGCTGATCGCGACGCACGCCCCGTGGCTGACTGTCCGCTATGCGTTCTGACCAGTCGGATCCGGATCGTCGCCGAGGGGGAGATGAAACTCGAACACGGCGCCGCGAGGGAAGTTCTCGTGAGCCGACAGGGTTCCACCCTGGCGGGTGATGATCCGGTGGCTCAGGGCCAGCCCGATGCCGTGGCCGGTCGACTTGTCGGTGAACGCGCCGTCGAAAATGCGGCCGGAAGGCATGTGTGACAAGCCTTTTCCTTGATCGGTGACGGTGAAAACGCCAAAGCCTCGCTCCCGCCGCACCGCCACCGACACCATTCGTTGCTCCGCCGGCCACTCCGCCATCTCCTCGATGGCGTTGAAACACAGGTTGAGCACCACTTGCCCGGTCAGCACCCGCTCGCACACCACTTCGACCGGGTTTTCGGCAGGTGCGTACTGCACGATGACCCCCCGTTCCCGGGCGCGCAGGTCGATGAAATAAGCACACTCCGCGACGATGTCGTTGAGGTCTGTGTGCTGCTGTGACTCCTCGAGAGTGGTGACGTACTCCCGCAGGCTCCGCACGATGTTGTTGGCCCGATCGAGTTGTCTGCGTGCATGTTCGAGGCCGCGGTGGATGTCTTCCTGCCCCGACTGGCCGTCGCCGAGGCGGCTCTGTGTACCCGCCAGGTAATTGGTGGCGGCAGCGAGCGGCTGGGCGAGCTCATGAGCGATGGCCATGGCCATGTCGCCCATCGCGTTGTACCGGGCCAGATGATTGAGGTACTGGGCGTCACGGCGATGCGCTTGCTCGGTGAGGACGTGTTCGGTCACGTCATGACACAGCAGCAGTGAACCGCTGAGGTCGTTCTCGATCTCGATGTGCTGACAACTACCCGAATGCCATCGCACACGTCCACTGGGCAGAGCCAGCTCATAGCGGATGCTCTCTGGTTCACCGTGGCGCGCTGTGCGCCCGAGCGCGGCCTGCACGCTCAGTCTGGATTCTCCTGGACGGCAGAAGTCGATGAACTGTGCGCCGACCAGGTCATCGACCGACGAGTCGAGCAATGTGGCCGCTGCCTCACTTGCGTAGGTGATCAGGCCGTCGTCGTCGAGGACAAGAATGCCTTCGCTCATGCTCCGTAGAAACGCCGCCAGACGTGCCTCGGTTCTGGTCAGGTCGGCCTCGGTGCGTACCAGGTTGCTACGCATCAGCGCTTCGTGTTCGATGTCGCGGAACTGGACCATCACCACCGGGCGGGCGGACAGTTCGACGCGGATGGCGATCGCCTCGGTGAGGATTACTCGGCCGCTTTTGGCCCGGTATGCCCATTCGGTGACCGCCACACCGTTGTCCGCGGCGTCCTGCAGCCATTGACGGCCGACCGACCGCCGGTACCGACGCTCGCGGGCACTCATGTCCGGTGCCTTGAGGGGACGCAGTTCCTCCACACTGAACTCCAGGAGTTCGGCGGCCGCCGGGTTGGCCCACAGGATGTCTTTCGTCACCGCGTCGTGTACGAGGACGCAGTACCGCAGTGACCTGACCAGGCGCTCGTAGTCGCTTGCCGTCAATTCGGGCACATCCGCCTCCTTTGCAGGCCTTCAGCATCGGGTGCCCGGGGCCGGGGTGCAAGTAAGGAATTGCTTAGTCGCCACGCGGGAAGTCCCGATACCGCGGAATCGGCCGCGTCCATAGCGTTTGCGGCAGAGCGATTTCGAACGAATGGGAGACGGCGATGACGACCGAGAGCGTGACGCAGAAGGTGTCCGCGGAACCGGCGGGTCCGGCACGAGACGCAGCTTTTGATCACGCACTCGAGGTGCTCCGAGCACGTCGCGACGAGTTCAACGAGCAGCGATTTGTGCCCAGGGACTACGTCGAACTCCTCAAGCGCGCCGGGATCTACCGCGCCTCCACGCCGGCCGCGTTCGGCGGTGAGCCCGTGCCGCCCGCCGACTTCATGCGACTGATCGAGCGCATCTCCGCTGTCGATCCGGCCACAGGATGGGTCTCGAGCTTCGGTTCGGCGCTGGTCTACTTCGCGGCTCTGCCCGTCGAGACCCAGGAGAAGATTTATGCCGAAGGGCCCGATGTCGCCTATGCCGGTGGTCTTTTCCCGATGCAGAAGGCCGAAAAGGTCGACGGTGGCTTCGTCTGCTCGGGCGTATGGCAGTTCGCCAGCGGATGCCGCGGCGCGGACATCCTGGGCATCGGACTCGTCGGTGGGCCGGACACCGGAGGCAAACCACTGACCGCCCTCGTCCACCCCGACGATGTGGAGATCGTCGACAACTGGTCGGTGGCCGGGATGAAGGCCACCGGAAGCCACTCGATCCGCGCTGAGAGGCTGTTCGTCCCCGACGAGATGACCTTCGTCCGGGGCGGGGCTCCGCAGGTCGACGAACCCCTCACCCGGTATCCGTCGCTGGCCTACGCCGCGCAGGTGCTTGCGGTGGTGGCGCTGGGCGCGGCCAGGGGAGCTCTCGACCACGTCATCGAGGTGGGGGCGGCCAAGTCGTCCATCACCGGCGGTGAGGCCAAGGGCAATCGGCCCGCCTACAAGTCGGGAGTTGCCAAGGCAGAGGCGGAGTTGCGGTCAGCGCGCGCCTTCTTCTACGAGACCAGCGAGCAGGTATGGCGCAAAGCTGTTGCCGACGAGCCCATCTCGGACACGGACCGGGCGATGTTGCGGCTGTGCGCAACACACGCCGCGCATGTCGGGCGTGCTGTGGTGCTGCAGGCGTTCGACCTTGCGGGCACCGGCGCGATCTACGAGACCCACCCACTGCAGAGATATGTGCAGGACGCACTTGTCCCCGCACAGCACGCCATGCTGCAGACCCATACGTACGAGGCAGCCGGCGCGCTGATCCTCGGACTGGACGCCGGGATTCCCAGCTTCCCCTGAACGCTGCCTTCCCCAGGCATTGTGCAGCAGCAACATTCACCTCGACCAAGGAGTAGGACATCATGGCCACCGAGCCGCTACGCACACTCTTCTGCATCGGCAACAACCAGAACTTCTTCGACCTGCCGAAGTCCGAGATCGGCCCCGTCTGGGTTGCCATCTCGACGATGCTGTCGAACCTCAAGAACATGGACGGCGTCGACATCATCGGCACGTTCGACGACGATTCGCACATGGTGGGACCGTCGGACGGTTGGCCCTGGACGTGTTACGTGCTGGCCGATGTGCGTGATCAGCCGACGGTCAAGGAAGCCTGCAACCTGCTTCGCACCACCATGATCGGCGAATACGCCCTGTGGAAGTACTTCAAGATCGAGGCCCGGATGGGCCGCGAGTTGACGATCCGCGACGACGTCGCACTTGACTGACCACACGAGCGCCGACCACGAGGTGAACCGATGATGCGAGACGAGCACCCCACCCAGACCGGTCACGCAACACAGGCCGGTATCGCCGTGGTGACCGGGGCGGCAGGGGGAATGGGTCGCCACATTGCCGGCCGACTGCACGCGGACGGTCATCGAGTTCTCCTCACCGACATCGCGGTCGACGCGGCCGAGTTGTTTGCGGCCGAACTCTCACCCGATGGCACCACCGCACGTGCGGTGGCACTGGATGTGGCCCACCGAGCAGAGTTCGCCCGCGTGCTCGACGAGTGCCGCGGACTCTGGGGTGTACCAACCATTCTGGTGAACAACGCCGCAGTCACCCAGGCGGCCGACCTGATGACCCTCGGCGAGGAGGACTTCACGCGGGTGCTGACGACAAACGTCAACAGCATCTTCTTCGGTTGCCAGATATTCGGTGCGGCAATGGCCGAACAGGGGTACGGCCGAATCGTCAACATGGCCTCGCTTGCCGGTCAGAACGGTGGGACCGCGACAGGCGGGCACTATGCGTCGTCGAAAGGCGCGATCCTCACGGCCACCAAGATCTTTGCCCGAGAGCTCGCAGCGCAGGGGGTGACGGTGAACGCCATAGCGCCTGGCCCACATGATCTTCCGGTGGTCCGCGCAACCGTACCGCCCGAGAAACTGGATGCGGTGATCGCGGGTATCCCGGTCGGCAGGCTCGGCGACCCGGCGTTCATCGGTGACGTGGTGAGTTTGCTGACGTCTGCCGGCGCGAGTTTTGTCACGGGCGCATGCTGGGACGTCAACGGGGGTCTAAACCTTCGCTGACCTGCCGTGGGGACGACAGCGACGAGGGAGCTCTAGTCGTGGTCGACGGCGATGTCGACGTCGAAGCGCAGGACATCACGCACCAGCGTGCTGATACTGTCCGCGTCGGTCTTGCTCTTGATCCGCGCGCGGTGCACGTCGACCGTCTTGACACTCATCCCGAGGCGGCGAGCGATGTTCTGACTGGGTAGCCCCTCGACAACCAGGGCCAGGATCTGGCGTTCGCGAGGTGTCAGCGACGCCACCTTGACCTGCACCGCCTGCTGCAGACGGAACTGCCGGAACTTGCTGTCGGCCTTCTCGACGCCGGCCTGAACCGCGTCGAGCAGGCGCTGCGGTTCGTATGGTTTCTCGAGGAAGTCGAGTGCCCCGGCCTGAAGGGTCTTCACCGACATCCGGATGTCACCGTGGGCGGAGACGAAGATGATCGCCACGTGGGGTGCAAACGCAGTCAGCTTCTCCTGCAAGCGGGTTCCGCTGATCTGGGGCATCCGGACATCGAGCACGATGCACGCCGCGTGGTCGCCGTTGTACGCCGAGAGGAACTCGTCGGCGCTGTGGAAGATCCGCGGCGTGATGCCGATGCTGTCCAGTAACCAAGCCACCGACTCGCACAGTTCGGGATCGTCATCGACAACGTAGACCGTTGCCGGTCGTGGCTCATCGGTTGGCTGATCGGACATTTCTCCTCGGATCTCCGCATCTGGAACCTGGCACTGGAGACGAGTCGACTCTACCCTCTCTGCTGCGCGTCAGTCCTGAACCGGGGGCAGAGCCCGCAGTGCGGCTTCGAGGGCGATCGCGACGTCGAAGAGCTCGCCCTCGTGGCCAGGATGGCCGATGAGTTGCAGTCCGAGTGGAAGCCCGGCGACAGTACGTGCACCGGGCACGGTCACCACCGGGGCCCCGAGTAACTGCCAAGGCCGACTCAAGACAGGCGATCCGGTGGCAGCGAGGCCCGCTGGTGCCGGTCCGAGTGCGGCCGGGCCGACGATGATCGATCGCCCGATGCGGTCCACGAGTTGCGTTCGCGCACGCTCGCGTCGGTCGAGGGCCGTATCACGGTCACCCTCTGATGTGTTCCGGCCGTCGTCAATCAGCTGTCGAAGGGGATCGCTCAGAGTTCGGGAGTGCTGGTTGTACACGGCGTCGAGCGTGATGGCCGCTTCATGGGCCATCACGGTGAGGTGATCTCGGGCGAGCTCACGCACCTGATCGTCCCACTCCAAACGTGCAGTCGCACGGCCTGCTTCACGCAAGAGCGTGGGCGACTGCTCGATCAATCGCGCCATCGGAGGCTCGATGTCCCCGAGTGCCGTTCCATCCCAGACGAATACGGTGCCGGTGCTGTCTGTGCTGCTCGGCTGCAGTTCCCGGCCGGTGAACGACGAGTACACGTACGCCAGGTCAGACACCGTACGGGTGAGCATCCCCAGCGAATCGAGCGATTCGCTCAATCCGCACACACCCGCCAGGTCGGTTGTGCCGTGCGCGAAAACCACTCCTGCCGCGCCGCAGAACGACGCCGGCCGGGTGAGTGACCCTGCGGTTTGGGTACCCAAGGCAAGGGGCAGGGTGCCGGCTCCCACAGCGGCCGCGGAACCGCTCGAAGAACCGCCGGGCGTGTGATCGATCGCGAACGGATTTCGTGTCGGACCGGGTGCGAAGTACCCGAATTCGGTTGTGACGGTTTTGCCCTGGACCACGGCGCCGAGTTCGCGCAGCCGGGCGACACAGGGTGCGTCGGCGAGGACAGGGTCGGCCGATGTGGTCGACGATCCGGCGCGCGTAGGGATTCCGGCGACGTCGATGAGGTCTTTGACCCCCACGGAGATCCCGCGCAGCGGCAGGGCGCCGTAGTCCCGGTCCCGGTCTCGTTCGCGTGCTTCGTTCATCGTCTCGGTCGACAGGTGAACCCAAGCCGCGATACGTGATTCGGCGCCTTCGATCTCGCCGCGGACTGCCGAGGCGAGTTCCTCGGCGGTCACGTCACCGTTGCCGACGGCGGCCGCCTGATCCTCGATCGACCGTGTCAGGTGCTCAGCGATCACCATTGTCTCCTTCATATCCGGTGCCGCCAGTGTGCCCGACCGCGGCGACGGGGAACAGTAAAGATTTCTCTCCTACCGGTGTAGGGGAGGTGAGCAATACGTTGCTGCCAGCACAGTATCGAGCTCGCATCCTGCCCACAGGAAGGCAATCATGCCCCATCCCGCTACGGCTCCGGTGGACCCGCACGTGTTCCGAGAAGTGATGGGACACTACCCGACCGGCGTCGTGGTGGTGACCGGCCGCGACACTGAAGGCGACATCCTCGCTATGGTCGTCGGCACGTTCAACTCGGTGTCTCTCGATCCGCCTCTGGTGTCGTTCATGCCGATGATGACCTCGCGCACGTTTGCGAAGATGCGTGAGTGCTCGTCGCTGTGCATCAACATCCTGGGAGGGGAGCAGGAAGACATCGTGCTGACCATCGCGCAGCGTTGGGAGAACAAGCTCGATGGCATCGAGTGGTTCCCCTCGCCGTCGGGCGATCCCGTGCTGTCGGAATCGATCGCATGGATCGACACGACGATCTGGAACACCGTTGAGGCGGGCGATCATTGGATCGTCCTGTGTCGGGTCAACGACATGGCGGTGGCAAACCCGGTGTCGCCTCTGATCTTCTTTCAGGGCGGCTACGGCAGTTTCGTCTCCACGTCGTTGATGGCACGCATGGATCACGAGATCCTGCCTGCCATCCACGCCGCTCACGGTGCTCGTGCCGAGGTCGAGGCGTTGGCCAACTCGATCGGATGCGAGGTGTCGGTGTTCACCGCGGTCAGCTGCGACGAGATGGCCACCGTGTTGTCTGCCACCGGGGTAGGAGTCGACCGAGAAGAAGGGCTTGCCCACCGGGTGCCGATGGTCCCGCCGATCGGGGACAGCTACGTCTTCTCCCGGCCCATCGAAGAGCAGGAGCGCTGGGTCGACAAACTGCGCGAAGCAAGTGCAGAGGTCAAGGACATGCATCGGATGCGGCTCGAGTTCGTGCGTGAGCATGGCTACCTGCTGTCGTTCCTGCCCGTGGAGGGGAGCGCGGCGTACGACGAGATGCGGGATGCGACAAAACGTTACGAGAAGGGCCGGTTGACCCCATCGCAGGAACGCAACATTCGCGAATCGATCGGCCGGGCATCGGTCGACTATCGGGTACGCGAGGTCGACGAGCAGCAGGTCTACGACGTCGGCTCGATCGTGTTGCCGGTGCGAGATCCTGCGGGCGAGTACTCATTGACGCTGCGCCTCGGCCAGCTGCCGCCCCAGAGCACGGGGTCCACGATCAACGCCTGGCTGGACGAGGCGCGGTCAGTCGTCCGCGTGCTGGAAGCCGGATGAGGAGAAGCTGACGATGACGACGAACACGACCGACGCCGGTCGAGACGAAGCGCTGGCGGCCCTCGCCGCACGCGTCGAGGTACTCGAAGCAGAGGCCGAGATACGAAGACTGCAGGCACGTTACATGCTTTTGTGCGACACACCCTGCCCTGACCCCGGCGTAGTCGATGACGCCCAGCGCATCGACGCGATCATCGATCTCTACACCGCCGACGCCGTGTGGGAAGGAGTTGGCGAGTACTACAACGGTCAGTTCGGTCGCGCGGTGGGCCGCGATGCACTACGGGCCCACTTCCAGAACTTCTGGGGTGAGAAGCAAGATCCCGCCCTGCTGTTGAACGCGCACTACCTCACCTCGGAGCAAATCCACGTCGACGGTGACACGGCAGAGGGTCACTGGATCCACATGCAGCCGTGGTTGTTCTCCGACGGCAGGAGTCTCCTGCGGTCGAGTCGGTTGAACAACGCGTTCCGGAAAGAGTCCGGGGCCTGGAAGATATCGAGGACCCGCACAGAGAACGTCTTCATCGCGCCGCTGCCCGAGGAGTTCGCCGAGAGCTACCCATCCACCTCCGTGGTCATGAACCCCTGAGGGCCGTTCTCACGCAGAACCTTCGGTCCGAACAACAAAACGTCCCCGAAGAACAAAACGCCCCCGAGATCTCGAACGGATCCGGGGGCGTTGTTCGTGGGGGGCGCCTATCCGACGTCGTCCGCCCAGACTGCATCGGCTTCCCAGTAGTCCATACCGCCGGCGCTGACCTTGTGACGCCAGTCAGAAGTGCGCCGCAGGGTCGGCTCGACACGGGCGGTCACCGCGTCGGCGGCGTCAGGCCCGTCGGCCGGCACCGTCCAGTGGACCCAGTTCAGCTCCCGGCCGGAAGCGTCGCGGGTGAAGAGATCGACGTGCCGCCATCCGTACCCGAAAGTGTCGTTGTAACAGGTGAGGGTCATCCGGTGCTCGCCGGCTGTGGCGGTGCGGGCTGTTGAGGTCATTTCGATTCCGTGGATCTTTCCTCATGGGTTGTGGCATCTACGAGTTCGGCTCTGTCACTGGCTGAGCATGCGGCCGGCCACTGCCCGAGTCTACGGCGGAAGAGGCTCGTCCGGGCCCACTGCGGGGGTAAGGAAATCACCTACCCGAGGTTGTGTCTTTTCTGATTTCGCACCCGGCCGTGCCCCCGTACCGTGGGCGGGGAAGGTGCGAGAAGTCGCAAGATTGCGGTAGGTGTGCGCATCCGGTGCCGCAGTGCCACAACCTGTTTCGTCTTGCGATGCACATAGTCTATCCACTGGAGCGATCACGATGACCATCGACTTCTCCGCGGAGGAGGTCTTTGACCTCCCTCCCGCCGACCTGGTGCGCGAAGATCGCGTAGCGGGCCGCATGTACACCGACCCCGAGATCTTCGAGCTCGAGATGACAAAGATCTTCGAGAAGACATGGGTGTGGGTTGCACACGAGAGTGAGCTCCCCAAAGCCGGCAGCTTCAAGTCGACGCACGTCGGACGCCAGCCTGTCATCGTCAGCCGTGACCGCAAGGGCAACATCCACACGCTGCTCAACAGGTGCCGCCACCGCGGGGCCAGCGTGTGCGAAAAGCGTTCGGGCACCACCAATGGCTTCACCTGTCCCTACCACGCGTGGTCATACGGATTGGACGGAACGCTACGCGGCATTCCCTACCCCGACGGTTACGAAGACGTCATGGGCAAGGAAGGCATGGGCCTGAAGAAGCTGCGGACCGAGTCGTACGCGGGCATGGTGTTCGCCACGCTCGATCACGATGCTGCGCCTCTCGAGGAGTTCCTGGGCGATGCCAAACTCTGGATGGACAGATTCTTCAAGCAGGGTGGCGGTTACCCCGTCAAGGTTCTCGGCACGCACCGGTTCAAGTTCCGGGGTAACTGGAAGATCCAACTCGAGAACACCACCGACGGTTATCACTTCCCGATCGTCCACCGCTCGTGGATGGCCTCGGTCGACTCCGAGACGTCGGACATGATGAGCTTCATGACCGACCCCGCGGCCATCACCCACGACCTCGGCAACGGTCACTCGGTCATGCAGATGGTGCCTGAGCACTCCGATCTCGACATCGACGACGGCAGCGAGCCCCTGCAGGCGCGTTTCGGCGGCCTGGTCTCCGAGCTGAAGTCGGCCGGTCTCGACGACTCGGCGGTCCGAAAGTTGGTGCGGGCCATGCACGGAACAGGGTTCAACCTCAACCTGTTCCCGAATGTGTCGATGTCGATCTCGTTCTTCCGGGTCATCCGGCCGATCTCGGTGGACGAGACATGGATCGAACACGTCGCGCTCGGATCGGACGGCCCGGCTGACATCGTCGGCCCGGTCAACCGTGAGCGGCTCAGGGTGCACGAGCACTTCCAGGGCCCTTTCGGCTTCGGAACCCCTGACGACGCGGAGGGCTGGGACCGCGTGCAGCGGGGCGCGATCGGCGGACCCGAACTACCGATCATGGTCAATCGTGGTCTCGGCCGGGAGCAACTTTCACCCGAGGGCTGGCCCACCTCACACGTCACAGACGAAACCGGTATGCGCGCTGCATACGGCAAATGGAAGGAGATGATGAGCGATGACTGACACGGTCACCACCCCGAAGCCCAAGCCGAAACCGAAGCCGGGGGCGTGGGCAGCCGCCACCGAGGGGCGCGATCTTCCTGTCTCCTTCGTGCCGACAACGGATCCCCGCATCGTGCGGGCCACCGACCTCATAGCGCGCGAGGCCGAACTACTGGACCAGAAATCGTACGAGCCCTGGCAGCAGCTCTACTCCGATGATGCCCTCTATGTCATCCCGATCGACCCGGACGAAGAAGACTTCGCCAACAGCCTGAACATGGTCTACGACGACGCCCGAATGCGTCAGCTGCGCGTGACACGGATGACCGAGGGCTACGCGATCGCGGCGGTCGACTCGGCGACGACAGCGCGCACCGTCTCGCGCTTCGTCCCGGCCGGCGTTGTCGACACCGAGGACGGCTCCACCGTCGAGGTTCGCGCCGCGCAGGTTCTGGTTGCGTACAAGCGTGGCAGGCACGACATCTGGGCAGCGAACGTCGATTACACGATTCGGGTGGCGGCGACTGCGCAGGAGGACAAGATCGTCCGTAAGGTGATTCGCCTCATCGACGGCAGGGACGAGGTCCCGGCGGCCGGATTCCTGCTATGAGCGTGCTCGTGCGGGTGGCGGAGGTCGTCGAGGAGACGCCGGACATCCGCACTCTTCGGCTGACTCGCGAGGACGGCGCCCCGTTCGTCCGGTATGAGGCGGGCGCCCACATCGACGTGGTGGGCCCCACGGGTGTGCTGCGGCAGTACTCGCTGTGCAGCCCACCGAGCGACCCGTCGTCGTTGCTGATCGCCGTGAAGCGGGAGGCGAAGTCCCGTGGCGGTTCGGTGGCGTTACACGAGGTGAGCACCGGCGACCACATCAAGATCAGCGAACCGCGAAATCTGCTCACGATCGCGAAGGGCGCCGACCGGCACATCTTGATTGCCGGAGGCATCGGTGTGACGCCGTTGCTGAGCATGGCCTACGAGATCTATTCGTGGGGAGAGGAATTCGAGCTCCACTACTTCGCCCGATCGCGTGATCACGCGGCATTCGTGGACCTGCTGGAGAACCGGGTCGGCTTCTCCGAGCGCGTGCACCTGCATTTCGGGACACCGCGGTCGGAACAGCCCGGTGTGCTCGCCGCCGTGGCGTCAACCGCGACAAGCGCGACCCACGTCTACACCTGTGGTCCGGACGGATTCATGGAGCAGGCCGCAGCAGTGTTCGCACCGGTGGTCGGACAGGATCACGTTCACACCGAGCACTTCGTCGCGACGGTGATCGACTCGAGTGACGACAAGGCTTTTGCCGTCGAGCTGGACACCGGTGAGGAGTTCGAGATCCCGGCCGACCGGTCCATCCTCGAGGTCCTCGAGGACAACGGCATCGAGGTGTTCAAGTCCTGTGAGGAAGGCATCTGTGGTTCGTGTGTATCCGGTGTGCTCGAAGGGACGCCGGACCACCGCGACAACTGCCTGTCTGCGGCAGACAAGGCCGCGGGGAATCAGATGGCGCTCTGCGTGTCACGAGCGTTGTCGGAGAAACTGGTGATCGAGCTCTACTGAGCGAACAACCACCCGATCCGGGCACCACATCGTAGCGACGATGTGGTGCCCGTTTTTGGTTGTGGGCGTGAGTCTGGTCGGCCAGACCCTCCGACTGCGGCGACTTGCTCCGGTTGCAACGGGAGGGTCTGCATGGAGTCGGAGGGAGTGTGCGTCAGCGGGTGCGGGGCTCGCGGTGTGTCGGCCTAGGTCCTCCGACTGTGGCCACTTCCTCCGGTTGCAACGGGAGGGACTGCATGGAGTCGGAGGGACTGGGTCCGCCGGCCAGACCCTCCGACTTTGGCCACTTCTTCCGGTTGCAACGGGAGGGACTGCACAAAGTCGGAGGGTCTGGGCTGTTCGCAAACACCAAGACACCTCCCGCGGGCTGGGTGCCCGGCCGGGAGGTGCCTGGTGTCGAGAGGTCGGCGGCTGCCGCCCGGATCAGCTGACCTGGGCGGAATTCGGTGTCCGCACCACGGGCGGTTTGCCGGTGAGCGCGGTGATCCGCATGTCGTCGAACGTCTCGGTGGCGTCTTTCGCACGGTCTCCGCGTGGTGCCGTCATCAACGCGACCACGATGGACACGATGAGCGCGATCGGCGCGACGACGAGAGCCGGGTTGGAGAAGCCGAGAGGCGCATCGGGGCCGTGGATGGCCGGGCTCGCGAGGATGATCGCGATCGACAACGTCAGTCCCACAACGATTCCGCTGATCACCGCAGATGCGGTCATCCGGCGCCAGTACATCGTCAACAGCAGCGCCGGCAGGTTGGCGCATGCCGCGATCGACATTCCGAGGGAGGCCAGAAACGCCACGTTCTGCTTCTCTGCCGCGAGTGCGATGAGGACGCCGATGGCGCATGTGGCCACAGTGGCGATGCGGGCGGCGCGATGCTGGCCCACCTCGGACACCTTGCCGCGCCGGAACACCTGTGCATAGAGATCGTGGGCGATCGCGCCCGACGTGGCGATGACCAGACCGGAGAGTGCGGCGAGGATGGTGACGAAGGCGACTGCGGCCACGAACGCGAGAAGCAGTGAGCCACCCAGTGATTCGGCCAGCTGCGCCACGGCCAGGTTTCCGCCCTTGTTCTCCTTGGCGATGTCCTCACGTCCGACGATGTTGGCGGCTCCGTAACCGAGGATCGGAATCATGAGATAGAAAGCGAAGAAGACCCAGATCGCCGTGTAGGCCGATGATCTGGCCTGCTTCGAATCCGGGACGGTGAGGAAGCGGATCATCACGTGCGGCAGCCCGAGAACACCCAAGACCAGTCCGACGATCTGCGACAGCTGATCGAACGAGGTCATGTCCGACGATCGGGCCGGGCCGACAAACGACTTGCCGAACTCGCTGAGCGCCGAAGAGAACGGGCCCAGGGGGTTGAAGTCGAACCGAAAGAGCACCAGCAGGAACATCGCGACCGCGCAGCAAATCAGAAGTCCGGTCTTGATGATCTGGATCCAGCTGGTCGCCAGCATGCCACCGATCATGGTGTACGCCGTGGTCAGCACGCCGATGATGAGTACGGCCACGTAGTACTTGATGTCGAACAGCAGCGACACGATCAGGGCGGCTCCGACGAGCTGCGCAACCAGGTAGACCACGCTGATCACAACGGTGCTGGCGGCCATGGCCGAGCGGACGGCCGACCCCTGAAACCGCGTCGCGAGTACGTCGGCGAGGGTGAAGCGTCCGAGGTTTCGCAGGGGTTCGGCGACGATCAACATCGCGAGCAGGAAAGCGATCGGGACGAAGACAGCCAGATAGAACCCGTTGAATCCGGTGAGCGCGATGGCTCCGGTCACACCGAGAAATGATGCGGCCGAGATGAAGTCACCTGCGATCGCGACGCCGTTCTGCCTGCCGGAGAGTCGACCGCCGGCGACATAGTGGTCGGCGGCTGTCTTGTTCCGCTTGGACGCCCACCACGTGATGATCAGGGTGACCACCACAAGGGCGCCGAAGAGCAGTGCTGAAGAAAGTGTCATGAGCTGGTCTCTCCGGTGGTCAGGGCCGCGAGTCGCTGGTCGAATCGAGCCGACCAATTCGAATACCAGCGGGCGACGACGATTGCGACGACGAACTGGGCGAATGCATAGACCCACGCGACGGTGAGTCCCTGGAAGAGCACGCCGTCGAGTACCGAGGTGAATCCACCGAGAATGGGCAGCGGCAGGAAGAAAGCCAATACTGCTGCGCTCAGGGTGAGTGTGAGTCGAGTGCGCTCTTTACTCAGCGCGTAGTAGTCCGCGCGATCGGCGCGGGGGTGTTCATGCACGGTCATGGGGTACCTCTGCCGTCGGCCGCGGACAGGCCGCGACTCCGGTGATCCAGGGGGCTGACATGCCCTTTGAGATAGTTCATCGAAACTCCAAGGTGGGGTACGCGATGCGTACATGGCTGACCTTCTGCGTACGTGATCGTGACTGCTGTCACAGATGCGAGGCAATTGGGAATTCCCTTAGCGAGACGCAGGGTGTATCGGGCCTACCGATGGCCACGAGGGCGGGGCGATGCCAACGAAGTCGAATAACATTGTGTTGCAGCACCACTCATCAACGGCGCAGTCGGCGAACGATGGCCCTGCCAGTCGGCTCCGCCGTGATGGGTGAGCGTTCAGGTGCTTGACATCACGTGTGACTGGACGCACAGTGTACGTACGCACTGCGACAGCCCTGTACGCATAGCGGTCACGCCTCTTAACTATCTGCTGAGCAGGAGACACGACATGACGACCACCGAACACGAGAGCCCCACCGCGGTGGGATCTGGCACTGCCGCCACCGACAAGTTCAAGAACGAGCGGGTCAGTGCCGACACCTCGCCGGAACGAGTTGCTGCCATCGCGAAAGACGCGTTGAGCGCGCTGCACAAGGTGATCCTCGATCACAACGTCACGTATCCGGAATATCGTGTGCTCAAGCAGTGGCTCATCGATGTCGGCGAGGGCGGCGAGTGGCCGCTGTTCCTCGACGTGTTCATCGAGCACGCAGTGGAAGAGGTTCTCGCGCGCAGCCGTAAGGGCACCAAGGGCAGCATCGAGGGGCCGTACTACGTGGCCGATGCTCCCGAGTTGCCGTCGGTGTGCACACTGCCGATGCGTGAGGTCGACACGAAGGAGACCCCTCTCGTCTTCTCCGGTCAGGTCACCGATCTGGACGGCAAAGGCATCGGCGGGGCGATCGTCGAGTTGTGGCACGCCGATGCCGATGGCTACTACTCGCAGTTCGCCGATCATCTGCCGGAGTGGAACCTGCGCGGAAAGATCATCACCGACGGTGAGGGCCGTTACCAGGTGACGACCATTCAGCCTGCGCCGTACCAGATCCCGACCGACGGTCCGACCGGTGCATTCATCGCGGCGCAGAATGGTCACCCCTGGCGGCCGGCGCATCTGCACCTGATCGTGTCCGCACCGGAGCACGAATCGGTGACCACGCAGCTGTACTTCGACGGTGGGGAGTGGCTCGACAGTGATGTCGCCTCGGCCACCAAGCCCGAACTCGTCTTGCGACCGACCTCGGGTGACGACGGGATCAACCGGGTCACCTACGACTTCGTACTCGACCCGGCAGCCGGGTAAGCGGGCTGTGCCGGATCTGAAGATCGTCGGCGTCGACACCCGCATCATCGACGTCCCGCTTGTTCGCCCGCACAAGTTCGCCACCACGTCGATGGACGCCCAGCCGATCCTGCTGGTGTCGGTTCGTGTCGACGGTGGGGTCACCGGCCTGGGCGAGGGAGTTGTCCCAGGTGGGCCGTGGTGGGGCGGTGAGTCGGTCGAGACGATGAAAGTCCTCGTCGACCGCTACATCGCCCCGGTGCTGGTGGGCCGCACCGTAGACGACATCACCGGGATCATGCTCGACATCGAGCGAGTGGTCGCAGGTGCTCGTTTCGCGAAGGCCGCTGTCGAGATAGCGCTGCACGATGCGTGGGCGCGCTGTCTGGATGTGCCGGTACACACGTTGCTGGGTGGTGCATTTCGAAGCAGCATCGATGTCACGTGGGCGCTGGGTGCCGCGCCGGTCGAGGAGATCCTCGCCGAGGCTGCCGAGAAGCTCGACCGCAGAGAGCACTTCAGTTTCAAACTGAAGATGGGCGCCATCGAGCCGGCCGACGACACGGCTCGAGTCCTTGCCATCGCAGAAGGTCTCAAAGGCAGGGCCGGGGTACGGGTGGACATCAATGCCCGGTGGGACCGGTTCACCGCGCTGCGGTATCTACCGGCTCTGGCCGATGGTGGTGTCGAGCTGATCGAACAGCCCACGCCAGGTGAACAGATCGAGGTGCTGGCCGAGTTGAATCACCTGCTGCCGATCCCTGTGATGGCCGACGAGAGTGTGCTGACCCCACACGACGCACTCGATGTGGTGCGCCAGGGTGCGGCCGACGTGATCGCAGTCAAGACCACCAAATGTGGTGGTCTGCAACGCAGCAAGGAGATCGCCGCGATCGCCAAGGCGGCCGGTGTTGCGTGTCACGGTGCCACGTCGATCGAAGGTCCGATCGGTACCGCCGCGTCGATCCACTTCGCGTGTTCGGAGCCCGCGATCAACTATGGGAGCGAACTGTTCGGTCCGCTGCTGTTCTCGGTCGAGTTGTTACAAGAGCCACTTCGGTATTCAAACGGCAAGGTCGCGCTGCCCGAAGGTCCCGGGCTTGGCATCCAACTCGACATGGACGTCGTCAACTCGCTGACCCGCGACTGACAACACCCGAATTCGAAAGGACAAACCCTTGGCACTCTTCCATGTTCGTATGGATGTGAACATCCCGCGTGACCTCGACCCCGACGAGCGGGGCGAGACCATCGCGCGAGAGAAGGCCTACTCGCAGGACCTGCAGCGGCAGGGCAAGTGGGTTCACCTGTGGCGCATCGCCGGTCAGTACAGCAACATCAGCATCTTCGATGTTGCCGATCCCGACGAGCTCAACGACCTGCTCTGGGGGTTGCCGTTGTTCCCGTATATGGACATCGTGGTCACCCCGCTGGCCAAACACGGGTCTTCGATCAAGTAGCCAGCACAAACACTCAGCCACATCGGCCGGTTCAGCGCCGGCTGGTGTGGCTGGATGCGTTTGTGGCTGAATTACGTTGTGCGAGGAGTGGTCTGCAACCACACCCAGATGCTCACACGACGCTGTCGACGAGGATCGTTGCCCCGGTCTTGCTGTGGAGGTCGTCGACACCCACGCCGGGTGCCAGTTGCACCAAACGCAGTCCGTTGTCGGTGATGTCGAGGACGGCGAGGTCGGTGATGATGCGTTGTACACACGCCTTGCCGGTGAGGGGCAATGTGCATTGCTCGAGAATCTTGGGGGCGCCTTTGCGGGTGACGTGCTCCATCATGACGATGACCTTGCGGGCACCGTGGACCAAATCCATGGCGCCTCCCATTCCCTTGACCATCTGGCCCGGGACCATCCAGTTGGCCAGATCGCCGGTGGCGCTGACTTGCATTGCGCCCAGTACTGCCACGTCGACATGGCCACCGCGGATCATGCCGAACGAGGCGGCTGAGTCGAAGTATGAGGCGCCGGGGTTGACGGTGATGGTCTCTTTGCCGGCGTTGATGAGTTCGGGGTCGAGTTCGTGCTCGGTGGGGTAGGGGCCGACTCCGAGAACTCCGTTTTCCGAATGCAATTCGACCGAGATGCCGGGTGAGATGTAGTTGGGGACCAACGTGGGCATGCCGATGCCGAGGTTGACGTATTGCCCGTTCTCGAGTTCGTCGGCGACGCGTGCGGCCATCTCTTCGCGTGTCCAGCTCATGGGCGTACCGTCCTTTTCTCGATGCCTACCTCGACCTTGCCGACGTTCACCACGCGTTGCACGTGGATGCCGGGGGTGTGTACCGCGTCGGGGTCGATCTCGCCTGGTTCGACGAGTTCCTCGACCTGGGCGATGGTGATCCGTCCTGCGGTTGCGGCCGGGGGATTGAAGTTGCGGGCACTGCGGCGGTAGACCAGGTTGCCGTGGCGGTCGCCTTTCCATGCGTGCACGAGGGCGAAGTCGGTGACGATGCCGTGTTCGAGAACGTATGTGGTGCCGTCGAACTCGCGGGTTTCCTTGGGCGGGCTGGCTGTGAAGACGCCGCCGGATCCGTCGTATCGCAAGGGCAGACCACCCTCGGCGACGGGTGTCCCGACTCCCGCAGGGGTGAAGAACGCAGGTATCCCTGCGCCACCGGCGCGCATCCGCTCGGCCAGGGTGCCCTGTGGGGTCAATTCGACCTCCAGTTCACCGGACAGATATTGCCGGGCGAACTCTTCGTTCGACCCGATGTACGAGGAGATGGTCCTGCGGATCCGGTGTTCCGCGAGGAGCATCCCCAAACCGAATCCGTTTGTGCCGCAATTGTTGCTGACCGTTTCCAGGTTGGTCGCGCCTTGATCGAGGACGGCGCGGATGAGTACCTCGGGTACGCCGACCAGGCCGAACCCGCCTACGGCGACGGACGCGCCGTCGGGTATGTCGGCGACCGCGGCCGCTGCTGTGCTGATGACTTTGTCGAGCATGGCGCAAGAATAGCGTCGTGTACGCTACAAGTACAGTCGTACGCACTACGTACAGTTATGTGTACACATCAACGAGGAGTGTTGTGCATGTCAGTTGATCTCGCGCGCACGGTGGCCGGGGCGCAGGACGGTCGGGACACGGTTGTGCTCCTGGGGTCGCTGGGCTCGAACCGCTCCATGTGGAACCCGCAGATCGAAGCGCTTGCCGATGGCGGGCTGCACGTGATCGCCTTTGATCTTCGTGGACACGGGGATTCACCGACTCCGCCGGGGCCCTATTCGTTGGACAACCTCGCCGCCGACGTGCTGTCGAACCTCGACACCCTCGGTGTCGAGCGCTTTCACCTGGTCGGGTTGTCGCTCGGTGGCGCAGTGGCGCAGCACATCTCGATAACGGCCGCAGATCGGGTTGCCGGATTGTCGCTGCTGTGTACCGCTGCAAAATTCGGGGAACCAGCGGGTTGGGTCGAACGGGCGGCAACCGTGCGGGCGCAGGGGACAGGTGCGATCACCGATGCTGTTGTCGGTCGGTGGTTCACGGCCGACTTTGCCGAGTCGCATCCAGGCGTTGTCGACGAGGCGGTCGCCATGGTGCGAGGTACCGACGACGAGGGGTACGCCGCATGCTGCGAGGCTCTTGCGGAGTGGGATTCGCGTGCCGATCTGACGGCGATCTCGGCGCGCACCCTGGCCATCGCGGGAGCGCAAGACCCTTCCACCCCACCGGACACGGTGCAGATCCTGGCCGATGGCATCACCGGGGCCCGGTTCGAGGTGCTCGACCCCGGCGCCCACCTGGTGAACCTGGAACGGGCAACAGAGGTCTCGGCTCTGCTCCGTGCTCATATCGTGGACGTATGACACCCGCTCCTGGCGATCATGTGCAGTCACTGGCCCGAGGGCTGGCGGTGATCCGGGCATTCGATGCCGACCACCCGAGGCAGACGGTCAGCGAGGTCGCAACAGCAACTGGACTGTCCCGGCCGGCGGCCCGGAGGTTTCTCCTCACCCTCGTCGACCTCGGCTATGTGCGCTCGGACGGTAACGCCTTCTGGCTCACACCACGCGTTCTCGACCTGGGGTACAGCTACCTGTCGAGTCTGTCCCTTCCGGAACTGGCGGGCCCGCACCTGGAGGCGCTCACCGCGAAAGTGCATGAGTCGGCGTCGGTGTCGATTCTCGACGGCGACGACATCGTCTACGTCGCACGTGTTCCGGTGAGTCGCATCATGCGGTCTCCATCACCATCGGCACCCGGTTTCCGGCATACGCGACATCGATGGGGCGCGTGCTGCTGGCGGGTCTGAGCGACCACGAGCTGGACGATCACCTCGCCAGGGTCTCGCCCGTTGCACTGACCGAACACACCAAAACCACTGTGCGCGAGCTCCGAGAGGAGATCGACCGGGTCCGCCGCGACGGTTATTGCATCGTCGACGAGGAACTCGAACTGGGACTGCGCTCGCTCGCCGCGCCGGTGCACGGACGTGACGGGGCGGTGATCGCAGCGATCAACATATCGACCCAATCGGCTCGATACAGCGTCGACGCCGTCCACGCTGATCTGCTCCCGCGGTTACAGACGACGGCCGCGGAGATCACGGCCGACCTCGCCCGAACCCCGAACTCCCGCTGACCGAACTCACACAGACCGAATTCCCGCTGACCGAACTCACACAGACCGATTCAGGAGCACCCATGCCAGACGCCGTCATCTGTGAACCGTTGCGCACACCTGTCGGACGTTTCGGTGGTTCGCTGAAAGATGTTCCACCGCAAACGTTGGCGGCGACCCTGATCCGGGAGTTGCTGCAGCGTACCGGCATATCCGGCGATCAGATCGACGACGTGATCTTGGGTCAGGCGACGCCGGGTGGTGAGGCTCCGGCGATCGGCCGGGTCGCGGCCCTCGACGCGGGCCTGGGAATCTCGGTGCCCGGCATGCAGGTCGATCGCCGATGCGGATCAGGCCTGCAGGCAGTTCTTTTGGCGTGCATGCAGGTGATGACCGGGGCCGGTGACGCGGTGATCGCCGGTGGTACCGAATCGATGAGCCAGGCGGAGTTCTACACCGATTCGATTCGATGGGGTGTCAAGGGCGCCGGGGTGGAACTCGCCGATCGCCTCGCACGGGCCCGCGTCACCGCCGGTGGCGCCAACTTCCCTGTCCCGGGCGGGATGATCGAGACCGCGGAAAACCTGCGGGCCGAGTTCGGCATCAGCCGCGCCGACCAGGATGCGTTGGCTGTCCAATCGCACCGTCGGGCCGTTGCCGCGCAGGACAACGGTGTGTTCGCAGAAGAGATCGTCGGCGTCGACGTGCCGCAACGGCGGGGCGCGGCAGTGGTGGTCGATCGAGATGAGCACCCACGTGCAGACACCACGGTCGAGTCGCTGGCGGCGTTGCGGCCGATCCGGAGTGCGGTCGATGCCGACTCGACGGTGACAGCGGGAAACGCAAGTGGTCAGAACGACGGTGCCGCAGCGTGTGTGGTGACGACCCCGGCGAAGGCAGCGGAGCTCGGACTGCGTCCGCTCGCCCGGTTGGCCGGGTGGGCGACAACCGGGGTGGAGCCGGGGCGGATGGGTTTCGGACCGGTGGGCGCCGTCGAGAAGGTGCTGGGTCGAATAGATCTCACGCTCGGGGACATGGACGTGATCGAGCTGAACGAGGCCTTTGCGGCGCAGGTGCTGGCCGTTCTGCAGGCATGGGGGATCGACGCCGACGATGAGCGACTCAATCCGCACGGGTCAGGCATCTCACTGGGTCATCCGGTCGGGGCCACGGGTGCGCGGATCCTGGCGACACTGCTGCGCGAACTGGACCGTCGAGAGGGCCGGTATGCCCTGGAGACCATGTGTATCGGCGGTGGGCAGGGTCTTGCCGCGGTCTTCGAACGCACAACCTGATCGGCCACCAACTGTCCGCATTGCGTACGGTTGAACCGCGACTATCGAGGGGGCAATGGTGACCGAAGTCGGGGCCGAGCGGGATCGGGACCACATCCAGAGCATCGAACGCGGCTTTGCGGTCCTTTTGGCCTTCAACGCTGATCGTCCCAACCCGACGTTGGCGGAATTGGCCGCAGCCACTTCGCTTTCTCGGCCCGCGGTACGTCGCATACTGCTGACACTGCAGCGGCTCGGTTACGTGTCCGGTGGCGACGGCCGCTGGTCGCTCACCCCGCGCGTCCTGAGCATCGGCCAGCACTACACCGCGTCGCATTCGCTTGCCGATACCGCGATGCCGCATCTGCTCAAGATCGTCGAGACCGTTCACGAGTCGGCGTCGCTCGGCGTGCTCGACGGAGCCGAAGTGGTGTACGCAGCGCGCGTTCCGGTGCGCCGGATCATGAGCATCAACGTGTCGGTGGGTACCCGGATCCCTGCATACGCCACATCGATGGGTCGGGTTTTGCTTGCTTGGGCTCCGGCCGGTGTGGTCCGGTCGGTGATCGAGAACTCGGACTTTGCGCATGCCCTGACGCCGGCGACGGTGACGTCAGGTGATGAGCTCCAACGCGAGCTGGCCAAGGTGCGAGAGCAGGGCTACGCACTGACCGAGCAGGAGCTGGAGGTGGGCCTGATCTCACTGGCCGCACCGGTTCGCGACGCCGGCGGATCGGTGGTCGGTGCACTGGCCTGCTCGACCTCGTCGGCGCGTGCCACGGCGGAGTCGTTTGCTGCCGACACCGCCGGTTTCCTGGTATCGGTGGCGCAGGAGTTCAGTGCTGATCTGGGCAACGGATACCGCTGAGCGCGCACGGCATTCAGGGTTCGACTGCCGAGTGCACGTGCACCGGTACGTCGTCGTCCCACGGCTGACGGGTCACCATGTCGGCCACCCGCACCTCACCGCGCTCGAACTCTCCTGTGGCTGCGTCGACGAGCCGGTACTGCTGGGTTCCGCGGTGGATCGGCTGGGCTTCGAGCAGCACGATCCGTACCTCGCCGGGTTCGAAATGACACCTCTCCTGTAGCGCTGCGATGAGCTGTTCGCTGTGGAGGTGGCCGTCACCGAAGTTCCATCCGAGCGCCGTGCTGCAGATGCGTTCCCCGTCAGTGAGCAGGTAGTCCGACTCGTTGCGTCCGGTCATCGCTCGATGCGCCAGGGTGAACAGGGCCCGGCCGTGCGTGTTCATCGCCCGGAAGGCGTAGCCGAGATACAACGGGATCTCCAGGCGTTCCTTGCCGTAGACGCGCTCGAGTTGGGCGGCAGGCATGCTGGCGATCGAGACGATGCCTGCCTCGATCTTGGCCGAGCCGGAGGGCGTGATGCACCACAGGGTGGTGTCCCAATTACCTGCGTAGTAGCGCATTCCCGGCAGGAACGAGATTCTGCCGGGAAACAGGTTGCCCGCCACCACGACCGCCGCGCTCACACCGGTGAGTGCGAGAACAAGCCAGAGATGGTCGGCGTCGGATGGCGCGACGTCCGCGTGGCCGACAAAGAGGAACAGCAGCCCGAAGATCATGAAGACGTTCCACTCCAGCGGCACGCCCATCGGGATGGCACTGAGAATGCCCACATGGAAGACCACCATCACGGTGGCAGCGATGGCGGTGGGCCAGCCACCGTGCGAGAAGAAGAGGATCAGGGGCACACCCATCTCGATCACCGTGGCACCGTGCGCCACCACACGTGAGAGGCGGCCTGGGCGCAGGTCATCGGGGAAGTGCTCGAAGAACTTTCGCTTGATCCGCTGTGGTCGCACGATCGGGTTGTTCGACATCATCGTGGACACCACAAACGGGAAGTGCTTGTTCAGTTTGGAGGTGGCCGCACCCATCCAGATGATGACAAAGACGATCTTCGCGGCAAGGATCATGTCGGCGCCTGCGAGCAAGAAAGTCACCACGAGTGCGCCGTAGACCTCACCGCGAGCTGCCAGGAAAACCGTCTTGTCCCTCAGCCCGATCAGCGCGAGCGCGATCAGCACGGCAATCGGGATCCAGATGGGAAGCGGGCCGACATCGCTGCCGAGATCGGGCGCCGATTCATCACCGCCCGAGAACAAAGCGAGCACGCACGTCACGAGGAGCGCAGCGTAGAGCAGTACATCGACGGGAGTTCGGTTGCTGCCGGCGGTGAATGGGACCACCCGAGGCCACGGCGGCAGTCGAATGGTGTTCGGTCGCAGCCAATACAGAGCCGACCCCATCGGGGGCGAGTACCGGTTGTTGAGTGGACCGAATCCGCAGCCGAGCCCGAGTACCTCGAAGAGCAGGGTGTAGATCACTATTTTCTGGAAGACGATGGGCTCGTCCCACCAACTGCTGATCTGCGTGACGCCGCCGAGACCGGACGTCGACCCGGCGATCAGCCCACCCACCACGATGTACAAGAGGATCTTCACCACGTAGAAGAGGTGCAGTACAACGGGTGTACCGAAGCCGACCTCTGCCCAATGCCGGGCCAACGGGCGGATCTTCTCCGCACGGGTCCCGCGGCTCCACTCGTTCATCTCGAGACTGGGCAGTGTCGGCGTGGTGAATCCCATTGCACAATCACCTTCTTGACGTATCGCGGCCATCTTCTGTCGCGACCGTAAACGAAGTGGTTGTGTGCAGGCAGCAAAATGCGATGTTCGCTGCGGATGGTGGGTGGTTCTCGGTGTTCTACTGGCCTACCGGTCGGACAGGGCGAAGTCGACGGCGGCCTGCGCGTGCAGGAGCGTCGTCGGGAACACCGGGACGGTGACGTCCTCCGGGCCGATCAGCAATTCGACCTCGGTGCAGCCGAGAATGATCCCTTCGACGCCCTCGGCCAGCAATCGGCCGACCACCTCCAGATAGAGAGTGCGCGACTCAGGACGTATCACGTTGTGGCAGAGCTCGTCGTAGATGATCGAACTGACCTGGTCGCGGTCTGCCGCATCGGGTGTCAGCACCTCGATACCGTGCGAGGCGACGCGGTCACGGTAAAACGACGATTCCATCGTGAATGCGGTGGCGAGTAACCCCACGCGTGATGAACCCGCCGCGGTGATGGCCCTGGCTGTTGTATCGGCGATGTGGATGAACGGGATGGACACCGCATCCTCGATGGTCTCGGCCACGTAGTGCATCGTGTTGGTGCACAGCACGATCGCCTCTGCGCCGTGCGACTCGAGCCGGGCGGCCGCCGCGGCGAGGTGGGCGCCGATATCCGTCCACCGCCCTGCGAGCTTCAGCTTCTCGATCTCGCCGAAGTCGACGGACTCGAGAATGATCCGCGCCGAATGCAGCCCGCCGAGTCGTTCCGCGACGAGTTCGTTGATCATGCGGTAGTACTCAGCGGTGCTGACCCAGCTCATCCCACCGATCAACCCAAGTGTTCTCATCGCCGCACGCCCAGCACTTCCGCGAGCAGGTGCATGGCTACGGTCGTGGACAGTGCCCGCACACTCGCCCGGTCGCCGGGTAGGCGTCGCGTCCTCGTGACGGTCGGCTGGCCCGTCACCGCGACCCCGAAGCAGACCGTGCCCACCGGTTTGAGTTCGGATCCACCGCCGGGCCCGGCGATACCGGTCGTGGACACGGCCACGTCAGCGCCGACCCGGCTCAACGCGCCCTCGGCCATCCGTGCGGCGACCTGTTCACTGACGGCGCCGTGCTCGGCGATCATCTCCGCGGGGACGTCGAGAAGGCCGGACTTCACCTCATTCGCGTACGAGACGACACCGCCCATCACATATGCCGATGATCCGGCCCGTTCGGTGAGTCGTGCCGCGACAAGGCCGCCAGTGCATGATTCTGCGGTCGCGATACGACGGCCGGCGAGTGCCGCCGCCACCAGGTCGTCGATGGTCGACCCGTCGGTGGAGAAGATCCGGTCTCCGTGACGGGCGGTGATCTGCTCCTCCAATCGGGAGTACGCCCCCGCAGCCGACTCTGGGTAGCGAGTCACCATCTCGAGCTCGCCGAGCCGCAGGCAGGTGGTGATCTCGAGATCATCGAAGCCGCTGACCTCGTGCTCGATGGCCCGCAGCGTTGCTGCCAGGTCTGCTTCGGACAGGCCATACGCAAAAATCGTCGACTGTTCGAACTCGGACCGGCCCGCCAAGGCTTTGACCACCGGGGCGGTCTGGAGCGCCGTCGGCCACATCGTCTGTAATTCTCGGGGTGGCCCCGGCAACACCAGGATGGCGGGCCGAACCGGAACGGAATCGACCACCTCGGCGGGGATGGCCACTCCGGGGGCGGTGCCGGTAGGCGGAATGGATTCTGCGCCTTCGGGAACCATCGCCTGCTTGCGGATGCCCTCACGCAGTGGCGCAGCGTCGGGCGCAGAAGTCATCCGTCCGCGCCACCGTTGCACGATGGAATCGATGTGCTTTTCGAGTTCGACGTCGAGGTGCAGTTCGCGTCCGCAGAACGCGGCGACCGTTGCAACGGTGAGGTCGTCCGCGGTCGGGCCGAGACCACCGGTGGTGACGATGAGGTCCACGCGCTGGTCGGCCAGGAACCGGAGCTGGGCCGTGAGGTCATCCGGACGGTCACCGCACACGGTGATGTGCGCGACGTCCACACCGAGGTCGAGGAGATGCTGAGCGACCCACGGGCCGTTCTGGTCGGTGACCCGGCCGGTGAGGACTTCGGTACCGGTCACCACGATTCCTGTCCGCACTGTCATCTTGCCGAGCTTAGTGGTGAGGGAGGGCCGTCGGACGTCAGTGATGTCGATTTCGCACCTTGCGCCGCAGCCGCAGGAAGCCGCTGCCGAGCAGCGCGATCAGGAATCCGACCACGGCGGCGAGTAGCAGGGCAACACCTTGTGCCATGTCGAGGTTGAGTCCGAAGAACTCGATGTGTACCTGCTCGGTGTTCTGGACCACGAAGACGATCAGTGCGATCACCAGGAGCGCGGCGAGGATGAGCCCGAGGATGGTGGAGATCTTTCGGCCGCTGCCGGACGCGGGGGCAGTGGTGGTGGTTGTCGCGGGTGGGGCTGGATCGTAATCGGGGTTGCTCATGGCGTCCTTTCGGTGCTGTCAGAGGCGAAGAGCCTTTACCCACCCGCGACGGGTCACAAACGGACCGTTTGCGGGGGGACCTCAGCTCACCGCCTGTTGTAGTCCCGCCGACACTGCCGGGGCCGGAAAGGCCTCTTTGCCGTTGACGGTGAAAGTGTTGTCGCTGTTGGTCAGCACGATGATCGTCGTGTCGGAGTCGTAGTTGTGGAACAGCACGCTGTTGTATCCGGGGATGTCGCCGTCGTGGCCCCACCAGCCGCCCCGATCGCCGAATCCGATTCCGTACCCCGCGGTCGCGGTGTTCGGTGGGATGTCCCGGATGATCGAGTCCCTCCGGAACTGCTGAGTTGAACTGTCCAGGACACCTTCACCGGTGAACAGCGCGTGCCCCCACTTCTTCAGGTCGTCGAGAGTCGAGATGACCGCGCCCGCAGTGAACGCGAACGACGGATTCCAATGGGTGGAGTCGACGTTCTGCCCGGGCGGCTGGTTCTGGTCGGTCAACCCGTCCATGTGTGGATTGGCGATCTCGATGGAGCCTCCGGGGAACGAGGTGTCGTCCATCCCCAGTGGCCCGAACAGTCGCTGCTCGAACACCTCGGCAATCGGCTGACCCAGCACCTTCTCGATCACCATGCCCAGGAGTACGTAATTGGTGTTCGAGTATTCCCAGCCCTGACCGGGAGCGAAATCGGCCGGCAGTCCTTTGACGCCGTCCACCAGTTCCTGTGGAGGCCAGGCATATTCGGGATTTGCGAAGAACTTGTTGACGATCGCGTCGGACTTCGTGTAGCTCGGGATACCGCTGGTCATGTCGGACAGTTGCAGCAGGGTTGCGACGTCGCCGTTGGGCATTCCCGGCACGTATTTGCCGATTGTCTCATCGAGGGAGAGCTTGCCTTCTTGTACCAACTGCAGCAGGACCGTGGCGGTCATCGTCTTGGTCAGTGATCCGATACGGGTCTTGTCGGTGGGCGTGGGCGCCTCGGTCTTTCCCTGACCGATGGTTCCCGATGTGCCGGTCCAGGTTCCATCGGGCGAGGCGACCTGCGCGATGACACCGGGAAAGCCGGCTTGGGCGCGCGTGTCATCGAGGACCTTCTGCAACTCGGCGGCGTCGGCAGAGGACACTGTCATTGTGGGCGCCGTCGTAGACGATGCCGCCGGCTCGTCTGACGACGACGAGCAGCCGCTGAGTACCAGCGAGACCAAAGCCGTCACGGTGACGGTTGAAACAAGTTGTTTGTAGATTTTCATGTTGCCCTTGAGTTCGTGTGAGCGCATCAGAACCGTCTCATAATGCCGTCCGCGCGTAAGACATTCGTCATGTTAGGACAAACACGCAGTAAAAAGCTGTCGATGAGCATGCGTGGACTCGCCGCGAGCGGAGATCGACCGGCTGGGTGGGTGCGGTAGTGCCCTTGCGCCTACGAGCTGAGGCTTTCTGACACACTGCGGCGTATGACCTGCAGGTGCGAGACCACCACTGCTGCGCATACATCAAGGATTCAGCATGGTGAATAGGGCGGTGGTCTCGGCCGCGATGGCGGTGGGTGCGTTCATCTCCGTCGTAGTGCTCCTGACTCGCCTCGGTGGCGGACAGTCGGTGTTCGAGTCAGATCCATGGCGAGTGCTGTATCAGGGTGACGTCGCGTGTGTTGCGTTGTGCGCAGTGGTCGCGGTTGTCGGCAGTGTGTTGATGGGTCGCTCTCTTGTTTTCTTCGTCGGCGGCGCCGGCTTGGTGGCCCTTGGGGTCGTGGCTGCCGTTGGCACCACAGCGAATTGGGCAAGCTACGTCAGCGCCGTGGCCGCAGGATTGCTGATCGCTGCGATCGGATCGTTGGCAGTGCAAGAAGACAGTCGAGAGTCGTTGCAGAGTTGGCTCTTTGCTGGTGCCCTGGTCGGCGCTTGGTTGGCCCGGCCACTCGAGCAGTGCCGTTCATCGGTCACGTACTCCGGCGCCTACACCACAACCGGCACGCCCTCCGACTGGCCGCTGGCTGTCGGTGCAGTTGCCGCACTTGTGCTGTTCGCTGCCGCCAGGTTCACCGGACGTTCACACGCCCGATTTCCCGACGATAACGGCCGATCAGCTACGCAGCGTTCTGCTCTGGGGCCCACTTTGACGCTCGGGATCGGCGTGCCAGTCGTCGCGTTGTTGTCATGGTGGTGGTTTATCGCCACCGTAGGTTCCGGCGACGACATCGAGGGCGGTACGTGGGCATACGGCATAGTTTTGCTGCCGGTGATCATCGTCGGCGTGTGGTGGTTGCCCCACCGCAACGGGCTGGTGTTACTGGCGATGCTCGCGACGTTGACCGCTGCAGCTGGCCTACCCAAATGGCAAGGATCATGGCCGATGCTCCTTGTCTTCGTCCTGTTGATCGCTGGTGGTCTGGTGTCCGGACGCCGCTGGGCGCACCCCACGATCGCCATGGGCGTGCTTCTCGCCTGCACACTCATGACCGCAATAGATGAATCGCCCTGGAGTACGGCGGGAATTGTCGCCGCATTTGTCGTTCCCGTAGCGGGCGCGCACGTGGTCGCAGCTTGCTTACCCACGACCGCACCCGTCAGCACTATCGCGGTCGCCGGACCAGCCACATTGTTCCCCGTCGTCGGCATCACGGTCGCCTACAGCTTCTCGAGCTCATCGGGCTCATCGGGCTTCGACAGCCGCCAGCTGACCACCACTGAAGTGATCCTGGCCGCAGTCACCGTTGCTGCGTGCGGAGTAGCCGTTGCTTTCCTGACTCGCCGCAGGCCGCCGAGTGACATCGACGAGAACGCTTTGCTCCCATAGTGGAGAAACCACGCGGTTGATCGCGGTCGCAGTGGCGGGTGAGTTCTGAGTCTGTGCACGACAGCCGTGTACAAGATCCCAGCGCGAAGCGCAGGAAAGCCGGGTTATCGGTGGCCGCTATTCCTCGACCTGTTCTGCCGAGTCTTCGGCGGCGTCGTCTGAGTCCGCGATCGTCTCGGTCCGGTTGTGTTGCTGGAGCTGCATACGTTCTTGGCGTTCGTCGAGTGCTTGTTGTCGTTCGGCGATGATGTTCTGCCATACCGCTTCAATGGTGTGGTCGGTGTGGTGGGCCCGGTTGATGCGTGGGTGTTGGTCGGGGTCGATGTATGTGGGTGGGATCCATGCGACTCGGCCGGCGTCGGGGCCGTCGGTGACCATGACGGTCTGCCATTGATCCTCGCCGGGTCCGATCATCTTGTGGTGAGGCGGACACGCAGGCGCGAGTTCGTCGATGTCGGTGTGTCCGCCGTCGGCCCAGGCGGTGGTGTGATGGATTTCGGTCCAGGAGATCGGGTTACGGCAGCCGGGGCTGGTGCAGCCTCGGTCTTTGGCGAACAAGGCCATCCGTTGGCCTTGCTGGGCGGTGCGTTTGGCGCGGGCGAAGTAGAGGACGTCGGCGGAGTGGTTGGCGAACACTGCCAGCGACCAATCCACCCGGGCGGCGAGTTCGACAGCGTCCTTGACCGGCATATCAACGCCGGAGGCGGTGCGGGCGATGCCTGCGGCCTCATCAAGCTGTTGTTTGGTCATGGTGATGATGACCTGCACTGGTAGGCCACGGTGGGAGGTACCGAGCAGTTTGTACTCGAGGATGGTCTTCAGGATTGCTTTGAATGCATCGTGCTGACGTTGGGCTCTACTCCGGGAATCGCGCCCCGCGGCAGCCTCGATGATCGCCGGATCCATGGTCGGATCGTCAGCAGCGCCGGTCGGTGAGTTCGGATCATCAGGATTGTTCATACCCGGTGCTGCCCATACATCCATCACCGTCCGAAACAACGCCAACGTCGCCGGGTCGAGGTTGCCGGTGATTTTGGCCATCATGTCCAACCCTTGAGGACCATCAGACAGGCCCCGGTTACGTTTGCGGTCAGCGTCGTCGGTCAACGAACCGTCCGGATCAACCCGCGCCAACATTTCTCGTCCACACACTTCAAGTTCGTTGGGGCCCAGGGTGCGGGCGTTGTCGGTCATCCACGCATCGACCACGTCATACACTTCCGGTGCTGACTTGTGAGGGATTTTGTCCCGGACTTTGAGCATCACATCCACGTGCGCCAACCCGATCGCACCCTCGGCCAACGCTTGGGCCGCGGCCGGACATTTCGGGGGCAACGCCTCACCCTGCATCGACAACAACTCACCGGCAGCATCCAACGCTTTCAACCGTGACGAGGCATCACCACGAGACACCCGCAACTCACTCATCACAAACCGATGCAACGTCGAATGACCAGCCTTACGAAACAAACCCCGATCATTCACCTCCTGCAACCGCCTGAGGCCCTGAAACGACAGTGCCCGAACAACTCTCTCGTTCACCCGCACCAACTCAGCAACCTGCACATCATCAACATCAGCTGCTGACGCACCAACAATCCGCTGCAGCACCGCATCAAGATCGCGATACAACCCCACCAACACCGGCATTGGCGGTGGATCCACCGTCACCGAATCACTCATCGACAAGCCCCCCAGCCCTCGAACCCCTGTCATCAAGTGTACCAACCGAATCGGACATTGTCGAACAGGTGTTCGAGTCTGACTAGTTCGGGATTAATGCAGGCTTTGTGTTCGTCTGCAGGTGCTGCAACACCTGCAAACGAACACAAGCCCTGCGTTTGATTGCGCTACACCGCGGCGAACTCTCGCAGCTACGAACAGCGTTGCGCTACAACCGTTATCGGATCGACCTACCGCACCACATCGAAGACCTGCTTCTGAATGCCGTTGCCGTACACCTCGTGCTCGATCAGGTTGAGCTTCGTGGTGTCTTTGTCCGACTCACTGAACAGGCGCTTGCCGGCGCCGAGAAGGAGTGGGAACACCAGGAGGTGATAGCGATCGACAAGACCCGCGTCGGCGAGGCTGCGGCCCAGGGTCGCACTGCCGTGCACAGCGATCGGGCCGCCGTCGGTCTCTTTGAGCGACGCAACGTCTTCGATCGACCGAAGGATCGTCGCCGGCCAGCGTGCGTCTTCTTTCTCGAGTGTTGTCGAGACGACGTATCGGGGCATCGCGTTGTACTCGGCGAACTCGTCCATGGTCGGCCAGATCGGAGCGAACGCCTCGTACGACGTGCGCCCCAGCAGTAGTGCTGTGGTCTCCTCCTGCTCGCGCCCCTTGATCTCATAGGCAGCTTCGTCGAATTCGACATCTTTGAAGGTCCACCCCGAATTGCGATACCCGGGCTCGCCGCCCGGTCCTTCCATGACACCGTCCAGCGAGACGAATGCGGTGACGATCAATGTGCGCATGACAAACCTCCGTGATGGGTGGTGCCTCGGCCCGTGCCGAAGCTGTTCTCATCCCTACGTCGAATGAGAGAACCGGAAATCGACACGAATTGCAGAGAAATCACGCGAGAAGAGAGACGGGGCGCCGGTGCGCCCCTTGTTCCGCCGTCGTGTTCGCCAGCGAATTAAGAATGCCTCGACAATACTGAGGTGGTGAACGCGTCAAATGAGCCCGAGGTCGAGGTGTATCGGTTGTGGGACTGGTCCGGCCTGATCGGCTGGTGCGCCGGTGTGGTGGCGGCCGGCGCATGGTTTGTCACCGACAACGGGCATCAGCGTGCTCCGGTGCAGGCCCCAGGTCAGTACCAGTCGGTGGACACACCCGACGTGATCTGGTGGCTGCCCTATATCTTCGGGGCCACTTTCGGGCTGGCGGGATTGGCGGTGCAAAGTCTTCTCGAGCGGGCGAACACGGTGGTGACCCCACGAATACGCGATGGTCTGCTCGTCGCGGGGTGCACGGCCGGAGGCGCTGGGGCCGCGGGTGCGGTCTGGCTCATTCCCCAGCAGTTGGTGTTCCAGGACACCGCGGGCCATGGCACCACCCTGTCGCGGGGCGTGGTCTTCGTCGCGCTGCCGTTGCTCGGTGTACTCGTCGGCACAGCCTTGGCCGCGCGTCGGCATCGCACCGCATCTACGACGTCGATGACCAAGACGCCGTCGATGGCCCACTGAGAGTCGCAAAAAGGCTTCAGGCTCCACGCTTTTCGGCGTACTGACGCAGGTTCTCCACCTGGGCCGGATCGAGGGACGGCCGAACCTTGTCCTGCGCCACCCCGACGTCCTCGGCGGTGACGATGGCTGCGTCGATGTTCCGCCGCATCGCGGCCAGAGCAGCCTCCCGGAGCAGTGCGGCGCAGTCGGCGGCCGAGTATCCGTCTAGCTCCGCGGCCAGCTCGGCGAGGTCGATGTCTTCTGCCAGTGGCACCGACTTGCTCGACGTCCGCAGGATCGCAGCGCGGGCATCGGCGTCGGGCGGTGGCACGAACACGAGCCGCTCCAGACGGCCGGGACGCAGCAGCGCTGGATCAATGAGATCGGGACGGTTGGTCGCGCCGAGAACCACCACATCCCGTAGGGGTTCGACACCGTCGAGTTCGGTGAGCAGCGCCGCGACCACTCGATCGCCGACGCCCGAGTCCGACGACTGACCGCGGCGTGGCGCCAGCGCGTCGATCTCGTCGAGGAAGATGAGCGATGGCGCCGACTCGCGTGCCCGGTCGAACAGGTCGCGGACTGCCTTCTCCGATGACCCGACCCATTTGTCCATCAGCTCAGCACCTTTGACGCTGTGCACGCTCAGTTGCCCGGACGCGGCGAGTGCGCGCACCACAAAGGTCTTGCCGCATCCGGGAGGACCGTAGAGCAGCACGCCGCGTGGTGGGTCGACGCCGAGTCGGGTGAAGGTGTCCGGGTGCTGCAGCGGCCAGAGCACGGCCTCGGTGAGCGCCTGTTTGGTCTCCACCATGTCGCCGACCTCGTCGAGCGTCAGGCTGCCGACCGCGACCTCGGGCGATGCCGACCTGGACACCGGCCGGATCACCTCCAGTGCGCCCAGCAGATCGGCCTCGATGAGCGTAGGTGGCTCGCCGTCGCGGGCGCTGCGGGCCGCTGCCCGCAGGGCGGCCTCGCGGGTGAGGGCGGCGAGGTCGGCGGCGACGAAACCGGGTGTGCGAGCGCTGATAGCGCCGAGGTCGATGGTTCCGGTGGGCACGGACTCCAGGAGCGCGCCGAGGAGACCTCGCCGGATCTTGTTGTCGGGCAATCCGATCGACAGCTCGCGGTCGCAGAGGTCGGGGTCGCGGAGCCGTTGGTCGAGGTTTTCGGGCGCCGAACTGGTGCAGATCAGGGCCACCCGGTCAGCGGTGATCGCCGTACGCAAGGCGTCGAGGATGAGCGCTGAGACGGGGTCTGCCTCGGCGGGCAGCAGCGCCTCGACATCGCTGATGAGCAACACCGCGCCCGTGTCGGACGCTGCCGACACCAGTTGGCTGACCGCATCTTTGACAGCAGCGAGCCGCCCGGATGCCTCGAGCGCGCCGGTGACCGGGCCGTCGAGGTACACGAGCGCTCGGCCGGCGCACACGGCCCGGGCGACGGTTGCCTTACCCACCCCGGGTGGGCCGGTGAGCACCACACCGAGTCGGGCTTGCGCGCCGAGGGCGGTGAGCAGTTCCGGGTTGTCGAGGGCGAGGCCGAGCCATTCGGACAGCTTGTCCACCTGGGCGTCGACGCCGACGAGTTCGTCGACGGTTCGAGCCGGGGGAGCAGTGCTGACGGTCGCCTTGGCCGGTGTGTGCCGGGTGGATGCACTGGTGGCCGCCTCGGCGGTGGTCGGCAGTCCGACGCTCTTGTCCGCCCACAGCACCGCGGTGTTCGGTTGCACGCTCACCGGGCCGGATGGGTCGGCGTCCACCACGGTGAGCAGTTCGTTGGTCCAGGTGATGCCCACCGACCTCGCCAGCGAACGAGTGGCGTCGGACGTCGCGAAATCGGGTCCGAGATCGCGCGGCAAGAGTGACACCACATCCCCGGCCGACACCACCTTTCCGAGGAGTGCGCGCCGCAGGGTGGTCTCGTCCACCGAATCGGCGGTCAGCCGCGAACCGCGCACCATCACGCGGGTGGCGCCGTGCACCACCACGGGGGACAACACCACCGGGGCGTCGGACTTCAGGCCCGCGTTGGACAGCGTCAGCTCGTCGAGCAGCGCGATGCCGGTGGGAGCGGACGCATCGGTGGCTGCGATCACCGCGCCGGTGGTACGCGAGCCGATCACGGCCACTCCATCCCACTCGCGCAGCGCCAACGCGGCCAGAACCTCCGGATGCACCCTGACGATGCCGCGGCGCGCCTCGGTCGCCGAGAGGTTGAGCCGGGCGGTCAGCGTCAATTGCGGAGACGCGGCAGATGTGGGAGTCACAGGGCAAAACTACCGTCTGCGGCGTTCGGCGCGGGCTGGTGCTCGCTACCCGTTACTGGTCGCCGGGGCGGCGCAGGCCCAGACGGGCCGACGATTTGGTCGGTCTGCCGCGCCGCACTTGCCGGATGGCGCGTCGTTCGGCCCGGCGTTCCCGGGGGTGGAAGTCCCAGGTCTCCGGTCGGCTGGCCACCCATCGCTTGGTGCGCCAGGCAAACGGAATGTGCAGCAGGTAGAGACCGATCGCCACCACCATGAGCAGATACGGGTAGGTCAGCAGCGCGGCGGCGAACAGGGCCACCCCGATGAGCACCAGCACCAACGCATTCGGCGGCACCGCGTACGACTTGAGTGATGCGGTCGGCAGGCGACTGACGGCCAGCAGCGCAGTGATGGTCATCCATGTGCCGACGGTGGCATCCGAGGTCCACCATCCCATTCCGAATTGCTCTTCGAGGGCGATGGGCAACATCGCGATGAGAGCGGCGGCGGGAGCGGGTACACCCACGAAGAAATCCTTGGTGTACTGCGGCGTGTCGTCTTCGTCGATCAGTGTGTTGAACCGCGCCAACCTCAAAACGATTGCGCAGCAATAGATCAGCGACAGCAGCCATCCCACGTCGTTGCCCTCGAGCAGGAGGACGTAGAGGGTCAGCGCGGGGGCCACCCCGAAGTTGATGGCGTCGGCGAGAGAGTCCAGTTCGGCGCCGATACGCGTGGTCGCCCCCAGCAAGCGGGCCACCCGGCCGTCGAGGCCGTCGAGGAGCGCCGCAGCTGCGATCATGGCAACGCACAGGTGGATTCGGCCGTCTAGAGCGAACTTGGTGGCTGACAGGCCGGCGCAGATGGCAAGGACGGTGAGGGCAGACGGAACGAGGAGCTTGCCGGTGTTCAGCGTTCCCGCGCGGCTGGGGCGGCGCCGCCGCCTCGGACTACCTGCGGGTACCACCCGGCTGCCGGAACGTCGGCCCGCGTCCTTGCGACCCGGGTCCTTTCGGACGGGTTCCTTGCGAACGGACTCTTTCATCCCAGCTGCGCCAACACGGTCTCCGCGCCGACGGCGCGTTGGCCCACGGCGACGAGCGGTCGGGTGCCCTCGGGCAGGTAGACGTCCACACGTGATCCGAACCGGATCAAGCCGTAGGTGTCGCCGAGCGTCACCGGGTCGCCGGGGCGGGCCTCACACACGATGCGCCTGGCGATGAGCCCGGCGATCTGCACCACCACCAGCTCGGTGCCGTCGGCGGTGCGGATCAGCATGGAGTTGCGCTCGTTCTCGGCGCTTGCATCGGGGAGGTCGGCGCTGACGAACTTGCCCGGCCGGTATTCGACCGACTCGACCGTGCCGGCGATCGGGATCCGTTGCACGTGTACGTCGAAGATCGAGAGGAAGATCGACACGCGTGGTCGGGGAGTGTCGCCCAGTCCGAGCTCGTGCGGTGGCGGGGCATGGTCCACCAACGCGACCTGCCCGTCGGCCGGTGCGACCACTACTCCGGCAGCGTTCGGGGGCACCCGGCTCGGGTGACGGAAGAACGCGGCGGTGGCGAGTGTGGCTGCGGTTGCCGGTGTCCGGATCCAGCCGTGGCGTCGGCCGGCGAGGGCCACGGCGGCGCCCGCGGCCACGAACGGCACACCGGCCCGGTGGATCGGTGGCACGGTTTCCCGCACGAGGTCGGCAAAATGTGCCAGGCGGGTCACACTCTCGGGTTCAGTAGGTCTGGGTCGTCTGGCCATGGCCGCCATTGTCGCAGGTGCTCATCGGTCAGCTGTCCTCCAGGATCAGCACTTCGACGTCGGCGCCGGTCTCGACCCTGTCGGTGTCCGCCGCGATGTCGAGCAACGCGTTTGCCGATGCCATGAATGCCAGGTGATGTGAACCCGGTGGCCCGATGGGTCGCACCGAGGCGACACCGTCGGCGATCGTGAGTTCACCCCTGCGGAACTGGCGTTTGCCTCTCGGGGAGGTGATCGGTTCGGTGACCGACGCGGTGGTGGTTCGCCGTGAGGCGGGCAGGCCCATGGCTGCGCGCAGGGCCGGCCGGACGAACACCTCGAAGGACACCTGAGCGCTCACCGGATTGCCGGGCAGGGTGATGATCGGGACAGCCGTGCCCCCCGAACTCGTATAGGTGCCGCAACCCTGCGGCATGCCTGGCTGCATGGCCACCTTGGCGAACTCCACCCCGTGACCGACCAGCGCATCCTTGACAACCTCGTACGCGCCGGCGCTGACGCCGCCGGAGGTGATGATGAGGTCGACGGCGGTACCGTCCGCGCCGTCGACGTACTCGTCGAGTCGTGCCCGGAACTGGTCGACGTCATCGGGCACGAAATGCACCTGTTCGGAGATCGCCCCGGCCTCCATGGCCGCGGCGGTCAGCATCGCGCCGTTGGACTCGTAGATCTGTCCGTATTGCAGCGGCGTCCCCGCGGGCACCAGCTCACTTCCGGTCGACAGGACCAGCACCCGCAGCGGCGCGAACACGGCGACCTCGGCGATACCGAGCGCGGCCAGCAACCCCAACTGCGGTGCGTGCAGAACGCGCCCGGACGAGAGGGCGCGGGTCCCTGCACCGATATCGGAACCGGCGGCGCGGATGGCGGCTCCGGCCGGGACCGGCGCGTTGATCCTCACCTCGGAGACGCCGCCGTCGGTGAGCTCCACCTGGATCACCGCGTCCGCTCCGGCCGGCACGGGTGCTCCGGTCATGATGCGGTGGGCCGTGCCGGGAGAGAGGGTGAGCTGATCGGTTCGGCCTGCCGGGATGTCTTCTGCGACAAACAGGATGACGGGATCGGTCTCCGTCGCGTGCGCGATGTCCGAGGCGATGACGGCGTAGCCGTCCATCGCCGAGTTGTCGAAGCCGGGCAGTGTGACCCCGGCGACGACATCGTCGGCGAGCACCCTGCCGAGGGCGGCTGCGGCAGGCACGGTGACAGGCCGGGGCTCGGCGAACAAGGCTGCGACGATGGCCTGGTGTTCCTCGACTGTGCGCATCAGGCGTCCACCGTGTACGTGGCGAGGAACAGGGCAAGGGACAGTGCGGTTTTCGAGATCTCGTCGGGATCCACACTCTCGTTGGGCGCATGGATCCGGCAATTCGGTTCCTCGACGCCGAGTAGTGCAATCTCGGCTCTGGGGCAGATTTCCGAGAGCACCGTACACAGGGGTATCGATCCACCCTGACCGGAATGGACCACCTCGGCCCGGTATGCCTTGCCCATCGCCTCGGTGAGCGCCTTGTACCCAGGGCCCGAGGTGTCGGCAGCGAACGGCGCCCCGGTCATCACGGTGTCGACCTGCACCTTGGCGTGCCACGGAATGTGCTTGTGCAGATGACCTTCCAGTGCCAACGCGGCCACACCGGGATTCACGCCGGGTGGCACACGCAGGTTGAGCATCGCCGAGGCGCGTGGATTGATGGCGGCCACGCAGTTGTCGGTGTTCGGTGCGTCCAAACCGATCACCGTCACCGCCGGCCGCGCCCACACCATCTCTGCAGGGGTGCCCGAGCCGAGGATGTCCACACCATCGAGCGTTGTGGAGTCGGAGCGGAACTGCAGGGGATCGTAGGTTGCGCCGGGCCAGGATTGACTGGCGGGCAGCCCGTCGATCGTGGTGTTGCCGTCCGCATCTCGCAGGGTCGCCAGCCCGGCGATGAGCGCGGCAAGCGCGTCGGGGGCCGCGCCGCCGAACTGTCCCGCATGCACTTCCGATGCGAGGGTCTCGACCGAGACCTTCACGCCCGCGACCCCACGCAGGCTGGTGGTGAGCGTGGGTACACCCGGGGCCACGTTTCCGGTGTCGCAGATCAGGATCATGTCCGCATCGAAGAGGTCTGGCTGCCTGCGGGCGAGTTGATCCAGACCCTCGCCGCCGGCTTCTTCCGAGCCCTCGATCACCACTCGAATTCCCAACGCCGGCAGCGCCGCAAATGAGCGCAGCGCGGTGAGGATGGCGACGACGTTGCCCTTGCAGTCCGCCGCACCTCGCCCGAACCAGCGACCGTCGTGAGTGGTGAGTGCAAACGGCGGCGAGTTCCAGAGATCTTCGGGGCCGGCCGGCTGCACGTCGTGGTGTGAATACAGCAAGACGGTCGGCGATCCTGGCGGGCCGGGACGATGACCGATCACTGCCTGACTGCCGTCGACGGTGTCGTACACCTGAGTCTCGATCCCGGCGTCGGCGAACGCGCCGCGAACCCAGGCAGCGCTGGCCCGGCAGTCATCCCGTTTGTCGGGGTCGATGTGCACAGACGGCAACGACACGAGGTCGGCGAGGTCGGAGTGAGCGCGCGACATCAGGCCGGTCACACGTTTGGACAGGGTCGAGTACTGCGTCGAGAGCTGGTCGGCCATGGTGCCAAGCATGCCGGAAGGACCACCACGACCGCCAGAAAAGTCGAGTTCGGCATGATCGGGCGGCGCTGTGAGAATTGTCGGACCTGCCGGCTCCCGCGTGCGATCGACCGTAGGCAGGACTAGGTTTCTCAGGTATGGCCGAAGGGTTGCTGCTCGACATCGACGGGGTGCTCGTCACCTCGTGGAAAGCCCTGCCCGGCGCCGTCGAAGCCCTCGAGGAGATCGCCGACACCGGTTTGCCGCGAATGTTCTTGACCAACACCACATCCAAGTCGCGAGCGGAGATCGCCGAGGCGCTCACCGACGTGGGATTCACGGTGCGTGACGACGAGATCGTGACGGCCGCCGTGTTGACGGCCGAGTACCTGCGCACCAAACACCCCGGTAAGCGGGTTGTGGTGTTCAACGAGGGCGCGGTCAACGAGGACATGGCAGGGGTGAATCTGGTCGACGACAACCCCGAAGTGGTGGTCTTCGGGGGCGCGGGCCCGTCGTTCACCCACGAGCTGTTGTCGATCGCCCTGGGCTGGATGATCGAAGGCGTACCGACCATCGCGATGCACCGGTCGCTCACGTGGTCGACCAGCAGCGGACCGAAGATCGACACCGGGGTGTACCTCGAAGGCCTCCAGAAGGCCACCGGAAAGAAGATCCGCGCGATCGGCAAACCGTCACCGCTGGGCTTTCGTTCGGCCGTGGAGATGCTCGGCGTGGGTGATCCGGGCGGGGTGGTGATGGTGGGCGACGACATGTACAGCGATGTGCTGGGCGCCCAGAAGACCGCGATCACCGGCGTGTTGGTGCGGACCGGCAAGTTCTTGCCCGAACAACTCGACGCCCTGGTCAAGGACGAGTTCGGGCAGGTCCCCGATCACGTCATCGACTCGATCGCGGACCTGCCCGCACTGCTGAAGAAGCTGTAGTGCGCTAGCGCACCGACGCCTTGATCTTGCCCAGCGTCTGCTGCATCCCGTCGGTGAGCTCGGCGTCGAACGACTTCTCGCCGCCGAATGCCAAATTGATCAGCGTCGACGACACCTTGGTGGTGCCGTTGGGTGCCTCACGACGTTCGGTGAGCTCCACGCCGTCCTCGGTGGGAGTGATGGTGAAGCTCCACACGCTGTTGTTCTCGTTGATCTTGTACGCGATCTCTTTGTTCGGTTCGAACCGGACCACCTTTGCGGTGGTCGGCCAGACCAGCAGACCGCGTTTGTTCACGTTGACGGTCTTGGTGCCCAGGGTGACGGGACCGCCCCCGCGGACCACGACCTTTCGGCATTGCGGGCTCCACTCGCCCATCCGCTTCAGGTCGGACACCACTTTCCACACCTGCTCAGGTGTGGCCTTGATGTGAGTGGACGCTTCGAGCAGTGGGGCAGCCATGGAACTCCTGTCAATGAACGTTGTCACTATCCGATCAGGATCTTGTCATAGTCCGCGATCTGATTCGACAGTGTTCGGAGATGTTCGGACGCACCGCCGAGAGTGTGCTCGATGGCGAGCAGCCGGCTCACGTAGTGCCCGACCGGGTACTCGGCGGTGATGCCGATACCGCCGTGCATCTGGATGGCCTCCTGCCCGATCTTGCGCGCGGAGCGGCAGATCTGCAGCTTGGCGCGCGACGCGACGATCGGGTTGACGTCGCCGTCGGCCAGGGTGACCGTGGCGTAGAGACTCATGCTGCGGGCCTGCTCGAGGAGTACGTACATGTCGGCGGCACGCTGGGTCAGGGTCTGGAACTTCGCCAGTGGTACGCCGAACTGCTTGCGCTGCTTGAGGTATTCGGTGGTGAACCGCAGTGATTCCTCCATGGCGCCGACGGCCTCGGCGCACAGCGCGACCTGGGTGACCACTTCCGAACGCACCAGCGCCGCGGCCACATCGCCCTCGGCCAGTCGGGTGGCGGGAGCGTCCTGTAGTTCCACCTGGGCACCACGCCGCATGTCGTGTGTACGGAACGCGGTGCGAGATACGCCGGTCAAGGTGGCGTCCACCAGGAACAGGCCGATCTCGCCTTGCCCTTGGCCCTGGGCGTCGATGCGGGCGGTCACCACCAGGACGTCGGCGCAATCACCGTGCAACACAGGGTTTTTACGGCCGGTGAGGACGTAGCCGTCTCCCGACGCCGTGGCGGTGGTACTGACAGCCGCGCTCGGCCACCGGTCGCCAGGTTCGGTGTGCGCGAATGCCGCGAGGAGTTCACCGGAGGCGAGTTGTGGCAGGTACTGGGCACGTTGTTCCGCGCTGCCGGTCTCGGCGATGAGCCCGCCGGGCACGTACACCGCGTCCAGCACGGGCTCTGGAGCAAGACTGCGACCGATCTCGCCGAGTACGGCCGCGACCTCTTCGGGTCCGGCGCCCATGCCCCCGTCGTCCTCGCTGAACGGGAGACCGAGAATGCCGATCTCCGCCAACGACTTCCACACGTCCCGGCTCCAGCCGAGGTCGGTGGCGGTGACCTCGCGCAGCTTCTCGATGTCGTAGAACTTGGTCAGGACGTCATGCGCGGTGTCCCGCAGCATCGTCTGTTCCTCGTTGAGTTCAAAATCCATGGTGAAGGCAGTCCTTCGTTAGTTGGTGCCGCGAGCGCTCGACGTCGGCATCAGGGATGAAGTCCGTAGATGGGGAGGTCGGGGTCAGAGGCCGAGGATGGAGGACGCGATGATGGTTCGCTGGACCTCGGACGAGCCGCTGTAGATCGAGACCTTGCGGTGGTTGAGGTACGTCGGAACGGTCTCTTGCGCCCAGTGCGGGGACCCGATGTCCGCCGCGTCCACGGCCAGTGAGTCGACTCCCGCGAGGTCGGCCAGGATCTCGGTGGACGCCTGTTGTAGCTCGCTACCGCGGAGCTTCAAGACCGAGGAGACCGGATCGGGCTTGCCGTCTGCCGACGATGCCACCACCCGCAACTGCGTCAATTCCAGTGCGAGCAACTCGTTTTCGAGTTCGGCCAGGCGCGCGGCGAACAGGGGATCTTCCAGCAGGGTGCCGTCGCCGACGGGTGTCTTCGCGGCCAGCTCCTTGGCCAGCGCCAGGCGGTTCTTGGTGATGCCCACCCGGGTGACACCTGTTCGCTCGTTGCCGAGCAGGAACTTCGCGTATCCCCAGCCCGCGTTCTCTTCGCCGACCAGGTTCTCCACCGGCACCCGGACGTTTCGAAAAAGACCTCGTTCACCTCGAAGCCGCCGTCGACCAATTGGATCGGCCTGACGGTGATGCCCTCGGTCTTCATGTCGATGAGCAGGAAGCTGATCCCCGCCTGGCGCTTCGGAGCATCGGGGTTGGTGCGCACCAGCGCGAAGATCCAGTCGGCGTACTGGGCCATGGTGGTCCAGGTCTTCTGACCGTTGACCACATAGTGGTCGCCGTCGCGAACCGCACGGGTCTTGAGCGATGCCAGGTCGGATCCTGCCTCGGGCTCGGAGAAGCCTGGCACCACCAGATGTCGAGATTGGCTGTGGCGGGGAGGAAACGCTCTTTGATCTCCTGAGAACCGAAGTTGGCGATCACCGGGCCGACCATGTCGGTGTTGAACGCGAGGGGTTCGGGCACCGAGGCGAGGTTCATCTCGTTCTGCCAGATGTGTTTCTGCACGGGAGTCCAGTCGCGGCCGCCCCATTCGGAAGGCCACTTCGGCACTGCCAGACCGTGCTCGTTCAGGATCCGCTGAACCGTGATCATGTCGTCGGGGAAGTTCAGTGTGCCCGCGGCGGTCCGCTCGCGGATCTCCTTGGGGATCTCGGTGGTGAAGAAGGTCCGCATTTCCTCGCGGAAGGCAACTTCGTCGTCGCTCAGTTTGAGGTGCATTGTTCCTTGATACTCCCGATCGTGTGCGTGCGTAAGGAACTCCGGCATGGTCCAACGCAATTTTTTCCCGCGGCGCCACAGAGTTTTACTCGTCGGTCAAACAAAGCCGATTCTAGCTGATGAATGGTGTCGTGCCAAGGGCGAAGCGTGAGGACTGGAGGGCGCGGCGGTGACGTAAAATCGCGACCATGGCCAAAGTTCGGCAACGATCGGGTGCTGCGCCGTCCCGTCGCAGCAACGGAAACCGTCCGAGCGATGACCTACTCCTCGACGCAGCGCGAGATGTGTTCCACGCCAACGGCTATCACGCAACCTCCATGGAGGCCATCGCGCAGCAGGCCGATGCCACCAAGCCGACGCTCTACTCCCACTTCGGCAGCAAGGAGCAGCTCTACCGGGCGTGCCTGGTCCGGGAGGCCGACAAACTTCGCGAGTGGTTGTTCTCGGCGTACGAGACCGCCTCGGGATTGTCGATGGAGGAGCAGGTGAAGGCTGACATGGTGGCCTTCTTCCGCTACGCGTCAGAGCATCCTGCCGGCTTCGGGCTGCTCTTCGGTGATGTCACCTCCGGGCCCAATGCGGAGATCCGCGACGAGCTTGTGCTGAGCATCTCGGGGCAGATCGCCGTGCGCATCCGTGCCTACTACACGTTGCGGGCTCTGCCCGCGCCCGAGCAGAGCGCCGAACTCCTCGCCTCGATGCTGGCCGGCATCGCCATCCACGGCGGCCGGCAGGCCCTTGCTCTCGATCTCCCGCCCCACGAGGTCGGGCTCTTTGCCACGGCGCTCGCACACGCGGGCCTCAAACATCTCGCACCTGTTCAGATGGAGAACATCGACCGCGTGGCGAGCGGCTCGCGCACGCGTTGACTTCTCGCGCACCGATTCGAACCGGTGCGCGGCCCCCGAGACGGTGCGCCGCAGCCCGGATTACCTCCGCGTTACGTCGGTGAGGCTTGAGCAGCGCAGTGTTATTCCCTGGATAACCACCGGGAAACAGGCGGCTTCTGTACTGGAACACGCAGCCGAGTTCGGCTCTCGCCCATCGGCAATGTCGCCGAGGCGGCCTCAATCTTCGCCAGCCAGGAGACGCCATGTCCGATATCGATCAGACCATCGCCGAGAATATCAAGAAGTCTTTGGCTGAGATCCCGCATCCGTCGTTGCCCAAGGGCAGCAACATTTATGGGGGGACGAAGTTGTTCCCGGATTATCAGGCCGAGAACGGGGAAACGTACTTCACGTTGGTTCATGGGATTGCTCATGAGTCGTCGGTGAGCTTCGTGGCGGTGTTGCAGGCGACGCGGGCGTGCGGAAGGGGTTTGAGTCGGCGTTGTATTTTTATGGCCCTGGTGCGATCAACTGTCTGGCGACGCGTGGTTTTCCGACGACGGGTGATTCGGGTTTCCCGGGGGAGCAGAACATCAATGATTCGTTGGCAACGTTCATCGGTGAGGGTGGGACGGTGTATTGCTGTCGGTTCGGGTTGGCACTTCATGGTGGTCGTGAGGAGGATTTGATCGAGGGTGTGATTCCGGCTCATCCGCTTGATGTGCAGGATGCGTTGATTCACTATGCCCGTAAGGGTGCCATCATCAACTCCACCTACATGGTCTGAGGGCAATCCGATATGCC
>NZ_AYTE01000014.1:0-252845 GCF_000506245.1 Williamsia sp. D3 | reverse complement strand
CGGTGATGCGATGTTGTCATCGAACCGCGGGGCTCCGGTGTCGTCGATGAGGGTGGGTTGGTCGGGGTCGTTGAAGTCGACGAGCTGGGTTTGCGCTTTGCGTCGGCGCACGATCATCAGTGAACTGTTGGCGGCGATGCGGTGGATCCAGGTGCCGAAGCGGGCTTCGCCACGGAAGCGGTCGAGGTTTTGCCACGCCGAGACCAGGGTGTCTTGGAGGGCGTCTTCGGCTTCTTGGTGATCGCCGACGATGTGCAGACACACTCCCCAGATTCGTCGGCGGTAGAGCCCGACTAGCTCGGCGAATGCGTGCTCGTCACCCCCGCGCGCCTGCATAAGCAGCACTGATTCATCCACTTGAGTCCCCCGACTTCCCACCCGATCAACTGCGGCGATGGTAGCGACACCCCCCTGCGCGCCGCGGTGTGGGTGCGTGTTTCTACAGATCGATCGCGTCGGTGTCCGCCGCGTTGTGGTGGTGTTGTCCGGCGTCTCCGAGCGAATTGTGGTCTAGCACGGGTAGATCGGCGTCGTCACTCTCAGCCGCACTGTCGAGGTCAGTGTCATGGGATTGGTCGGTGTTTGGGTTGCTACCGGGCTGGTCCTCGGCAACGACCTCGACGGCGAAAGCCTCTTCGTCGTCGGGCACCACGGGTTGATCGTCCATGATCGGGACAGTATCGGCACCGGAGGACCGGGTTGCTGGGTCGAGTGCTGCCGTAATCGCAGCGTCCCAGACGGCGTCGGGAGCGTCGAGGAGTTTGTCATCGGGGCTTAGGCCCAGCGACGCCAGGATCGACTCGTCCTCGGCCATCACGTGCTCCTCATCTATGCATGCCGTGCGGTGGGTGTGCGGCAGGGCGTTAGATGCTGACTGCGCCGGAAATGTTCCCGCCACTGTAAGAGTTTGTCATCCGGACTGCTGGGCCCTGGCCGTGCCCGCGGTTAGCTGTTGATGTCGTCAGCGGCGGTGTCGGGTGCGGGGGCGGCGTAGTCGGCGATGTCGCCCAGGTCGGTGTCGCTGGTCACGGTATCCGCGACACCGTCGAGGTCCTCATCGGAGGCGGAGACGTCGAGCTGTCCATCACCGTCGGTGTCGACGAGCATGTCGTTGGTGACACTGTCGCCGTCGGTGTCGCGGACCACGGTGTCAGCTTGTCCGTTTTGGTCGGTGTCGTACATTGCTACGTCCGGGCTACCGTCTCCGTCGGTGTCGATGAGGGCTTCGACCACCGCACCGTCTTCGATGACCTCGGTGCGGGTTAGATCCCCGTCGGCGTTCAGGTAGGCCGCTTGGTTGACGTAGCCGTCGTCGTCGGTGTCCGTAGCCACGCGCACCGATCCGTCCGCATCCGGGCGCAAGGCCGTCTCGTAGGTGTCGTTGCCGTCGCGGTCCTCCTCGAGCAGGGTGACGTTGCCGTCGGTGTCGACGTGAGCGATCTGGGAGATACCTTCCTCGCTGACAGCGTGGATGACATCGACCAGGCCATCACCATCGACATCGCGGGGCGAAAAATATCCGGCCTGACCGGGTACCGGCTCGGTCGCGACGTCGGCCGGCGGAACAGCCCCGTTGGCCGGGGTGTCGGTGGGGGTGGGCGCGGGAGTCGGTGTCGGGGCGGTGGGTTCGGTACCCGGAGCGCTGGCCGGCACGTACGTGGCAGTTGCGGGGTCGCCGGTCACAGTTGGCTGGCTGGAGTTCGACATGGTGGGCCCTTTCATCAGATGGCCGAGCGGCTCTCGGGGTTGCTGGAGTCTTTGATGCACTGGCCGGCAACAAATGTTCCGGCGCAGTGCGAACAGACAATTGCGTTCGAGAAATGCAGTCAGGCCTCTACCCCCATGGGTGTGGGTGCGGCCCTATGGGATGGTGATGGTGGTGCCCGGCTCACCCCTCGCCAGCGAGCACCAGAGTCCCCGCCGGGAGAGCGAGGAAAGCTCTCGGAGTACTGCTACGTGCCCCGACGTTGGTGCACTCCGAGTGGTAGGGGCCGGTGCCGGGTAGGGTGCCAGCTCGCCGCAAGCGTTGAGTTCTTTGACGTGCTGCTCGGCTTCGAACTGTTTGCGGGCCCACTGCTCTTGGTAGATCAATTGGGGTGGTTTGACCGTCGAGTTGGGATCCGTAGGTGAAAGTTTCGGCTGAGGCGGAGGCAGCACCGGCCCCTACCATCGAGATTGCGACGGCCGCGCCGACAGCGAACACAACTGGCGACAATTCGTTTCATCAATTCTCTTCTGTGCGGTAAACACTTTCCACAGAAATAGTTTCCCGAAATCGATTTGGGGCGCAACAGTGCTCGATGCAGCCACTGCGTCAGGTGTTCGGCGAAATCGGTGAGGGTTAGTTGATGAGTCCGGTGCGGGTGAGGAAGGTCTTGCCGCCGTCGATGCCCAGCAGTGACGTCATCGACACTCGAACCCCGGTGGTGTTGTTGGCGTAAGTTAGGTGTGACCTTCCGCTTGTCTGGGGTGCTGTAATTGACGCGGCGGCAGTACGATTCGTGTTCTCGACCAATTCGCCTTTGTCGTCGCTCCCGAAACCGTCGCGGAGGCCCAGGACGTCCTGTGCGGCCTCGTTCTTATCGATGCTGACGAAGATGCCAGGGTCGGTCGCGACCCCGGCGATGGCTGGGCTGCCATCTTTGAAGGTGCATTGCAGCTCGAGACCGTTATTCTTGGTCGTTCCGTTCGAGCGGCATCGTTCCAAGTCGTCGGCGATCGCGGCGGGAAGTCCGGCGAAGACTTGTTCCCGGGTGGTGGCCACCGTGATCGTCGTGGCCGGTGTTTGACCAGGACCGGAGGGCTCAGGGTTCGCGGTGTCGGTGGGGGAGTTGCCATTTCGGGTCGTAAGGACGACGGTCAAGACCGCGGCGAGCAGCAGGGCTGCGGCCGTGCCCATCGCCGCACGGACAGCTCTCCGCCTGCCAGGTCGAGTGGGCTCGGCGGATGCGGTTGCCTGGGGAGGCAGAAGGTCGGTGGCGGTGGGGATCACCGACTGCATTTGGGTGTCAGCGTACTGCGCGGTGGCAGAAAACGCTGTCAACGCGCCCTGTGCAACCACGGTTTTCGGGTCATCCAGGGTAGCGATCGGACCGAGTTGGGCGAGTTTGTGATGCACCAACGGGATACGTGAGGTGCCGCCAGTCAGATACAGGGCCGATAGTTGTCCGGGAGCTAGCCCTGCGTCGGCCAGGGTCGCGCGGGTGAGCTCCACCGCCCGATCCAGGCCACGGTCGATCATTTCGTCAAACTCGTCGCGGGTGATCTGCAGAGTGTCGTGAAACCCGCCGCCAGCCACGGTGATGTTGGCCGAGGGGGCTTCGGACAACAGCTCCTTAGCTTTGCGGATCGAGTCGTCAAGGTTCTGGCGCACCCCGACCGGTGCCTGGCGCAGATACGCCAGCAGCGCGGGGTTGCTCGATTGAAGTTGATTTTCGACCCAACGACGGATCATGGCGTCGAAGTTCTTGCCACCCAAACCGTTATCGCCGCGGGCGGCCAAAACATCGAAGGTCCCGTTACCGGTCGCGGCCAACACGGCGATGTCGAGGGTGCCGCCACCGAAGTCAAACACCGCGATCTTCGCACCAGGATCGACCGCGTGGCTGCGGCTGTAATGCTGGGCCGCGGCGCGGGGTTCGGAGATTGTGCTGATCCGTGCGGGGTCGGCGCCGGCGTACACCGCGCCATCACGCAGCACCTGGATTTGGGTGGGGGACCACGCTTCGGGGTGGGTCAGCACAAGATGGGCCGGGGGCTGGCCGGCGTGTGCAGCCCCGGCGCGGGCCAGGACACTACGCAGTACCGCCCCGACCAGGGCATAGGCAGGCAGGCTGTAGGCGTTGACCTCGATCATCGACGGGCCACCGATCAACCGTTTCGGGGACGGCACGAACGAGGCCGGGTTGCGCTCTGCACTGTTGATCGCCACATCACCGACCGCGATCCGGTCGGGGGTGTCGACGAACACTGCCGAGGACATCACGTTGCTCGTATGTGAGAGTGCCAACGTCTCCACCGCACCACTGGTGGCACCCGAGTGCGCCGCCGCAGTGTTGGAGGTGCCGAAATCGATACCGAGCAGCCAGTCAGTCATCCGGGTGTCCTTCTCCGCTCACAAGAACCCCACCGAGGGGGCGGGCCGCAGTCTTGGATGCGCCACCCCAGTAAGAAGTTCCCGCCACGGGTGAACCTCACGGCGCTGGGTGCTCACTGCGCCAGGTCGGTGTAGGTGGCGATCAACGTGATCAGGGCGGCGTCTTCGGCCGAGGTCATCGTCGAGAGCGCTTGGGCGTGGGCGTCGGCGAGCTTGCTCCGGGCAACAGCCCGGACTTGCTCGGCAGAGGCGTTCGGCGGCATACCCAGGCGGGCCGCCGGGGTGGTGCCCTGTAGGAGTCGGCGGAGCTCACCGACGAGCGGGGAGGTGGGGTCGGCCTCGAGCATTCGGTGCAGGTCGCCGAACAAGGCGACCGGGCGCAAGGCGGGGTGGGTGCGGGCCTGGTGGGCGATTGCCCGGATATGGTCGCGGGCGGGGTGGGTGTAGGCGAGTTGATCGAACTGCCCGAGGATCCGGGCGGCTCGTTGCAGGCCGGCGAATTGCGCCAATGAGTTGTGCAGCACCTGGGACAGTGCCGCGATGCCGGAGCGTTTGGTGAGCCAGTGGTTCAGTGGGGCGGCGCCCTGTGCGGCGAGGGTGCGGCCGTTGCTCAGTCCGTACTCGCCCACCAGATCTAGCAGCCGATCGCGCACCGGTGGGGTCAGCGGTGCGGGGTGGTCGGCTTCGAGGAGTTCGATCAGCTCCAACGGCCCGAACCTGGTCAGGGCGGCGATCGATTGGGCGTCGGTTTCGGTGAGTGACCCGGTGCGGCTGGTCTGGGCCATCAGCCCGGAGATCGGGATGACGGTGGTCACGGTGTCGGCGAGCTGACGGGCCAGGACGGCGGCATGGTCGGCGGCGTGGGCGAGCGGATCACGCCGACCCAACGCCCCTTCCCCGAACCCATCGGCCCGTGACAACACCCCGAGGGTGTTGAGGGGGGTGAAGCCAAGTTGTTTGAGGAAGGACACCTCATCGACTCTCGGGGTGGAGTCGAACAAGAACACCGCCGCATCGGCATCGACGGAGGCGGTGCGGGTTTGCTCGAACCCATCGATCAACACCCGCCGGGTCGCGGCCTCGTTTTGGGTGGTCAGCGTGGCCAGGCCGGGGGTGTCAATCAAAGTGAGATCCCGAATTGCGGCCGAGGGCAGCCACCGGTGCAAATAAGCTATCTGCTCGGCCGGCACCGGCAGGTCGCTGACCTGACCGCGACCAACCGCGACGGGGTGGCGGTGCCCGTCCAGGTCGACGACCTCGGCGCGTGAGGGTGCACCGTCTTGGTAGACCGCGACCACTCGAGTGGCTTCCAAAGCGGCGGTTTCGGCGACCGGCGCCCCGATCAGAGCGTTGACCAGAGTGGATTTACCGGCTTTGAGGCGGCCGACGATGACCACCCGGGGCGGGGACCACAAGATGCTGCCGATCCGATTGGCTTCGGCAACAAGGTTTCCGCCCAACCCGGCCAGGGCATGCAAACCCTGATCGAGGACCGCAACAATCGGATCCGGACCCCCAGGAGCACTCATGCGGGTTCACCACCAAAACCAGCCGGTGTGGATGGGCCGGTGAGGCAGGCCAGGAGGGTGTCGGCTTCGGCGATGCGTTTGTCGACGATCGCCGCGTTCTGGGTGAGGCGTTGAACGTTCTTCTCACGGGTGGCCGCGTCGGCGGTCGCGGCGTGTTGGGTGGTGGTGATCTGCTGCTGTAGCTGCTCGATGCTGACACGTAGGTGTTCGCGGTAGCGCAGCACGATCTCGGGGCGGGCCTGGGCCATCGCCTGATCAAGCAATCGGGTGGTGGCGATCTTGGTGGTGCCCAACGTTTCCCGCAGCCAAATCAAAAGGTTCGTCTTCCCCGACCGCATCGCCCGAAACCCCAGGTTGACGCCCACCCACACGGTGCCCACGACCGCCCCGACCCCGATCACCGTGGACAAGCCAATCATCCCTCCGATCACCGACGACCCCATTACGCCCATGGTCAGCATCGACGGATCAAACAGCCCTTGGCGTTTCGATGCGACCTGATGGGCCTCGATTCGCCGATCCGATAACGCGTCGAGGATTTGATCGCGGATCTCGCCCCACACGATGGGCGAGTCCAGCCGGGGTGCGACCACCTCGTCGTGGAGAGCGGTGAGGTACCCGGCCAGGGTGTCGGCCATGGCCAGTTGAAGGTCGGTGAGCATGTCGGCGGCGAATTTTTGCGGATGCCGCCGCAGCACCTCCATGCCCTGCTTATTGATGCGGGTGGTCCAGCGGTCGCGGATCTCATCGAGCCGCCGGTCCAAGTCTTCTATGGCGCGGCCGCGTATCATCGTCAGATCCCGCGTCAGATACTGCTCCCACTGGCGCTGATGGTCTTTGAGCTCACCCAACCGGTCGAGTTCAGCGGTCAGGTCCGGAACACTCGCCCCCCGCCCTTCGACGACAGCGAGCTCGGCGGTGATCTGAGCGTGGACGGTGCGCAAACCTTCGACGGTGGTGCGCAGCGCATCGCGGGCCGGGAGATGCGCGGCCACGTGGAGCCGTGCTCTTATCTCGGTACGCAAGGCGGTAATGCCGCACAAATGTTCGGTGTGCTCACGCTGTGGGCCGGGCGGCATCTCGGCGGCGATGACCGCCCGCACACTGGAGACCCCCAGCACCGTGACCTCGCGGTGCAAATGTTCACGCAGCAGCCGCTGGTTATCGGCGACGACGGCCTTCCACCGGCGAATGTTCTTGTCGGTCTTGGTCACTGCCACGATCAGGGCGTCGACCGACGACCCCGCGTCTTTGATGAATGCCATCTCCGGAGCCGTCAACGGAGTGGAAGCATCGCACACCATCACTACCACGCACGCCTGCCGGGCGGAGGACACCGCCAGCTGCGCCGACGCCGGATCCAACCCCCCGACACCGGGGGTGTCAACGACGGTGACCTCGCCCAAGGCGCTGCCGGTGATCGGCAGAACCGCCCGCGTCGGCAACGACTCGACCTGCGGATCGACCACGTGCCGGCCATCGACCGTGGCCCAGTCGACTAGCTCTGCCGCATTCACCTGGCGGGTGTGGTCGGCAAACAACAGGTGCACCTGCCCTGGTGGATTCTCAGCGGTTGACGGAGTCACGGCGACGGGGATGGTGGAGGTGACATCAACGCCCACTGGCGTTAAATCCCGGCGCCCCACCAACGCGTTGACCAGCGAACTCTTGCCGCGTTTGACCTCACCGACCACCACCACCGACCGCACCTGCCGATCGTCGGACAGTTTTCGTTCGGCCAGCTCAGCGATCGCATCCAGTTTGTAGGCGCGCAGCACCTTTGGCTGCCGCGGCAATGAACTCGGCAGGGGGGCGGTGGGTCGGTGCCTCAGACGGCGTTGCTGCCCTACTCATAAGCGTCCCCCATGCTTCCCGTTCGGGTCCCCACCAGAACGTCGCCGGCCCCGCGGCGGCAACGGTGGAACCCTAACGCAGCCCGACGGTGGTCCCCGCCAGCGCAGTGGTCCCGCCTTAGAGGGCAGAAAGTCACAGCCCGACCCGGTCGTCGGTGACGTGGCTCACCGCAAGGTGGGGAACCTTTCGGCCACGTCGGTGCATCAGATACCTCGACGCCCTGGCATGACCGGGCTTTGCATGACCCCGAAAGGAACCACCACCTCATGGCGACGACACAACGGGTGCTGCCGATGGCGGCCGCAGTCTTGGCCGCTGGCCTGCTCCTGGGTGCGTGCAGCACCGAAACCTCCGGGACTTCGGTGGCAGCGGCAAGCAGCACGCCCGCCGCACCGCAGGTGGACAAGGCGGCGCTGAACCCCGGGACTTATCCCACGACGCCGGCCGCCCCTTACGGGACAGCCACCACCGATACCATCCTCGAGATCGAGGGTCAGCGCCTCGCTGAGTTTGTGGTCGTTCCGTTCGAGGTCGACCCAGAGCTGACCGAGGTGAAAATGCCCACCCAGGTGCTACGCACCTACAAAAATCTGTCGATGACCCTGGGGGAGGGACAGATCAATGTGCCGGCAAACAAAGAGATGCTCTACGGTTTCGTCTCCACCGCCGCCACCGCGACCGCCACAGCCAAAGAAGTAGGCCGCTCGCTGGTGCAGATGGTGTTGCGGTACAAGGACTCCGGCCAAGCCACTGCAGCCGCGCAGCAGATGCACGATTCGCTGATCGACGAACCCGATCCGGCACTGAAAGAAAAGGCTGAAAGGATCGACGTCCTACCCAAGACCCTGGTCTCAACCGGCGACACCGCTGAGGGTGGGGTGTCGGTCAACGCGTTCACTGCACACGGCGACTACGTCCTCTACACCTGGGCATCAGCGCCGGCCGCCGGCAGGGGCTGGACCGCACAGTCTGTCGCCACTGCCCTCAAGTTGCAGGAGCCGTTGATCGACAAGTTCCCGGCCACCCCAACCAGGGAGCAAAACGGCGGTACGGCGGCGCCGCTACCGCAGGTCGATCAAGACAGCATTCTGATCTACGCCATCCCCGAGGAAGACCCCGACGCCCAGGGTGGCAGCGACATGGCCGTCTACGGTCCCCGCGGGATGACCCACCGCTCCACCAACCCGCCGTTGACCTACAAAACGCTCACCGATGCCGGTGCCCTGCACAACGCCAGCTACAAAACCACCGTCTACCGGGCCGCCACCACCGTCGACGCCCAAAAGATCGTGGATGTGTTCATCGGGGACCTGATCAGCTCCGACGGCTTCACCCCCGCACCGTCCCCGCCTGGGCTGCCCAACGCCAGCTGCGCCACCAAAGACACCGCTGACGGCACAAAGGACTACTGCATGGTCGTCAACGGCCGCTACGTCGGCGAAGCATCTGGCATAGACAACAAAACCGATGTCGACCGACTCATCTCAGCGCAATACCTGACCCTCGATCACGCCGACCAAGACGCCGAATAGAGTGGCCGGGAGTATGGCGAGCGCACTGCACTACCGGCCATCGCAGGTCAGCGCCGAGCTTCAGCACACCACCCTCGCGGTGGCCTGGAAAGCAGCCGACATTTACGCCCTCGAACCGGCCAGCACCGACGCCATCGCCGAGGCCGGCACCGCTCTTACTGGCGATACGGCCCAGATTGCACTGTTGGTGGCGGTCGTTAACGATGCCGCCTGCCACCTGGCCAACGACCGGATCCGGGCGTCTGCGCGGCCGGCCGACCCTACCCGCTGGGCGAATTGGCAAGCATCAGTGGGTGAACTGTGGCCGATCCTTGCCGACGCCGCCTACTTCACCTACCGGCATGACATACCCGTCACCAATAGACCCGGAAGGTACGAAACCGCTCCGCCGACGTCGTCGGCCAGCCAGTGACGACCGAGAAGGATCCGCCCGCCGCCGAGCCCGCCCATTCCGTCGACCCAGGCCAAATCGAGCCGACGCGCATCGGCCACCAACGCCACCCGGCACGCCTCCGTATCGTCGGGGGAGACCTGGTTGTGTTATTGGCACTCACCGCCATTGCAGGCCTGGCGATCGGCCTCGTCACGCTGATTGAACACCTCGGCTAGGTGTGCCAGAAGTTGACCGCGACCTGAATTGAGTCCGATCCGTCGCCGTGGATCCATCTCTGGCCGAAAATACGACAACGACCGGAAGCAGTGGTCGGCCTAGCCGCAGCCGGTTGCCGGTTCGACAACGAACCCGACGAGTTCTTGGAGAACGCACCAGCACGCGCGGCGAACAGAGCAACCCGCGACGAACTCGTCGCCCGCGGCGACGTCCTTACCGCCGACGGCGGAACGCCCGAGGAATTTCACTGACTGGACCGGCAGTCCGCTCGCGATTGACAGACGGCCACAGTGGCCGATTCTGGCCCCAATCACGTCGAGGTGTTGGCGAGGTCGCACCGGCTTCACAAACGGCGACGGCTTCCGGTCGACAGCGACATCCACCGGTGAGTCGTCGGCAGAGGAAACTCCCGAACGTTTGTGCGATGAGCATCCACGGTCCGGTCCGGTCCGGTGCGGTGGATCCGAGGATTGCTCTGGCGCGGTACCAAACCAATTCACCCATCACTTACCCATCACTTTGAGCTGGATTCCCAGAGACGGACTTGGTTGGCTCTGGACACTGCAACCGCATCCTTGCTGCTCAGCAGTACAGGCGTGGACTGCAGTAGACAAGTAACGATGTACGAAGCGAGATCAAGAGGTTAGGGGTTCGAATCCCTTCGGGCGCACGTCGATACGGCCTGCACCTTGCTTACGCGAGGTGTAGGCCGTTTTCTGTGTTGGGTTGTTCGGTGGTGGTGGATGATTGGGCTCTGTCCTGCGCTAAATCCAATTAGCGCAGGGGACGACGGGCGCGTCACCTGCCTCAATATCTTTGCCGCCCACTTACTGCAGTGATGGTTATTGGGTTGGGTGGCCATGACGGTCGAACACCGATATGGGATCGATGTTCGCGAGCGAAATGAGCTGTGGCCTCAGCGGGGTCGTGATCTGGTTGACCGGCAAATTCGACTAGCTCTGGGCCGAGCCCCCCGCCCCGCCCTATTGACCAGCCGGGGTGTATGACTGCGAACCTGACGCGTACTGGCCAATCTTTCCACTTCGACGACCGTCAGGCCGCGTTGCTTCAGAGAACCTAGGGGGATTGGCCACTCCCTCGACGGTCCGCCGACTTGTTTTCACGCCGACCCGCGAGATGATCTGCTGCATGGTCGATAGATCACAGCGCGCAACGCGCTATGAGGGCGACTGCGTCAATGCCTCGACTACGATTCGCCGTCGCGAATTGCGTTGATACCGTTGTAGGCAAGTACGGAGGGGCTGGAGGGGCCGGGGAGCAGACGGATCGATGTGAAGCCGAGTTCGGCAAGGATCGCTCCACCCGCGGCCTCGTCCGCTCTGCTCCAGCTATGCGCACCGATAGCAGGGGAGTTCTTCCGCCCGAGCCGAATCGCCACCCCGCCTTCTGTAGCAACTCGGCGAAGCCCATGATCGAATTCGGTGTGACAGGCGCATGTGCCTAAGTGCACCAGGTCGGCCGCCGAACACTGGCCGTGAATAGAGACCAAGGGCGCTGGCGAAGGTGACGGGGTCCCGACCAAGGCCGTGTGTTCAACGCCGGTCTGGTTATCGAGAAAGTTGACCGCGATCACGTCTCCGTAGGCCGTGGTCAGACGAGTGTCAGTGTGGCGCGAGACGCGCGGATGTAGTCCGTCGCCATGGTGGAGACGATGGGTGATGAGATCTGCGACTTCGAGAACGGGTAGATCGAATTGACCGCCGAGGCAGGCGATCTCCTGGCGGCCGGCCATGCTGAATGAGGACTTGTTCCCGCCTGCGACAATCGCGGCTATGGCAGCGACCGCCGGTACACCGGCGATCTTGCAGAGGTCGACAGCGGCCTCGGTGTGGCCTTGACGTTCGACCACTCCGCCGGGCCGTGCCCTCAAGGGGATCACGTGCCCGGGGCGGGTGAGATCGCCCGGCCGGCTGTCAGACTCCGCAAGAACCCGCAATGTACGTGCCCGGTCGCTGGCACTGATTCCGGTGGTGATGCCGTTGGCGACGTCGACCGCGACGGCGAATGCCGCCTCTCGTGGATTCTTGTTGTCGTACACCATCGCGGGCAGGTCGAGTTCGTCGGCTCGCCCGGCTGTCATCGGGGCGGAGAGCCCTGCGCTACGTCGATGGGGATCGACGGATCACCCTTGTTCTGCGGGTTGGAGGATGATGGGGAGCCGGTCGATGACTCTGACGGTGAAGTCGGGGGTGTATTTCGGCAGGGGTTCGCCTTCGACCCGGGTGATGGAGCTCGTGCGTTCGAGGACTTTGGTCAGTGCGATCCGCGCTTCGGCGCGTGCCAATTCGATACCGGCGCACAGGTGGGTGCCGAACCCGAATGCCATGTGTCGACGGGCCCCTTGCCGGTGGATGTCGAATGTTGCCGCGTCGGGGAAGACTGATTCGTCTCGGTCGGCCGAAGGCAGTAGCGGGATGCACAGGGTGTCAGCGGGGATGGTGGTGCCACCGACCTCGACTTCGCGGCTTGTGACCCGGTAGATGGTCTTGATCACGGATTCGAGCCGCAGCGCCTCTTCGATCGCGTTGGGGATCAGAGATGGGTCCTCGCGTAGCTGTGCCATCTGATCGGGGTGTTCGAGCAGCAGGTTGAAGATGGTGCCCAACCAGCCGATGGTGGTGTCGGCTCCGGCCAGGATGAGCTGCGAGCAGATCTGGACGAGTTCGTGTTCGTCGACCCCGTCTGAGTTGGCGACCAGTTCGGACAGGAAGTCATCGCGCGGATGCTCGCGACGATCGGCCACCGCCTGGTAGACGTACTGGTGAAACTCCACGACATCGCGCGCAATCTGCAGGTTCTCTTCCTCGGTCTCCCGTGGTTGAGCAGCCCGGGCCATCAATGAGGTGGCCCAGCGATAGACATCAACTTCACGCTCTTTGTCCACGCCCATGATCTCCCCGATCATCAGGATCGGCAGACGCTTGCAGAACCCCTTCATGAAATCCACCGGCTCACCGGTCACCATTTCGTCGAGCAACCCATCGACCGTGGTGGCAACGAAATCCTCGAGCTGGCGCACCCGCCTGGTGGTGAAACCACTACGCACCATCCGCCGGTGCGTCGCGTGGGCCTCTCCGTCGCCGAATCCGAGCACGTCACGGTACGGGCACGCGCCCTTCATGACCTCGGCCACGGCCGGGGACTCCGGGTGCGGCGAGGTCTGAGACGCGAAGTGCGCACTGATCTTGTTACGGAAGGTATCTGGGTCGAGCAGCACCTGCTGGACGTCGGCATACCGCGAGATCAACGTATAACCCAGACCCTCGGCGACCCGATGCACGGGCGCCGTGTCACGCAGCAGTCCCCAAAATTCTTGGGGATCCACCAGCGTCTCCGCGTCATACATCTTGAAATCAGCGACCGACTTCTTCACGTCATTGGTGGTCATAGTGGCTCCAGCTCCCTATCTCGTGACGACCATGGCCTTCAGTCAGCTCACGAGGACCCGGGGACCTCGGAGCCGGCGTCGAAGGCGGGCCGGTTTGATGTTGTGTGTCGTACGTCTCATGAGTACTCTATTCCTCATGAGGTTAGTTCGCCACCCCTCATCTCGACGACCCGCTCACGACGCGGGCGATAGACGGCATTACGAGCGACCGGTTGCTACGTGACCGAATCCTCGCGTCCCCGCGAGTGCGAATGAAGATTTCCAACAGGCCCAGAGACGGAGATGACATGACCAACTACGAGATCCTCGCCGACCGTTGCGTCCAGACAGGTAACTGCTGGGAGATCGCACCCAGCCTTTTCGAGGTGGATGACGACGGGGTCGTGACCAGCAAAGAGAGCGCCGAGGGCGAAGACGAGCAGTCGGTGCTGAAGGACGCGGCGCGAGCCTGTCCGGCGCAGGCCATCAAGCTTCAGGAATGACCCCGCACGTCGGGCGCGACCCCGGCCGTGGTGGTCGCTCACCGCGGTAGGAGACTCACCATCCGCACCATTGCCCCCGAAGCGGATGCCGCCAGAGCGTCGGAAACCGCTCGCGCGAGTGGGAACGTCTGAAGTCGACTTCGCGGCGGCGACGCGCGGCCCACCCACCGCGGGCGAAACGCCCGGCTTGGCGGCTTCAGGCGAATAGGCGAGGGGGTAGAGTTCGTTTCCGACGCGCAAGACCGCAAACCTCCCCACGAATTATGTGGTTGCGCTATGACCGCTCCGCTGCGCCGAATCAGCAGATGACGGCTCGCCGCGAGCGATGTGGATCTGTCGAGGTGGTAGCAGACAAAGAGGGGCACACATGGCGAGGAAGAAGCAGGCCGGGGCGACGATTCCTGTGAAGGGCATCCCGATCGCTGCCGGTGGTTCCGTGCTCCGTCCACTCAAGGCGGCGGAGGTGGTGGCCCGTGAGGTCGTGCGCGGCATCACCGCTGAAGGACTCCAGCCAGGGGATTCCTTGCCCTCGGAAGCTCAGATGCTGCAGACGTACGGCGTCAGTCGCGAGTCACTTCGTGAGGGGCTGCGGCTCTTGGAGGTCCAGGGGATGATCAGCATCCGTCGTGGTCCGGGTGGTGGCCCGATCGTCGGGACCGTCGATTCCGCAAACCTCGGCAGGATGGAGGCCCTCTTCTATCACCTTGCCGGAGCGACGTACGACGAACTCTTCGAGGCGTGGTTGTTCGCGGAATCAACGCTCGCCCGACTGGCCGCGACAAACCCCGACGCGGCACTGCGCGAACAGGTCATGGAGCCATACCTGTCCGGTGACGTCGAGGACGCCGAGCACGTCGACCTCGAGGTCTATCTGGAGGGCCACGAGGGCTTCCACGGAGCGGTATCCGGGCTGACCGGCAACCGGGTCTTCCAGCTCACGTTCCGCGCCTACGGGCAGGTTGTCGCCCACCACCTCTCCACCGTGGGGGACGTCCGCAAGCTCCACAAGAAGCTGGCCGAGGACCATCTCAAACTGGCACAGGCCATCATCGACGGCGACGGGGAGGCTGCCGCGACACTGATGCACGACCACCTCTCCGAGGTCATCACGATCACCAGGCGCGAGCTCGGCTCGCTCCTCGACGGACCCGTCGGTTGGCTCTGAACACCCCTGGCCCTGACTGAATCACGCGCCGAGTTCCATCCGAGGAGGAATTCCGGCAGGTCGGGTCCTTTTGGCGGGAGGGCATTCGCGCTACTTCGTCAGGAGGAATGTGGTGGCCGCCGGACCACCGCCCGCGCACACCAGACTCACCTCTGCGCCTGCCACCTGTCGCGGGCCACACTCTCCCCGCAATTGCAGCACTGCCTCGGCGACTTTTCCGAAGGCGTGCAGGCGCCCACCTCCGAGCTGCCCACCGTCAGTACAGATCGGCATCGCGCTTCCCAGCCTCCCGTTCCCGGCTCGCAGCCAGTCCCCGGCCTCGCGCTGGTCCACAAAACCCATGTCCTGCAACCACGCCAGGGCAAGGGTTGAAAAGCCGTCGTAGATCTGCGCGACATCCACGTCGGCCGCCTTCAGGTCGGTCCCGGACCAGAGCTGCTCAGCGGCGTAGCGAGACCCCATGTGAGTCATGTCCGGCCAGAGATCGAAGTCGAGGGTCGGGCCTGAGGCCTGACCCACGCTGCGGATGATGGCGGGCGCAGAACGCAGGTCCGGCGCTCGCTCAGCTTGGGTGAGCACGACAGCGACGGCACCGTCAACGGGCATGTCGCAATCGAGGATCCGTAAGGGGCTCGAGATGAGATCCGATGAAAGGTAATCGTCCATCGTGAGAGGTTTCCCGTGCCATACGGCACGCGGATTCAACTGCGCATGCTCACGGGTGAGCAGCACGAACTCACCGCGGTCTTCATCCGTCACGCCGTACTCGTGCGCCTGGCGCTGAGCCCAGAGTGCGAAACGGGGTGTACCGGCCGGCACTCCATAGGGCGCCTTGAAGGCCTGGTCGCCCACCGCCGGACTTCCCTCCGCGCCCGTTCCCCCAGGAACATAGAACCGTTGCTCCTGCCGGAGATGCGCACGGAAGCACACCACGGTCTTTGCTGCGCCGGCGGTGATGGCATGCGCGGCACCGACAATGGACGACAGTTGTCCGGGTCCGGAGCCGTACGCCTGCCAAAAGTTGGTGGTCTTCATGCCGAGCGCCCGGTGCATATAGCTGATGGAGGGCCCTTCGAAAACACTGGATACGCGGTCCGGCCACACGGCAATGCCGTCGACGTCGTCGATCGTGAGGCCCGCATCCGCCAACGCATTCGTGCACGCCTCGACGGCCAGAGACCCTTCACTCCGCCCCGTACTGCGCGCGATCTGGCTGTAGCCGACGCCGGCGATGGCAACCTTGCCGTCCATCGGATTGACCCTCGAAGGCATCAGGACGCCTCGGGCGTGAAGAAAGCGAGGGTGACGTCCGGCATGACTTGTTGAAAGACAACGTGTACGCGCTGGCCTATGCGAACGTCGCCGATTCTGACCTCGACCAAGTTGGTCATCATCCTCAGATCTGGCTGCTCGTCCAATTGGACGATGGCGACGATGAACGGAGGTTTGATCCCGGGTGCGAACTCGCGATTCACCACTGTGAAGGAGTAGATGGTTCCAGTTCCCGCGAGCTCACGCTGACCCAGGTCGATACCCGAACACCTGGGGCAACCGGCAACCGGGGGGTAGATCAGATACGAACACCGGTTACAGGCCGACACCAGCAACCGCTGCTCCTGCAGACCCGACCAGTAGAAGGCCGAATCACGGTCCGGCACCGGGACGGGACCCGTCCAGGCGCCTGAACTGGGACCAGCAATGTATGTGTCCGACAGGGACTCGATGGTCGTCATTGCGCACCAAGCCCTGACTGACTCGGTGTATTACGCACTCTGCGTTGTTCATTGGTGCGCACCCAGTCGAAAGACGTCACGCAACAACCTCTTCCGCACCGGTGATCTCACTGCCGGCCTGGACGCCCAGGCGGGGCGGGGACCCGGGGGTTCCGGTTGCGTAGGAGAAGCGGTAGGGCGAGCCGGGAAATAGTGCCTTTCCGCCGGTCGGCAGTGCGACAGGGACGAAGAATTCTCGCTCCACGAGATGCTCGTCCTCGAGCAGCTGTTCGGGTGCCAGGACCGGTCCGAGCGGCAAACCTCGCGCCTGGGCTTCACGGCAGACGGTGGCGGAGTCCTGGATGAGGAAGAACGACTCCATGATCGTCTGGATGTAGGAAAAGCACTCCTGCCGGTAGGCAAGCGACTGATATTTCTCTTCGCCGAGGTCCAGATCCATGCCGAGTGTGGCAAGCCAATCAACAAGGACCGACCAGGTCCGAGCGTCGCTGAGGATGAGTGCGAAGTAGACCTGGACACCGTCCGCGCACTCGAACAACGCAGGCTGTGTGGGGGAGGGCTGTGCATGCCGACAGGTCTGTCGCTCGAGGAGGACCCGGGGGTAGAACCAGTACGGATTCGCGAGTTCGCCGCTCACTGCGACTGCCTCGTGCATCGAGACATCGACGATCTGGCCCGAGCCGGTGGCCTGCCGCTCGAGCAGGGCCAGCAGAAGGCCGCTGTGCCCGAAGCTCGCCGCGAGCTGGAAGGCCTGATTGCCCCCGGGACGGATCGGCGGAATCGAGTGGTCGTCGTAGCCGCAGCTGGTGAGGATCCCACCGGCGGCCAATGCAACCAGGTCGCTGGAACGCCAGTCGGCCCAGGGGCCGGTGAGGCCGTAGGGCGAAACGGACACCGCGATCAATTCGGGCTGTGCCGCCGTCAGGGCCTGGAGGTCGATGCCGTCGGCGGCGAGCCGACTCGGCCCGTCGCTGGTGATCAGGACATCGGCGTCCGCGATCAGTTCCTCGCGCTGAGCGCGGCCCTGCTCGGTGGTGGTGTCGAGTGTGACGCTCTGTTTGCCGGTGTTATAGCTCCAAAAGTGCAGGCTCGCATCGGGATCCCCTTCGCTTCCGTGGCGGAACGGTCCGATGTGCCTTCCAGCGGCCCCGCCGGGCGGCTCGACCTTCACCACGTCGGCACCCTGGTCGGCGAGAAGTTTCCCGACTATTTCGCCTTGTGGGTCTTGTGCCAGCTCGATAACGCGCAGACCGCTGTAGGTGAGTTCTTCGGTGGGTCCGTTCCACATGTCAGATCACGCCCTCTTCCTCGAGATCGATGATTTCGTCGGCGGATAGACCAAGAACTTCGCCGAAGACGTAATGGTTGTCCTCTCCCAACAACGGGGCCGACCGCCACGTGTGCTGGACCGTGCGAGAGAACGTGATGGGTGTGCCTTCAAAGCGAGCTTCCCCGATCACGGGATGGTCCAGCTCGAAGAAAGTTCCTCGATGCGCCAACTGCGGATCGTGCTCGTTGATGTCTTCGGCGTTCTGCACGGCGCCGGCTGCGACACCGGCCTGTTGGAGGAGCTCCATGGCCTCCCGCGGCGTCCGACTGCGTGTCCAGGCACTGACGTGTTCGTCGAGCTCGTCTTGGTGCTGGTGTCGCAATTGTTGTGTCGCGAATCGCGGATCCGTGGCCCAGTCGGGGTCGCCGAGGGCTCCGAGGAAACGACCCCAGTCGTCGTCGCCGAAGACCGCGAGTGCGACCCATCGGTCCTTGCCTTGGGACGGATAAACGCCGTGCGGCGCCGCTTTGGGGTCGGACAGACGGTTGCCGCGGGGAAAGTCCGGGCGGCGGGTGACCGAGTTGTTGACCGAGACGTCGAGCATGTCGGGGCCGATCATCGAGATTCCGACCTCTACCGCCGAGACGTCCACCTCGGCGCCCTTACCCGTCGCGTTTCGCCTGAGGATCGCCATGAGCAGCGCCGCAGAGTTGTAGTAGGCAGCTTGGTTGTCCATGTACGACAGGCCCCAACCCGAGGGCTCGCGGCCCGGGAGCCCGCTGATGAAAGACAGGCCACTCATGGCCTGGACGACCGGCCCGTAGGACTTCCACTCGGCGTGTGGACCCGTATGGCCGAACCCGCTCCCGCGGCCATAGACCACCCCCGGCGAAAGCTCCTCGAGGCGCTCGTACGTGAGCCCCCAACGCTCCATGACCCCGGGTGCGAAGTTCTCGGTCACCACGCTACTGGCGGTGATCAGCTGGTCCACCAATTCCCGGCCGCGGGGCGTCTTCATGTCCACGGTGATCCCGAGCTTGTTGCGACTGTAGTTATTGTGCAGGCCGCCGCGGTTCGGGTCGGCACCGGCAACCTCTTCGCCGTAGTTGCGTACCTCGCCCTTGTAGATCGGCAGCATCCTCGGGCGGTCGATGCGACGACGATTCTCGATCTTGATGACCTCCGCGCCGAAGTCTGCGAGAAGGCGGGTCGCCACCGAGCCAACGCCCATCCAGCAGAAGTCGGCAACGCGAATGCCCGCCAACGGGCCCTTGCGGGGCACCGGTTGACGCGAAATGGTTTCGTTCGGCGGGACGTCGGAAGTGGATGTCATGGCAGTCCTCAGGAGTTCGTGGCTGTGTCTCAGCGCAGAGCGACGAGCGCAGCAACTGACAAAACGTACCCTAATTCCTCATGACGATTAAGACAAGGGATTTCAACCAACGGGTGCGACGACCACCGGCTGCCTTCGACGCCGAGAACCCCGGCGTGATGGTAGTCAAGGATTCATCATGATGAATCCTTGACTTAACGGATGATCAACTGCGACAATCAGCTGTCGACCAAGCCCCGCCGCCAGATCGGCGACGCCGTTCTGGCCACCTTTAATCAACCTACCTACAGTGGAGACACCGTGCTGACCCTCGACGACTACCAGAGCCGCTATGAGTCCATCTCCCTGGAGAGGTCGCCGAACGGCGTTCTGCTCGTTCGCCTTCACACTGACGGCGGCCCGTTCGTGATGACTCGCCCGGCACACAACGAGCTCTCGCAAGTCTTCTATGACATCGCGGCCGACCGGGATAACAGAGTCGTGGTTCTCACGGGCACGGGCTCGTCCTTCAGTGACATCCTCGACTCCGCGGGCCTTTCTGGCGACAAGACGACGCCACGCGGGTGGGACCACGTCCAGTGGAGCGCAGAGCGAATTCTCACGGGCATCATGGATATCGACGTTCCTGTGATCACCGCCATCAACGGTCCGCTCACGATTCACCCCTGCTGGCCCTTCGTCGGAGACGTGATGCTGTGCTCTGAGGACACGGTCATCCAGGACAGCACCCACTTCGCGGCGGGCCGTGTCCCCGGCGATGGCAACAACATCGTCTGGGAGATGTTGATGGGGCTCAACCGGTCCCGGTACTTCTTGCTGACCGGCCAGAGGATCTCGGCCCAGGAGGCATTGTCACTCGGTTTGGTCAGCGAGGTGCTGCCGCTCGAGAACCTGCTGCCACGAGCTCTCGAGTTCGCGAACCAGTTCGCCGAGATCGGTGATGTCACGCTTCGCGCCACTCGCCGTGCTCTCACTTTCGAGCTGCGGCGCCGGGTACGCGCTGATATCGGGCACGGTCTCGCGATCGAGGGTCTCGCGTATATCGACAACCCTCCGGTCACGCCCTGACCGACATCAAGAGCTGAGGACGGCGCCGTCGGCCTGACCTCACGACCCCGGCCGGTTGTCGGCGACAGTACAAGTATCGGCCACTGAGGCGCCTGCGGGGTCGCTCACGTCTTGATGGGGCGCGCACCGGCGGCGTCGATGAGTCCGTGGACTCTGGGTCGGGGTCGTCGGTCATTGCGGCTTAGTTCTGTTGTGTCTTTTGCGAATTTGTTGCTACGGGGAGACTATTTCGTCACCCTCGTGCCGCTTTGATATGGCCTTCTCGAAAGGCTCCTACTGAACCCCGACCGCCCACGAAATATGTCGCTTGGATCAGATCGGTACAGATCCCGGATACTGCTACAAGTGTTGTCGCACAATGTCTTATCCAGCGTTCACGGGCTGAGTCACGGGATCTCGGGTCGTACGCGAACTTGCAGCTCTGCGCGCTCGTGCAGAAGACCGACCTGTCGGCACCATCGGTCCACCTGAGGCCGGCGAACAACAATTGGGTGCGTCCGGATGGCTGACTGGTTTGGCGGTGACGTTCGCACATGATTCAACTTGCGAGCAGCTCGTAGACGATCCCGTTGGCTGACAACGTAATAGTCGAGGCGGTCCCCGATGCATCGCGTGGTGGCCGCGCTGATCGATCGCGCCGCGATCCCGTCGTTCGGATTGCAAATCCAGAAGATCTGGCACTCCAAATTCGTCATGAGGAACTCTTGACTGTGAGTGAATCCACTGACACACTTCACTGTGAGCGCACTCACACCGGCCGCAAAACGTCTGTGCGGCACAGGGGTCCGTGCCCCCGGAATCCATCCAGTTTGAGAGAGAGAACAGAGAACTCCTATGACTGTCACCGCGCCGTCGAGTAGCGAGACGGTTCTGTCGCTACGAAGCGTGACCAAGTCGTTCGGAGCGCAACTCGCTCTCGACTCGATAGACCTGGACATCCGTAGCGGCGAGATCCATGCCGTCGTCGGTCAGAATGGTTGCGGGAAGTCGACGCTGGTGAAACTCCTCGCCGGCTACCACAGCCCTGATGCCGGCAGTGTTGCCACAGTTGCGGGAGGCTCGTTCGAACTGGGGTCGGTGACGGCTGCGAAAGATGCGGGTCTGCGCTTCGTCCACCAGGATCTGGGTCTCATCGACGATCTGAGTGTTGCCGAGAACTTCTTCATCGAGTCCGACCGCGGCTGGGTGAGTCCGATCACGAAGAAGGACGAACGGTCCCGGACTGCCCTGGCCATCAACGATTTCGGCTACGACATCGACCCGCGTGCGCTCGTCGGGGAGTTGTCGGCGGCCGAGCGCACTGCAGTCGCCATCGTGCGGGCACTTCGTGGGGAGACGCCACCTGCTTTGCTCGTCCTCGATGAGCCCACTGCGTCTCTGCCCGGGCCCGATGCTCAGTTGCTCTTCACCGCGCTGCGGCGGCTTACCCAAGCGGGCGGCTCGGTCCTATTCATCAGTCACCATCTCGACGAGGTACTCGGGTTGGCCGACACCGTGACGGTCCTGCGGGACGGTCGACGCATCACGACGACCTCGATCGACGATCTGTCTCACGATCGTCTTGTCGAGTTGATGTTGGGCCGCGTACTGACACCACGCGCTCAGTACGAGGCCGCCGCGGCGGAGGCCGACTCTGACCGGGTTCCAAGACTCGCTGTCCGTGACGTAAGTGGAGACGGGCTCCGCGGGGTGAGTCTCGATGTCTTTCCGGGTGAGGTGCTGGGAATCGCGGGCCTGACGGGGTCGGGACGCGAAAACATTGCCGGCGCGATTGCCGGGCAGACGTTCCGCTGGGGCACGGTCACGGTCGACGGGCAACCCGTTCGACAGGCGGATCCAGCCGACTCTCTGGCACACGGCCTGGCGTTTGCGCCTGCCGAACGCCGCCGTGATGCTCTCCTCAGCACGGCGACCTGCGGGAAAACCTCACCATTGCCAATCTCAAGTCAATCTCACGGCGGGGTCGTCTCAGTCCGCGTCTCGAGCGTAGAGATGCGGAGAAGTGGATGGAGACGCTTGACGTGCGACCTCCGATGCAGGACCGCGTCATCGACCAGTTCTCCGGCGGAAACCAGCAGAAAGTCGTCCTGGGTCGGCTGCTGCGGACCGAACCGAAAGTGCTGGTGCTGGACGAGCCCACCCAGGGCGTGGACGTCGGCGCGAAGGACACGATCCACCGGTTGATCGTCGACGCTGCGTCTGCGGGTGCGGGTGTCATCATCTGCTCCACCGACGTCGAGGAACTGGTGCAGGTGGCCACGCGTGTCTTGGTTTTCCGCCGCGGGCTTCCCGGTGCTGAGCTGACCGGCCAGGACCTGAACGTCGAGCGAATCGAAGAAGAACAGCTGCTCGCAGCTGACGTACGACCAATCAACGAAACCGCCGAAGCGGCGTTCCAGAAGGGCATTACCCATGCGTGATAAGTCGGCTGTGCTGAGCCTGCTCAGCCCCAAGCGGATCAGTGTGATCTACCTGCTCGTCCTGGTCATCGCGATATTCGGCATCACGATTCCTGGACTGTTCCTGACGGACGTCACGTTCCAGGGCGTCGCCCGCAGTCAAGCGGTCGTCGGCATCTTGGCGCTGGCCGTGCTTGTGCCCTTCATCGCGGGCGAGTTCGACATCAGTGTGGGCGCCAATCTTGCGTTGTCGGTAGCCCTCATGGCGTGGATGAGCAACGAGTACCCCGGTCTCGGATTGGTGGGGATGATTCTGATTGCCATCGCGGCCTGTGCGCTCGTGGGCCTGGTCAACGGGATCTTGGTCGGCAAGCTCGGTCTCAACTCGTTCATCGCGACGTTGGCGACCAGTCAGGTCCTGGTGGCGATCGCGCTCAAACTGTCCAACAACGAGATGGTGGTGGCTTCCCTCTCCAAGGGCTTCATGGACTGGGGGCAGGGACTGAGCTTGGGGGTCCCCAACGGTCTGTTCGTGACCTTGGCCGTGGCTCTGCTGGTCTGGTACATCCTGCAGTACACCAAGGCCGGTCGGCATGTCTTCGCGTCGGGATTCAATCGAGAGGCCGCGCGCCTTTCTGGTGTTCGCTCAGAGCGTGTCGTGGTCGGCTCGTTCATCGCATCGGGAGCTATCGCGGGACTCGCCGGAGTGGTGTTCATAGCCCAGGTGGGGACCTTCTCGAACTCGATCGGTATGCCGTTCCTCTTTCCTGCGTTCGCCGCGGTCTTCCTCGGCGCTACGCAGTTCAACCAGCGACCGAACGTCTGGGGCACCCTACTGGCGATCTTCACCCTGGCTCTGGGCGTTCAGGGTCTGCAGTTGTGGCTGTCGGAGTCCGGATTCTGGATCACGCCGATGTTCAACGGCCTCGCTCTCATCGCTGCCGTGATGTTCACTCGCAGGCAGGCGGTTCGCAAGGCGACGGCGGTCGAACCCACCGACACCGAGTCCAACGATCCGGAGCCGTCGGTCCCGCAAGGCGCCCACGTGGCGTCTTAGCAACTACGAGAGGTACCTCGGCCGCTCGGGCCATCCCGGCCCGCGTTGTAGAAAGCGCCGCGTGCCCAGCTGTTCTCAGCAGCACCCCGCCGCACGAAATGCAGATCGTCCGGTGCTCCTATTCCCACCCCAGTACATCCAATCTTGTTCGGAGGCAGAGTGTTCTCAACAATCCGCAGGTGTTCACCTCGCGGTCAAACGCGGGTAGTCGCCGTATTCGTCGCACTGTTGCTATTCCTGGTTGCCGCGTGCAGCAGTGCCGGTACCGAAGGCGGCTCATCAGGCGAGACTGACGACGCGGCCGTTGCGGCCGCGCAGGAGCGCCTTGCTCCGCTGGTGATCCCAGTGAACGAGACCAAGATTCAGGTGGACACGCCGCTGACCGAGCGGCCGCCGACCGGCAAAAGGGTTGAGGTCATCCGCTACAACAACTCGGCCTCGGCTGTCTACGACCAGCCGATGAAGGATGCAGGCTCTGCCCTGGGTTGGAATGTCAACATCTCGGCGATCGACGCAACCGACCCGCAGTCGATTCCCAACGCGATGATCCGCGCGGTCAGCCAGAAGGTCGACTACATCGTGGTGACCGCTTCCTCCATCCAGGCAACGGGAGCCGGCATGGACGCGGCCAAAAAAGGCCGGAGTTCCTGTCTTTTTCGGCGCCGGGCTCGATGAGCCGCAGGGTGAGGCGAACGGCCTTTACGGCAACACCCTGCGGACCACGACGAACCTCGCGGTCCTCGCGATGCTGGACAAGATGATCGTCGACAGTGGGGGCACTGGCAGCGCACTGCTCGTGAACGCGCCCGATTTCCCCAACCTGGCTCCGATCAACGATTCAGCACAGCAGTACGTCGCCGACAACTGCAGTGAATGTTCCCTTGAGTTCCTGGGAATTCCGGCCGCGGATCTCGGCGGGGACGTGGCCTCCACGATCGCTGCGAAAGTCCGCCAGAATCCGGACATCAAGTACGTGATCACCACGTTCTCCAGCGTGGCGACCGGACTGGCGCCCGCCCTCAAAAGTGCCGGTCTCACCGACGTAAAGCCGTATTTGTCTGGCCTTAGCGAGGCCGAGGTGGAACTGGTCAGGAATGGGACCTATCCGGCAGGGGACCTGTACCCGGTCAACGACTACCCGTGGCTGCTGTTCGACCAGATCGCACGGTTCAGCGTCGGAGCGGACACTTTGCAGGCGCAGCACGATTCGACGGGTCTGCAACTCTGGACGACCGAGACCGTACCGGACGGCATGACCAGTTGGGACCCGCCCAACTACCAAGAGCAGTACAAGAAGTTGTGGCTGATCACCTAGTTGCTGCGTGCCACCTTGAGGCCCCTGCGTCGTCCACCGGACGACACGGGGGCCTCTCCTTTGACGTCGATGATTTAACGGACCTCGATCTCATCAGTAAGTGTCGTCCGCAGGTGTCGAAGTCGAAGTACCCCGCCTTCTAATAGCCCGAGCAGCCCGAACCGTCCAGATTCCCCTATTTCTCATGAGGAACTATTGACTGTGCTCAAACTGGCTGACAAACTCCATTCTGGCGCAACTCACATCGCTGCAAACAGGCCGCAATCACGCTCGCCGCCTTCTCATAGTGCTTGTACCCATTGCCATCTCGTGTCATCCCCCTTTTTTCGGAGGTCGTGTGTTCTCAACAATTCGCAGGCGTTTACCTCGCGGCCAGAGGCGAGTAATCGCGCTCGCCGCGGCATGCTTGCTGTTCCTGGTTGCCGCGTGCAGCAGTGCCGGTACCGAAGGCGGCTCATCGGGGAAGACTGACGACGCGGCCGTTGCGGCCGCGCAGGAGCGCCTCGCCCCGCTCCTGATACCGTTGGGCGAGACCAAGATTCAGGTGGACACGCCGCTGACCGAGCGGCCGCCGACCGGCAAGAGGGTTGAGGTCATCCGCTACAACAACTCCGCGGCGGCTGTCTACGACCAGCCGATGAAGGATGCGGGCGCGGCGTTGGGTTGGGATGTCAACGTCTCGGCGATCGACGCGACCGACCCGCAGTCGATTCCCAACGCGATGATCCGCGCGGTCAGTCAGAAGGTCGATTACATCGTGGTGACCTCATCCTCCGTCCAGGCAACGGGAGCCGGCATGGACGCGGCCAAAAAAGGCCGGAGTTCCTGTCTTTTTCGGCGCCGGGCTCGATGAGCCGCAGGGTGAGGCGAACGGTCTTTACGGCAACACCCTGCGGACCGCGACGGAGCTCGCAGTCCTTGGCCTGCTGGACAAGATGATCGTCGAGAGCGGGGGTACCGGCAGTGCACTGCTCGTGAGCGCGCCTGATTTCCCGAACTTGGCACCCATCGACGACCGAGCGAAGCAGTACGTCGCCGACAATTGCAGTGAATGCACTCTTGAGCTCCTGGGAATTCCGGCCGCGGATCTCGGCGGGGACGTGGCCTCCACGATCGCTGCGAAAGTCCGACAGAATCCGGACGTCAAGTACGTGATCACCACGTTCTCCAGTCTGGCGACCGGCTTGGCTCCGGCCCTCAAAGGTGCCGGTCTCACCGACGTTGATGCTTACCTCACCGGCCTGAACGAGGCGAGGTGGAACTGGTCAGGAATGGGACCTATCCGGCAGGGGACCTGTACCCGGTCAACGACTACCCGTGGCTGCTGTTCGACCAGATCGCACGGTTCAGCGTCGGAATGGACACTTTGCAAGCGGAACACGACTCGACAGGTCTGCAATTGTGGACGACCGAAACCGTGCCGGACGGCATGACCAGTTGGGACCCGCCCAACTACCAAGAGCAGTACAAAACGCTGTGGCAGGTCTCCTAGCTGGCGCAGTTGACCAAGGCGACCTGAAGGTCACCACCAGCGGGGATGGAGACTGCGGCACGCCATCCCCGCTGATGCCATTGGCATTTCGGTTGATGCCGTCAGTCACCGGGATGAGTCGGCATTCCCAAGGCCGCGGCCCTCGTCATCTGCAGCCCAGAGGCCGATCGGCATACGTCTTCGGCTTCTGGCTTCCTCCACAAAGCATCCAGATGTTGTGTTGTTCAACGGGTGCCATGAACGTGCTGCTGACTGACTGACATGATCCGCGCGGCATGGTCGATCATCGCTGCAGAAACAGCTAGCGAGTCCGGGAAGATGTGGGCGGTGGGGTCACATCGGCGCGTCTATCTGGCGCGTGGTGTGGCGCAGTTATACGACGACGAGGCTGCCGCGACCTGTTCGATGGAATGCGTGCTCCAGCTGGACTTCGGACGGCGCGCAAGCGCGAGAGCTATTCGGCCTGAGGTGGGAGGGCAGCGACGAGGGGATGATCCTTGGCGACTGCGCCGAGTTTGCCGGCACCGCCGGGCGAGCCGAGGTCGTCGAAGAACTCTGCGTTGGCCTTCTGGTATGGCTGCCACTCCTCGGGCGCGTCGTCCTCGTAGAAGATCGCTTCGACGGGGCACACGGGCTCACAGGCGCCGCAGTCGACGCACTCGTCCGGGTGGATGTACAGCATGCGCTCACCCTCGTAGATGCAGTCGACAGGGCACTCTTCCACGCAGGCACGGTCTTTGAGGTCGACGCAGGGCAGGGTGATGATGTAAGTCACTCGTGTTCCTTCGAGATATTTGCCGGTGCTGGGCCGATTCGGCGTCAGCCCACGGTCCAGTGATCGTTTCCGTCGAGCAGTTCCTGGAGGTCGCCGATCCCGTGTTCGGTCTCGTGCGCGACCTGGTCCCGCGTCTGATCGTCGTAGGTCGGGCGATTGACCTGACGAAAGATGCCGATGGGGGCGCGGGTCATCTCCCCGAAGGATGTCAATCGCGAGATCGCGAACGCGACCGACGGGTCGTCGGCGAATATGTCGTGGACGAGCACGTCGGACTCGTTTGCGACGGTCACGGGGCGCACCTCCACAGTGCCGGTGACCGGGTCCTTGAAGAGGCCCTGGGGGCTGTCGCCGTTGGCGTCGGGTTTGCCGAAGCGGATTGGTTGGCCATGTGCGAGCGGGATGATCACGTTCGGGGCCGTCTCCGGGTCCTTCATCGAAGCGAACACGTCATCATTGAAAATTGGGCAGTTCTGGTAGATCTCGACGAGCGAGGTGCCGCGGTGAGCCGCCGCGGCGCGCAGCACCTCGGTCAGATGCTTTCGGTCAGAATCGACGGTGCGGGCCACGAATGTTGCCTCAGCGCCGAGTGCAAGGGAAACAGGGTTGAACGGGTGGTCCACAGATCCGACAGGGGTGGACTTGGTGATTTTGCCGACCTCAGAGGTGGGGGAGTACTGCCCCTTCGTGAGACCGTAGATCCGGTTGTTGAAAAGCAGGATCGTCATGTTGACATTGCGACGCAGAGCGTGGATTAGATGATTGCCGCCGATGGACAGCGCGTCTCCGTCCCCGGTGACGACCCATACCGACAGGTCTTCGCGGGCTGTGGCCAGCCCGGTGGCGATCGCAGGCGCGCGTCCGTGAATGGAATGCAAGCCGTAGGTGTCGAGGTAGTAGGGGAACCGGCTGGAGCAGCCGATCCCGGACACGAAAACGATGTTCTCTCGGCGCAGGCCCAGCTCGGGCAGGAACCCTTGGACCGCCGCGAGCACGGCGTAGTCACCGCAACCGGGACACCAGCGCACTTCTTGGTCGGAAGCGAAGTCCTTGCGGCTCTGCGGCGCTTCGGTTCCCGGCACCAGATCAGTGCCCCGGCGGGTGGGCGACGTCAGATCGAAGGTGGTCATGAAAGGGACTCCTGCAGGGTTGTCGGTATCTCGGCCGGGACGTCATCGGGGGTGAGCTCGTGCAGCGCGTCGAGGAAGACGCGCTCGAGCTCTTCTGCCCCGAACGGCATGCCGGAGACAGTGTTGTACCCCTCGGCGTTCACGAGGTACTTAGCTCTGAGTAACAGGCTCAGTTGCCCGAGGTTCATCTCGGGGACGAGGACCTTGTCGTAGGAGGCGAGAATCGTGCCGAGATTGTTTGGGAAGGGGTTGAGATGGCGCACATGGACCTGTGCGATGTCGAGCCCGTGGGCGCGTACTCGCCGTACGCCGGCGGCGATCGGTCCATAGGTGGAGCCCCAGCCGACCACCAGCATCTGCGCTTTACCGGAGGGGTCGTCGACGATGAGATCGGGAATCGAATCGGCAACGGCGTCGACTTTGGCTTGCCGGGTGCGGACCATGAAGTCGTGATTGGCCGGGTCATAGGAGATCTCGCCGGTCAGGTCGGCCTTTTCGATGCCACCGATGCGGTGTTCGAGTCCAGCGACTCCCGGTGGCGCCCACGGTCGCGCAAGGGTCTGTGGGTCCCGCTTGTAGGGCAGAAACGTTGCGCCGTCGGTGGACTCGTCGTTGGCCCCCGTCGCGAAGCCGGGGTCGATCCGGGGCAGGCCATCGACGTCGGGCAGCCGCCAGGGCTCGGAGCCGTTGGCGAGGTAGCCGTCCGAGAGCAACATCACCGGCGTGCGGTAGGTGATGGCTATCCGGGCTGCGTCGACCGCTGCGTCGAAGCAATCCGTCGGCGACTGGGGGGCGATGACAGGCAGCGGGGCCTCGCCGTTCCGGCCGAACATCGCCAGCAAGAGGTCGGCCTGCTCGGTCTTGGTCGGCAATCCTGTGGAGGGTCCTCCGCGCTGGACGTCGACCACCACCAGAGGCAACTCCAGCATCACGGCGAGACCCATGGCCTCAGCCTTCAGGGCGACGCCCGGTCCCGAGGTGCTTGTGACGCCGAGGTGCCCGCCGAAGGAAGCACCCAAGGCCGCACCGATCCCGGCGATTTCGTCCTCGGCCTGGAAGGTTGTGACTCCGAACCGCTTGTGCTTACTGAGTTCGTGCAGGATGTCAGAGGCCGGGGTGATTGGGTAGGCCCCGAGAAACACCGGCAGACCGGAAAGATGTCCTGCGGCGATCAACCCGTAGGACAGCGCGGTGTTGCCGGTGATGTTGCGGTAGCGACCCGCTGCAACCTCAGCCGGCTCGATCTCATAGGAAACCGCGAAGGCCTCGGTCGTCTCGCCGAAGTTCCACCCGGCCTTGAACGCCGCGATGTTCGCGTCCCGGATTGCCGGTGCCTTGGCGAATTTCGAGGCGATGTAAGCAAGCGTCCCTTCCACGGGACGGCCATACATCCATGACAGCAATCCGAGTGCGAACATGTTCTTCGAACGGGCGGCATCCTTACGGGAGAGCCCAAAGTCTTTGACCGAAGCCACGGTGAGTCCGGTCAGGTCGATCGCATGCAGGTTGAAGCTCGCCAGCGAACCGTCGTCGAGTGGGTCGGCCGCATACCCAGCCTTGGCGAGGTTGCGTTTGGTGAAGTCGTGAGTGTCGACGATCACCGTTGCCCCAGGACGCAGGTCGGCGATGTTCGCTTTGAGTGCGGCCGGGTTCATTGCCACCAGCACATGCGGGTGGTCACCAGGGGTGAGGATGTCGCGGTTGGCGAAGTGCAACTGGAACGACGAGACCCCGGGGATGGTCCCTGCCGGCGCCCGGATCTCCGCAGGAAAGTTTGGCATCGTCGACAGGTCATTGCCGAAAGCTGCCGTCTCCTGCGTGAAACGGTCGCCGGTCAGCTGCATACCGTCACCGGAGTCCCCCGCGAACCGGATGACGACTCGGTCGATCTTCTCGACCGGCTTTGCATTGCTACTCATGGCGCTCCCAGGAGGTAGATGACTTGGAAGTTGGGTCGCAGTTGCCCTCACGACGAATCGACCGCGACCGACTGGGGAGAGCGGCCGACGGAACCGAACCGCTAATCCTCATGAGGATTAAGCGTACCCATAGCACGTATGAGATGCAACACACGTGTTGGGCAGTTGTGAGCTAACGCATCAATCGTCCCGGATCGCGCCAGTAAGCGAATCGCCGACTTCGGAGGTCGACTCCAACTTGCTTACACGGCAATGGGTTTGGCCGATCAGAGCCCGAGTTCGCGACCGATGAGCTCCTTCATGATCTCGTTGGACCCGGCCCAGATCTTGGTCACGCGCGCGTCGCGCCATGCTCGCGCCACGCGGTACTCGTTCATGTAGCCGTAGCCGCCCCACAGTTGGACGCAATCGTCGAGGACCTCGTTCTGGACCTCAGCCGACCACCACTTGATCTTTGCGGCCTCCGTTGCCGTCAGCTCGCCATCCACGTGGCGTGCGATCGCGTGGTCGACATAGATCTGCGTTGCCTCTACCTTCGTGACGAGTTCGGCAAGAAGGAACTTGTTGTGCTGGAAGGATCCGATCACCTGTCCGAAAGCCTTCCGTTGCCGCGCGTAATCCAGTGTCTCGCGGAGGATTTGGTCGGCATGTGCGATGTTGGCAATGGCGCAGCTGAGGCGTTCCTGCGGAAGTCGCTGCATCATGTGGATGAACCCCTCGTCAAGGTTGCCGATGAGGGAACCCTTGTCGAGATGAACGTCTTGGAAGAACAGCTCAGCAGTGTCGGACTCGTCTTGGCCGACCTTGTCGAGTTTTTGGCCACGGCTGAAGCCGGCTGTGCCGGTCTCGACCCCGAAGAGGCTGATGCCACGGGCACCGCGTCCTGGGGTGGTGCGCGCAGCGACGATGACCAGGTCGCTCGAGAAGCCATTGGTGATGAAGATCTTCGAACCGTTCAGGACCCAACCGCTGCCGTCGGCGATTGCCGTGGTCTTGAGCGCGGCGAGGTCCGATCCGCCGCCGGGCTCGGTCATGGCGATGGACGTGACGATCTCGCCCGAACAGAAGCCCGGCAGCCAGCGCTCCCGTTGCTCAGGTGTGGTCAGCTCCGTGAGATATGGCGCATTCACATCAAGGTGGATGGTGAAGCACGAGGCCAGAGCTGCCGCCTCGCGGGCAAGTTCCTCGGCGACGATCGCCGTGTACCGATAGTCACTCGACCCGGAGCCCCCGTGCTCCTCTGGCACCTGGAGGCCGAGTAGGCCGAGGTCACCGGCGGCCAGCCAGATGTCACGCGGGATTGCATGCGCGCCTTGCATTTCCGCCGAGCGCGGCCGAACGTGCCGATCAATGAACGCGCGCACCGTCTCTCGGAACGCTTCGTGGTCCTCATTGAAGATGGTTCGCTGCATGTCGCCTCCTGGCATGGTCGAGCGGTAGAACGCCAAGAGCTGTCCGCGGGGGGCTGGCTTGTTGGCTCGTTGGTTTGTTGGCCGATTGACACGGACGCAGTGCGTCCGGCGACGCGAGCATCTCGGGCAGGATCGCGAATGCCCGACGATGGAGGGCGAGGACAAGACCTCGTCCCTCCATCGGGTCCGGTCAGCTCGGGTCGCCCAGCTTGACCGTCACGGTCTTCGTGTTGATGAACTCCATGACCCCGGCCAGGCCACCCTGCTTGCCGTAGCCGCTCTGTTTGCGGCCACCGAAGGGCAGGGTCGGTCCGGCCGTCACGAATGCTCCGTTGACGCCGACGTTGCCGGTGTCCAGCTTGGGCACCACGCGGTGCACCCGCGAGATGTCACTGCTGAAGATGTAGCCGGACAAACCGAACTCGCTGTCGTTGGCCATCGCGATCGCCTCGTCCTCGTCCTCGAACGGGATGGTGGCCAGCACCGGACCGAATACTTCGGTGCGGGCAAGCTCGGAATCGTTCGTGACTCCGGAGACGAGCGTCGGTGGGAAGAAGTACCCGTCGCTCAGTTGGCCGCCCAGGCGGGTACCGCCGGCGCGAACCTCACCGTAGGCACGGGCCCTGTCGACCAAGCCGTGCACTCGGTCCATGGCTGCCTGATTGATGAGAGGACCCATCTGCGATCCCTCGTCGAACGGAAGACCGACCTTCATCGCCTCCAACGCGGACGCCAGCCGATCGTTGAATTCCTCGAACACACTTGTGTGAACGAACATACGAGAGCCCAACGTGCACTGCTGGCCCGCGTGGACGCTCACGAACGTGGCGTGCGCAACGGCGGCTGACAGATCCGCGTCGCCAAAGGTGATGCTGGCGGACTTGCCGCCGAGCTCAAAGATGCTCGGCGTGAGGTTCTGGGCCGCGGACACCGCGATCCGCTTTGCGGTCGGGCCGCCGCCGGTGAAAGCGATCTTGCTGATGCCGGGATGTGATACCAGTGCCTCACCGGCTTCTGGGCCGCCGGCCACGACGTTGACCACGCCGGGGGGGAAGCCGGCTTCCAGCGCCAGTTCGGCGGCGCGGATCGGGCCGAACGGGGACAACTCGGACGGCTTCACGACGACGGTGCAGCCGGCGGCGAGCGCCGGGCCGGCCGCCATGCCGAAGGCGCCGACGGAACCGTTCCAGGTGAGGATGGTGGCGACGACACCGAACGGCTCGATCGACGTGTAGTTGAAGAGGCCCTGAGAGCTGATCGGGACGGTGTCGCCGTAGAGCTTGTCGGCCCACCCGGCGGCGTCTTCCAGCCAGTCGATACCCCATTTGGTGGGCCAGTCTGCCTGCGTGAACGGCATCCCGGTCTCGAGGCTGTGGATCGTCGAGATCTCTTCTGCGTGTTTACGGAACAGATCTGCGAGCCGGATGAGCGCACGCCGACGCTCGCTCGGATCCCAGCTCCGCCAGATCGGCAACGCCGCCTGAGCCGCCGCCACGGCCTGATCGATCTCCGCGGCACCGGCGAGCGGAAGGGAGGCCTGGACCTTGCCCGAGGCGGGGTGGATGTGCTCGAGCACGCCACCGCTCGCCGTGCCGATTCGCTGATCGCCGATGAGGAGGGTGCTGGGCAGCAAGGACGTTCGGTCAGAAGTCATCATCAATCTTTCCACTCGAATGAGGTTGAGGGACCGGTCTCGCGATCCTCCAGTGGGCCGGCACCCGGTACAGACACCCATCCCGTCGCGTCGTCGCACGGACGTCGCGATGGGTGCACTGTGGGGTGCCGATTTGACTCTGCCCCGGGGCCAGCTCCCTGGTGTGACGCTAACAACACAACTACCACAGAGTCAAGGTTCCTCATGATGAATATTGAGGTGCCGGGTTGTGGCGAAATCCTCAGGAAGTCGCCGAATTTATCCTCATGATGTTAGTTGACAGCCACATGGGCGACCCCGATGATGTATCGCACGGCACGTCTTCAGACTTTCTCAGGGGCTCGCATCCTTGACCGCCGTCGCTGGCCTGGATGGCTGGCAGAGACCCCACCAATTGCGCTGATCGCGCCGCCGCGGCGTGCATCAAATGGACGTCAACCGAACGCGTTCCCACGAGAGGACCCACAGCCATGGCCGAGCGAGAATCAGATGGAATCACCCTGACGCCGGAAGAGTACACACGAATCAAGGACCTTCTCGAGCGCGATGCGGTCCGTCAAGTTGTCATTCGCTACGTCCGCGGCGCAGACCGCCTCGATGAAGAACTCGAGCGCGGCGCCTACTGGCCCGATGGCTATGACAATCACGGGCTCTACCGAGGAAATGCCCAAGAGTTCGTCACGTGGGCCCTGGGTCTCGGGGGGCAGTTGGCCGGACTGCAGCACCTCCTCGGTCAGTCCTTCATCGAGATCGAGGGAGACGCGGCCAAATGCGAAACCTATTTCTTGGTGTGCGAGAGCTCTTCCCGAGACACCCCCACAGACGATCTTCGGACGCTGGGTGGCCGATACGTCGACATCCTCGAAAAGCGAGACGGCATCTGGAAGATCGCGCACCGAGACGTGGTGGTCGACTGGAGTGCCAGCCTTCACGACGTCGACCGCTATCCGGGAGTTCAGGAGTTCACCGCCGGCGATAGCGCACCCAACGACTACTCTTATCACCCCATCTCGATGAAGCGCGATCAGCAAGCCCGCTGATCGAGGACCCGAGTCCGGGCGACAAAGACGGGGTGTTGCGGGATGCATCGACGCGCTGCTCCCAGCCCCGGGCGACGTGGGCAAGACAGCTCGATTCGATCACTGTTCCGGTCGACATGCACAACGCATTGCGGAAGTTCAAAGCAACTTGTGCATAGAAGCTTTCAGTGGATCGACGATCTCGGCACTGGAAAACTGGGGCGTCTGGACGTTGTTTCGGATCGAGAGGGCGACGCGACCAACCGATCACCTCGACCACCTGGTCGCAAGTTGGCCCTGCTACTCCCTCCTGGCCTCCACGACTCTCGTGGCGAACATGGGCCAGCCTCTTGACGGCCTGACGAAGCGGGCTGTAGGCTGGCGAAAGATCATATTCATCATGAGGAATACCGAGCATCGGGCGCGTCTGGTTCAAGCTGTGCGCCAACCTTTCCCGTCAGGACAATCCAGAGCTGAGGAGTTTCTCGATGCCTCTCGAAGAACACATGCAGTTGGTGTCGGTGGACGACCATCTGATCGAGCACCCGAATGTGTGGCAAGACCGTTTGCCCCGGAAGTATCTGGAGGCCGGTCCCCGCATCATCGAAGCCACCGGTTCTGAGACTGACCAGTATGGATTTGGGCAGAAGGTTTCTGCCGGGAGTCAGGTGTGGACGCTTGAGGGCAAGGTGTATGCCCAGCTCGGACTGAACGCGGTAGCGGGTAAGCCCCGCGAAGAGATCGGCACTGACCCGGTTCGTTTTGATGAGATGATTCCGGGTTGTTATGACCCGAAGGCGCGCGCCGCGGACATGGAGCTCGATGGTGTGCAGGCGGCGATCTTGTTTCCCTCTTTCCCGCGTTTCGCAGGAACCTTGTTCGGCACGCTCGAGGACCGCGGTCTGGCACTGGCATGCACGCAGGCCTGGAATGACTATGTGATTGACGAGTGGGTCACCCCGTATCCTGACCGCTTTGTCTCGATGATCATTCTTCCGCACTGGAACGTGCAGGAGTCGATCGCCGAGCTCGATCGCCTTGCGCGCCACGACATTCGGGCGGTGTCCTTTCCGGAGAACCCTGCCAAGCTCGGCCATCCGTCCTTCCACAGTGATCATTGGGATCCGCTGTGGGCGGTGCTGCAGGAGCGTGAAATCGTGGTCTGCCTCCATTTCGGTACGTCGGGCCAGGTCACGCTGACCGCAGACGATGCGCCGATGGCAGTGATGAGTTCGCTGATGGGGACCAACTCGATGGCGGCGATGTCCGACCTCATGTTCTCCCCCGTTTTCCACAACTTTCCGAAGCTCAAGGTCTCTCTGTCCGAGGGTGGCGTCGGGTGGATCCCGTGGTTGCTCGAGCGTGCTGATCAGGTGTGGGAGCGGCATCGCTTCTACCAGAACATCAACCAGGAGATGCGCCCGTCAGAAATTTTCGAGCGCAACATCTGGGGTTGCTTCATCGCTGATCAGTATGGAGTCGACAACCGGCACCGTATCGGAATCGATCGGCTTACCTGGGAGTGCGACTACCCGCACTCGGATTCGTTCTGGCCGAACAGTCGGACGGTGGCCAGCAACATGTTCCGCGACATCCCCTCTGATGAGGTGGAAAAGATCGTGGAGACCAATGCCCGCAACCTGTTCCGTTTCCCGCGCGCATGAGCACCGGGGAGCAGGCCCAGCCATTGGGCGAGTCCGATTGGGACGACCAAGATCTGCTGACGATCGACGAGGCGAGCGAACGACTCGTTGGGGAGATCTCGACGTTGCGTGAGTCGCTGCAATCGCAGCCGGCTGGTGTGGAGCACGACAAGCTGACCGCCAGGCTGCGTGCGATGGAGAGTGTGCTCGAGTCGCTGAAGCAGGGTCCATCACCACTGGCGAGCATCGAGCCGAAAGCTGACCGCTCCGGCGATTAGATGATGCACAACGAGGCTGAAGCCACGGTTTTACGCCGCACCGATCCATCCAGACAACCATCCCCATGCCGTGGGAGATTTCGAGGAGCTAGATAATGAAGAGTGGAACACGGGCCCTGAGCGCGGTCTGCGATACCGAGGTGATGGTGATCCGCGCCGCTGACGTCGACCTGTTCTGCGGCGGTGCGCCGATGGTGACCGCGCGCGACGGGCGGACCGGCTCGCCGGAGGCGGGGCTGGACAACGGAACGCTGCTGGGCAAGCGCTACGTGCATGCCTCGTCCGGTCTCGAAGTGTTGTGTGTGAAGGCAGGTGCCGGCACGCTGAGCGTGGACGGCGAACCTCTGACCGAGGTCGCTGCCAAGCAGTTGCCTTCTTCGGACTGAGCGCGCCATGGACGTTGCGATGCTGCTCAACATGGCCAGTCAGGCGGCTGGCGACCGGGTTGCCGTCTCCTGCGGCGACCAGCACCTCACCTACTCGGAATTGCAGACGAGGGCGGCCCGATACGCCACGATGATCCGTAAGGAGGGCATGTCGTCGGTTGCGTTCGTAGGCGAGAACTCACCTGAGGCCGTCGCGCTCTTCTTCGGCTGCTCGATCGCGGGGTCCAGCTACGTCCCTGTGAACTACCGGTGGACCGATAGCCAACTCGCCGAGGCACTTTCGCGGATCGCGCCCGTCGGCATCGTCACCGATGAGCGGTCGGCAGCCCGCGTCACCGGGCTCGAGGGAGTCCTCCCACTGAGCGATCCTGACGACGCAGACCCGACTGAGTACGCCGGGTCGGACGGGGATTCCCCAGCGGTGATGCTGTTCACCAGCGGGACGAGCGGCACTCCCAAAGCAGTGGTGCTGCGCAACCGGAATCTGGTTCCCTACGTGTTGTCGACGGTTGACTTCCTGAACGCTGGGTCAGAGGAAGCGATCTTGGTCTCCGTACCGCCATACCACATCGCCGCCGTGAGCTCCGTTCTCACCTCTATCTACGCCGGCCGACGCATGGTGCTGATGCCGGCGTTCGATCCCGACGAGTGGGTCGCAGTTGCCCGGCGAGAATCGGTCAGCCAAGCGATGGTCGTGCCCACGATGCTCAATCGCATCCTGGATGTCGCCGAGCGGGACGGCAAGGGGCTGCCAACCCTGAAGCACCTGTCCTACGGGGGAGGACGCATGCCGGTACCGACAATCGAGCGAGCCATCACGTTGCTGCCAGGACTCGACCTGGTCAACGCGTACGGACTCACCGAAACCAGTTCGACCATCACGCTTTTGAGCCCACAAGACCACCGCGATGCAGTCGCGAGTGCTGACCCGGCGATCCGAGCGCGGTTGGGCTCGGTCGGCAGGGCGCTGCCCACCGTCGAGATCGAGATCCGCGATGACCAAGGCCGTTCCGTTCCGCCAGGCCAGGCCGGAGAGGTCTGGGTCCGTGGCGACCAGGTGTCGGGGGAGTACCTGTCGCACACTGCGACCGAGTCCGGCGGCTGGTACCCCACTCGCGACCACGGACACCTCGACGAGGGCGGATTCCTCTTTCTCCACGGACGTGCGGACGATGTGATCGTCAGGGGCGGTGAGAACATCGCACCGGCGGAGGTCGAGGAACGGTTGCTGGCCCACCCCGCGGTCGCAGAGGTCGCAGTGGTCGGCGTGCCAGACACGGAGTGGGGCGAGCGCATCGAGGCCTTCGTCGTACCGAGTGACGTTGCGGCACTTGACGAGAGCGAACTCCAGGAGTGGGTCCGGGCGGGTCTTCGATCCACACGCGTCCCCGCGGCGATCCATCGTCGGGACGAGCTCCCGTACAACGAAACCGGCAAGTTGCTACGCCGGCAGCTCAAGGCCGAGCGCGCAACCGAGCTCGCTCAGAAAGCGCCGCGCTAGGCCCCGACGCGAGACGCTGCTGCGTAGTGTTTGTTGAGATCAATGAGACAGGGAGAGAGCTCACAGTGAGCCAGAGTGACGACGCGTTTTCGCAAGTGGTGATCGAACGAGACGTCGAGGTCCCGATGCGAGATGGCGTCATCCTCAGGGCGGATGTGTACCGGCCGGCTGACGGTCATTGGCCGGTGTTGCTCAAACGCACGCCCTACGACAAGAACCTGCCTTTCGGAACACTGGTTGATCTCGACCCGATGACGGCGGTACTCGAAGGTTTTGCCGTGGTGATCCAGGACGTTCGTGGCAGGGCGAGCTCGGACGGGCGTCACCAGCCGTTCGACGAACGTGACGATGGTTACGACACCGTCGAGTGGTGTGCCGTCCAGCAATGGTGCGACGGCAACGTCGGAATGTACGGCAGTTCCTATCACGGCGCTACGCAGATGGCAGCTGCTTCCACACGACCTCCGCACCTGCGCGCCATCAGCCCGATCCAGGCGAGTTCGGACTACTACGAGGGACGTTCGTACTTCGGTGGTGCTTTCGAACTGGGCGCTCTACTCACGATCTCGTTGGGAACGACGGCTTACGGCTCGTTCAGGTTCGCCGACCTGGACAAAGCAGAGCTCCGTCGACTGCGGGGCGAGATCGGCGAGGTTCTCGCGGCGCTGCCGCAGGTGGTGCTGGAGCTCCCGTTGAGCGAGCGGTTCGGCAGGCCCGAGGGCGCGCTCAGCGTTCTGACCCCGTGGTTCATGGACTGGGTCGAGAAGACGTCGCCCGACGACCCCTACTGGGAATCGATCTCGCTCGAAAGACGTCACCACGACATGGACGTGCCGTCTCTTCATGTCTCCAGCTGGTTCGACCAGTTTCATGTCGGCACCCTCAGAAACTACGAGGGAATCCGTGCGGGTGCCGCCACCGACAGGGCCAGGGGCGATCAGTACCTCATCGTCGGCCCGTGGAACCACTATCCGCCAAGGACCGGCGGCCAGGGGAGCATCCGTGTGGGAGACGTGGACTTCGGCCGAGCCGCCAAGCTCAACATGGACGGCGTGCAGCTCGGCTGGTTCCGCCAGCGACTCAAGGGCGAAGCCGGCGCTTTTCGGCAGCGCAAAAGGGTCAAGTTGTTCGTGATGGGGCGCAACGTCTGGCGCGACGAGGACGAGTGGCCGCTGGCCCGTGCTGTTGAAACGCCTCTGTACCTCGGCGCGACCGGCGACTCCGGTGAATTGCTGTGGGACCAAGTGGATCAGCACCACGCGACATCATACGAGTACGACCCGATGAACCCGGTGCCCACACACGGCGGCGCCCACCTTGTGCTGGACTCGGCTGTGATCCAGGGGCCGGTGGTCCAGAATGCCATCGAGGAACGAGACGATGTCCTGACATTCACGACGGACCCGGTATCGGCCGACGTCGAGGTGACGGGATGGGTGAACGCGGATCTGCGGGTGTCGTCCAGTGCGGTCTCTACCGACTTCACGGTTCGGCTGTGCGATGTCCACCCCGACGGCAAGTCGGTGAGTGTCTGTGACGGCATCCGACGAGTTCGTTGCGAGGCAGGAGACGCGTTCAACGTTCAGGTAGGACTCGGCGCGACGTCCCACGTGTTCCTGAAGGGGCATCGGCTTCGTATACAGGTGTCGAGTAGCAACAGCCCTCGGTTCGACGTGAACCCGAACACCGGTGCGCGAGCATGGGATACCGACGAAACCGTAACGGCCCACCAACAGGTGCACTTCGGTGGCCCGGACGGAAGCCGGATTGTCCTGCCGATCATCCCTTACTGAAACGACCGGATTACGGCGAAGGCCAGATCCTGAAATGAAGTTCGTGGCTGTGCTGGCGCAGTCCACGAGCTGAGTCGCGGACGTCGGCCGTCACGACGGCGACGGGGAATGGCTGGCCGATCCGTCTGACGCGTGATCGGTTTGTCGCCCACTCAGAAGGGCAACCACTCCGCGTACTGCAGCGCTTTCTTGGACTTGTCTTCAACATCAGGCGTTCACGGGGAAGTAAGTGTGGCGGTGCCCGTCGTGAACGGGCTGCCCGGCCGCCCGGAGCTTTTCTTGTGACCATGGCTGGATGGCCACCTGGATGCAGTGTTGATAAGTTGTTGAGCGACAACAGCACCCGGTCAACTCGTCGGTGAGAATCAGATAAGTTCCCGTACATCGGGTGGACCACCCCCGTGTGGGGCTTGTCACTTCACGTAATAAGACGTAAGCTTCGTCACAGCTTAATCCTCATGACCAATATTCATCGTCAGCGAAGACGGGCGAAGACGTGAAAGTCATACGTCTCGGGTCGAAAGCGCTGTGTGAGTTGCTGTTTGACGGCGACGAACAATGCCGTGTGGCGACTCGCCAGACGGCTGTCGAGCGAACACGATGAGGGCTACGTCTGCGCATTGAACGGGGCAACACGCGTTCCAGGCTGAGCACTATCTATGTCCCGATGGCTTCGTGTATTCGGGCTCAGCAGACGGTGCAAGGGATCTATTCAGATACGTGGTGCCGCGATCACGAGCGAGTTACCGAGGCTCGCCGGCGGCAATGAAAGGGAGATTGATGCCGAAGTTGACTGATCAGGAATTCGACGAATTCCTTGCTACACCCGGTTTGTACGCAAGGTTCGCCACCGTGGACGTAGATGGCTTCCCGCGGGTGATCCCGATTATCTTCTTCCACCACGAGCGGAAGATCAAGTTCACGCTCAGGCCGGTCGGCGCGCCGTTGGAAAACGTCAGGCGTGATCCGAAAGTCGCGCTCTCGATCGACGAACCCACGGACCCGCAGCGACGCGTGAACATTCAGGGTATTGCCCAGATAGTCTACGAGCCCGGATCGGAGGACCAGTGGTTGGATGTGTACCGCCAGATGCTCCTCAAGACGGCGACGCCGGAGTTCGTCGACGATTACATCAAGGGCTCAGCTGAAGCGGGCCTCAGGCGGCCATGGCTGCAAGTTGACCTGGACGACCCGACCACGCGCGTCAAGACCTGGCGACTCAACATCGAAGGTGAGGAACGGGACCGGCCCGTACCCATGGCCCGGAAGTATCTCCAGAACTGGGACGGCTCAGCTCCGGCAAATAGCGAGAACCTACCGATGAGTAGATAGCCTGCTCTCTGGCTGGTCGGTCCGGGGCACCTACAGGTATCGGCTCCAGCCGGAATCACGTGACAGTCCGAAAGTCAATTTGCCTGCTACGCAACAGTATTGGCGGACTGGATCATTCTTCATTCCACTCTTATTTCCCATTCACACGTCCATTCTTTCACGGAGGTCTTGCATGTCCGGCTCATTGATTCGTGAGTGTTCATCTCACGGTCGACGGCGAGGAGTAATTGCTCTCCTCGCCGCGTTCTTTCTGCTATTTGTCGCTGCGTGCAGTAGCGGCACCACCGAGTCCGGATCGTCGGGCGAGACCGATGACGCGGCCGTCACCGCTGCGCAGGAACGTCTTGCGCCGTTTGTGATTCCCGTTGCCGAGACCAAGATCGAAGTTGACACACCGCTGACTGCGCGGCCGCCAGCCGGCAAGAACGTCCGCGTCATCCGGTACAACAACGCGGCATCGGGAGAATTCGATCAGCCGATGAAGGATGCGGGCGCGGCCTTGGGCTGGAACGTCAACATCTCACCCGTCGACGCAACGGACCCGCAGGCGATTCCCAACGAGATGATCCGTGCGGTCAGTCAGAAGGTCGATTACATCGTAGTGACCGCCTCTTCGATTCAGGCAGCGGGAGCCGGCATGGACGCGGCCAAGAAGGCGGGAGTTCCTGTCTTTTTCGGCGCCGGGCTCGATGAGCCGCAGGGTGAGGCAAACGGTCTCTATGGCAACACCCTGCGTACCACGACGAACCTTGCGGTCCTTGCCATGCTCGACCAGATGATTGTCGATAGTGGGGGCGCCGGCAGCGCACTGTTGGTGAATGCGCCTGATAGCAGCCAAGTTTTGGCACCCATCGATGACTCAGCAAAGCAATACGTTGCCGAGAACTGCCCCAAGTGTTCCCTCGACACCTTGGATATCGCAGCTGCGGATCTCGGTGGGGACATCGCTTCAAAGGTCGTCGCGAAGATCCGCCAGAGTCCGGAGACCCAGTATGTGATCACAACCTTCACCGACTTGGCAGTCGGCCTGGCCCCGGCACTCGGTGCCGCAGGTCTCAATGATGTGCAGCCCTATCTATCGGGCCTGACAGAGCCTGAGGTGGAGTTGGTCAAGGACGGCACCTACCCCGCTGGGAACCTGTACCCGATCAATGACTACCCGTGGCTGCTGTTCGATCAGATCGCTCGGTTCAGCGTCGGAATGGACACTTTGCAAGCGGAACACGACTCGACAGGTCTGCAATTGTGGACGACCGAAACCGTGCCGGACGGCATGACCAGTTGGGACCCGCCCAACTATCAGGAACAGTACAAGGAGTTGTGGCAGATCTCGTAGCGGGCAGTAAAGAGGCGCCCGTGTCCGGGTGCTCGACTTGGCAATGAGCTTCTTTCGAGCGAGACAATCGCTGAAAGAAGCTCATTTCCGTTCCTCGGCCAGAAGTACGTTCACCGAACGGCCTAGGTAGAGGCTGAGTGCGGGTGCAGGACTTCGGTTAGCGTCCTGCCGCATGTCCTTGGACTCCTTGCCGGCGGGTGCAGTTTCGACACCGGCATTCCTCGTCCAACTCTGGAGGTGGAGTTTGCTGGTTGACGGGCTGCCTTCCGGGGAAGTAGTGTTCGTCACACTTAATCCTCATGATCAATTGCCACCGTTGGCACCACCGACGGACGATCCCGTGAAGAAGGAATGTCTAGTGTCTCAAGCATCCTCCGAATCTGCCCTGTTCGCTGACGGAACTGTTCAGCGTTCTGACTCGCCGGTCTTCACCAGCCCGAACAAGATGAAGCTGGGGGTCTTCGCGACCAACCTGTCGGGTACGGCATCCGGGATGAGCACGTTGAAGGGCTCGATGACCGTCGCGAACTGGTCTCAGCAGTCCGAGCTTGCCGTCACGGCGGATCGTGCGGGGATCGAGGCTCTCGTGCCGGCATCGAGATGGAAAGGTTTCGGTGCACCGAGCGGATATTGGGATCGCACCTATGACACGTGGACGTGGGGTGGCGCCATGGCTGCGATCACCGAACGCATCCAGGTCTTCACCACGTGCGCGGTGCCGCTGTATCACCCGGTCATGGCCGCCAAGATGGGCGCGACCCTGGACCACATCTCCGGTGGTCGGTGGGGTGTCAACATCGTTCCGGGCTGGTTCGGCTCAGAGTTCGAACAGTTCGGCATGGAGATGGGCGATCGCAAGGCGCGCTACAGACTTGCGCAGGAGTGGTTCACCTTGGTCGACCGGCTGTGGACAGAGTCGGAGCCGTTCGACTTCGAGGGTGAGTTCTACAAGTTCAAGGGCGCTGTGTCGGCACCCAAGCCGGTGCAGTCGCCGCGGCCGCTGGTGATGAACGCAGGCCAGAGCGAAGAGGGTCTGGGGTTCGCGACCCGGAATGCGGACATGATCTTCGTGAACACCACCAACGAAGAGGTGCTCACGAAGAACATCGCAAAGGTCCGGACCGACGCGCAGGCCGCAGGCAAGCAGGTTTCCATCTGGGCCAACATGGACATCATCTGCAAGAACACCGAGCAGGAGGCCCGCGACCTAGCCGATGCGTGGATGGAGGCAGTCGACACCGAGGCGGTCGACAAGTTCATCAGTTTGATGGCGGGAGGCGACGCGGGTACGCACAAAACTCTCATGCAGAACCCGGACATCTGGAAGTCGATGGCTCTGACGGGCGCCAACGCATTCGTGATCGGCACGCCAGAAATGGTCGTCGAGAAGTTCCAGCAGCTCTCGGACCTCGGGATGGATGGCACCACAATGACGTGGCACGAGTACCCGCAGGGCTTGAATCAGTTCGTTTCCGATGTGCTCCCTGTGATGCGCGAAGCCGGGCTGCGTAGCGACAAGCCGCTCGACAGCTGACATCGAAACACTAGAACGGAGCTGCTGCACATGAAGATCGGTATTCTCGGGGTCGGCCACATCGGCAAGACCTTGGCGCAAAAGTTCAGCGCCGGTGGACATGACGTCAAGGTGGCCAACTCGCGCGGTCCGGAGACCATCGAAGCTGATGTCTTGAAAAATGGTGCCACCGCCACCTCGGCCTCGGAGGCCGTGCGTGACGTCGATGTGGTGATCATTTCGGTCCCGCTCAACCGAATCCCCGACGTCGTGCCGGTGATGTCGGCTGTGCCTCGACACACGCTGGTCATCGACACGTCGAACTACTATCCGATGCGGGACAACGAAATCGAGCCCATCGAGCAGGGTCAGGTCGAGAGCGTGTGGGTCGCCGAGCAACTCGGTCGTCCAGTCGTGAAGGCGTGGAACAGTATTGGCGCCAACTCGTTCGCGGTCAACGGCACGCCGTCAGGAACTCCGAATCGCATTGCGATTCCGGTCGCCGCTGACGACCCGAAGGATCGACAAGCGGCGATGGCGCTGGTGGAAGAAACCGGGTTCACCGCTTTCGATGCGGGTGTCCTCGCGGAATCTTGGCGGCAACAACCAGGCACGCCGTGCTATTGCACTGATGTGACAGAGGACGAGGTACAGCATGCGCTGGCTACTGCGGACGCCGCTCGATCGCCGAAGCGGCGGGAGTATCCGTCGCAGTCTTCGCTGAGCGGTACGACGACATCATGGCCACCCCGGACGTCGAGACTTCTGCCCGCGTGAATCGCGCGCTCTTCATGTGAGACCGGTTTGAGTCGGACGCACACCTGCGGCAGCTTTCGACAGGGCACGCGACACCGCCATCCTCGGAGATATGCCTACCGCACGCGCTCACAAATGCGAAGGAAATGGAATGGACCTGATCGTCAGATTGGACGCGATCGAAGGCATCAAGCTTGCGAAGGCAAGGCACCAAAGGGGAGTCGACACCACAGATGTCGACTTGCTCCGTCGCGTTTTCGCGGAGGACGTTCTTGTCGATTGCCGCGGAGTAATGACAGATCCCGTCAGTGGTGCGAACTCCGCTCCCCAGACGGATGAGGTGTTCCAAGGCGCTGACAAAGCCATTGCGGCTGCCGTCAGCTCGCTCGAAGGTGTGGTCTCGGTCCACCATGTGAGTTCTCCCGAGATCGAGATCACCAGTCCGACAACCGGTAGCGGGATCTGGCCGCAGGTCGATCGTCTCCTCTACGACGCCGGCGCGCCATTCAAAGAGTTCATCGGTTACGGCTACTACCACGAGACCTACGAGCGCGTCGGGGAAGACTGGCGAATCAAGTCGATGCGAATGGTCCGCACCAGAATGGACTTCATTCCATGGTGATGAGCGCGTCGCTGACCTAGCTCATATTGCCGCTCTTGCTCCTTCTGATTGACGGTGTGTGGCCCCCACATCGGGTGCGACGCCGCATCAGACGCTGTCGGAGCTCCACGGAAGGAACATCTTGAACCTGAAGGTCGGCGTCGTTTACCCCCAGATCGAGTTGAAGGGTGATCCGCAAGCCCTACGTGACTTCGCCCGTTCCGTGGAGGCAATGGGCTTCAACCATCTGGTCATGTACGACCATGTGGTGGGTGCAGTGGGCGAGCACCGGGATCCGCCGCTGACGGGTCCATATCGGGAGACGGATCCGTTCCACGACCCACTGATCGCCTACGCGCATCTGGCGGCGCTCACGTCGACATTGGAGTTCTGCCCCGGAGTGATGATCTTGCCTCAGCGGCAGACGGTCCTGGTGGCCCGGCAGGCCGCCGACCTCGACCTACTGTCGGGTGGTCGATTCTCCCTGGGCATCGGCGTCGGTTGGAACCCCGTCGAGTATGAGGCGCTCGGGATCGATTTCAAGAGCCGGGGAGAGCGGCTCACCGAACAGATAGAACTCCTTCGCCGCCTCTGGTCAGGGGAGGTGGTCGACTTCCAGGGAAAGCACCACCGAGTCGACCGCGCCGCCCTCGTGCCGGCACCGGCGAACAGTATTCCGATCATCTGCGGAGGCCTGTCGGCGCCGGCATACCGGCGAGCGGCAAAACACGCTGACGGCTTCATCTTCACAGGCCCCTTCGACGAGGTCGCCGTCCCCGGGTTGCGTAAGTTGCACCAGCTACTAGAAGAAAATGAACGCGGCAAAGAAGGTTTTCGCGCCGATCTCGATGTGGTGGGCCGGCCGGCCGCGCGACACGGCGACTTCGAAGGTTTGAGTGTGCCTGATCTTCTCGAGACACTCGAGACCTGGGAGACGACCGGCGGAACCCACGCGGCCGTGAAGACCATGGGCATGGGCTACACCACCGTCGATGAGCATCTTGAACATCTTGTGAAGGTCGCTGACGCGCTGGGTTTGCGTTGAGCAGATCCAAAATGCAGGCGCCGCGCGTGCATCGTGCGCCGTGGGGCCTGGGCCGTCAGGCCCCGGCAAGTCGTGGCAGGTTTTCTCATCTGCTGCCGTCCATGTCGGTCCGTGCTGGGCGCGATCTGCGAGATCGCTTGAACGGAGAGTGGAGAACGAAATGAAAATTCTGGTCGTAGGGGGTACAGGCGCGTTGGGAGCGCATGCCGCTTGCCACCTTGACGACACGGGGCATGAAATCACGATCGCTTCCCGCAATGCCCCGCCCGAGAAGACGCGCCTGACGTCCTTTCCGTTCCTACAGGGCGATTACGTCCGGGGTGACTTCACCCCTGATCGGCTTCGAGGCTTCGAGGCAATCGTCTTCGCTGCAGGCAACGACATGCGCCACATCTCCTTCTCCAAAAACGCTGAGGAGCTCCTGCTCCGAGCCAACGCTGAGGGTGTTCCCAGCTTTGCGCGTGCCGCCCGCGAGGCGGGTGTAAACCGACTGGTGCAGATTGGCTCCGCCTACCCACAATCCACGCCGGAGTTGGTGGAGGGCAGCGTCTACCTACGCTCACGCATGCTCGCCTGCGAAGGAGCGCGGGCAGAAGGATGTGCAGACTTCGATGTGATCAGCCTGAACCCCTCGTTCATGGTCGGAGGCCTTCCTGCAATGCCCAGTTACATGCTCGACCCCTACAGCGAGTGGGCGATGGGTATGATCGACGCGCCGTTTTTTGCCCCCACTGGCGGCAGTAATTTCATGAGCTACCGGTCGCTGAGCCAAGCGATCAAGGTGCTCTGCTTCGCGGCGAACCTGGCAAGGCCTATCTGGTGGGGGATGAAACCCTGAGCTTTGCCGACTACCTCAATTTGTTCTTCGAGGCGGTTGGAAATCCAATCAGACTAGAGGCGCGCGACGAGGCACACCCGATCTTCCCTGACGAGATGATGGTCCAGGGACGCGGAAACTGGATCCGCTACGAGCCCGATGCCGAAGAGGCGGCTCTACTCGGATACACACGTAACGATGTTTCGAACGGCGTCGCGGAGGCCGTAGCTGCCTTCAGAACAACCCGTGGCGAGGCAGGTTGACCAGCGCTTGCCATGTGGGCAATCGAAAAGTACGAAACCGACCAAGTTTACGCGCCACTTCAAGCGCAACCCGGACTGACTTCTCCGGCCCCTTCGTCGCGGACGAGGAGATGTTCTTCGACCGATCCGCATCGCAGTTGATGGTGTTCGAGGAATCCGGCGCTGTGCCGTAGAGCGCGCCTCACCTGGCATCTCAGCACCGAAAGGAACGTCTAGAATATGCGCATCGGCGTGCTATACCCCCAGAGAGAGCTGCCACGTGACCCACAGGCGTTGGTCGACTTCGCCTGTTCCGTCGAAGAGTTGGGTTTTGACTACCTCGTCCTGAACGACCATGTGGTGGGCGCGGTAGGTGAGGATCGGGATCCGCCGTTGACGGGTCCGTACCGGGAGACGGATCCGTTCCACGACCCGCTGGTCGCCTTCGCTCACTTGTCGGCGCTCACAACAACATTGGAGTTCTGTACCGGTGTGATGATCCTGCCTCAGCGGCAGACGGTCTTGGTGGCGCGACAGACTGCTGACCTCGACCTGCTGTCCGGTGGCCGCTTCTCGCTCGGAGTGGGCGTGGGCTGGAACCCTGTCGAGTACGAGGCGCTCGGAACGGATTTCGGGACCCGCGGGGATCGACTTACCGAGCAGATCGATCTGCTTCGCCGTCTGTGGTCAGGAGAGGTGGTCGACTTTCAGGGGATGCATCACCGCGTGGACCACGCCGCGCTCGTGCCCGCGCCGGCCAGCGGAATTCCGATCCTCTGCGGAGGCATGTCGGCTGCGGCATATCGGCGGGCGGCGAAGCACGCTGACGGGTTCATCTTCATGGGTGCTCTGCACGCGATCACCCTTCCCGCGTGGCGCGAATTACGCGAATCGATGAAGAGAGCCGATCGCGACGTCGAAGGCTTTCGCGCCGAATACTACGCCACGCGAGCCGATTTCGGAGGGCTTAGAACATCTGATCTCCTCAGCGAACTCGAGACCTGGGAGGCGAACGGGGGAACGCACGCGTGCGTCAAGACGATGGGCATGGGTCTGTCGACCGTAAGCGCCCATCTGCAGCACCTAGAAATAGTTGCAGCGTCACTGTGTCATCGGTAGGCCCCACGCCGTTCCCAGCCACTCTGCACCAATCGGCTGATCCCGCTGCGCGAGGCCTCGTCGGCCGAATCAGCAGAGTGCACCCAACTGATCGCAAGTACAGCAAGAAATAGTTCCCGGCCGCGTACCCCAGCGCGAGCGCTGCCGTCGCGCTGGGCTGCGCTGAGGAAGTCATTAGTGATCGTGATGTATTGCTGACAAGTGGACGTCAGCGGGGAACTGCCTTCGGTCAGGGCCACACGCAATGATTCAGGCAATCCGGAGAAAGCGGTTGCCCACTGTGCAAGCGCTTCGAGCCAGAGCGCAAGCGCATCAGCGGAACTCGCCGCCTCTCGTCCGATGATCTCACGTCGGGCTGCTAGATCTTGGTCACGCGTCCGCAGCAGCGCCGCCAACAGCACGTCGCGGTTGGGGAAATGCCGGTAGAGAGTGCCGGCACCGACGCCAGCGCGTTTGGCGATGGCTTGCAACGATCCGCTGACGCTGTGCTCGGTGAAGTGCTTCTCGGCGACGTCGAGTATACGTGCCCGGTTCCGCTGCGCGTCTGCACGAGAAGGATCCCGTCGTCGTGGCGCCGTTGTCTCGGACATGTCGACAACTCTCCTGACGAAGGCCTCGAGGATGACCCGCGTAGACCCATCTGGCGGCGAGCGAGCGCTACCCGGCGCGGCGGTGCCCTGATCAAGACCACTCGCCGATCGCGCTTCAGCCCGGGTTAATCGATCGGTCCAGTGCCGCTGACGGTCCCGCCAATCCTGGTGGTGAGTCGAGCGGTTGCTGCCAACAGGCGCTCGAGGCATAGCTGGACTCGTGCTGCCGGTTCCTCGTCGGCGAACTTGAGGTACAGACAGATCGCGACTTCGCCGTCCGGACCGAAAACCGGAGCGGAGATGGAGACCACCTTGCCGTCGGCGATGACCCGGTTGGTTCCGGCCTCGATGCCCAGCATCAGCTGCCTCATCGAGTCGACGAGGTCGACTGTTCCGGCGCCTGACGCTGAGTTGACCGAGAGCTCCCATTCAGCCTGAGCGGCTCGGCTCGATCTCACGTCGTATCCCTGGTCGCGCACAGTCGCCAGGTCGTTGCTCACCAGAGAGTCGTCGAGCAGACCGAGGTGGCGCCGGCCTTCCGCGATCCATCGACGCTGGGCGTCCTCGCCGCTCCAAGCGACGTGCGTCGGAGACAGTGGTGCAGCCAACGGGAAAGCCACACCAACCGGCGTCCGGAACTTTCGTGGCGACCACTCGACGCCTGCCGCACTCGCCACAACCACGAGGTCTTCGGCAGCCACCGTGACCAGACACTCCACCTTGAGGTCGGCTGCCAGCACCTCGATCTCGGGCCTCGCGGCATCGACTGCCTCCAAGTGCTTGAGCAGCGTGCTGTCCGAGGACTGTATGGAGGGCATCGAGAATGACCCGTAGCCACCCCGGAGGAACAGCAGAGGCAGGCTAGCTGAATCTCCATCTCCGAGATCCTTGACATTGCCGAGAACCAGGTAGTGGTCACCAGCAGAACGAACGTCCTCGATGGTGCAGTCAATCCATGCTGCCGCCCCTTTGAGGCGCAAGCCGCCAGACGCGGTCGGCACCCACTCGAAGCGAGTGAATCGGTCGTCGTGCTTCTGCGTGAATGCACGAACAACGTCTTCTTGGCTCGACGTCAACACATTGGCGGTGAACGAGCCGGATGCTTCGATCTTCGGCCACGTGGTGGAGGTCCGGTCGGGAAGGAAGCCAACAAGGGGAGGGTCGAGGGAGACGGAGGTGAACGTGCCGACCACCATGCCCACCGGATCGCCGTCCGAGGACCGAGCCGTTATCAGTGTCACGCCGGTTGGGTACTGCCCCAGCACATCGCGGAAGTGTCTACGGTCGAGCGCGTGGGCACTGTCGTCGGGATTACCTGTGTTCACCATGATGTCTCTCCATATCGACTGAAACTCGACGCCCGTAAAATCACGTCCTGGACTCACTCTCTTCAGCGATGAGTCGCGGCGGAATCATGCGGGAAGTAAGTGGCTTGGGCGTGTTCATCGACTACCTCGCCTCACATCGCGCCGACGTATCCACCGTCGGCGTGGATGACCGTGCCGGTCACGTAAGAGGACTGATCAGATGCGAGCCACAGGCTCGCCTGTGCGATTTCCTGGGCCTGTCCGAACCTGCCGAGCACAGTGATCTTTGGTGCGTACTCGGCCTCGGTGCCCAGGTCGAACTTGGCAAGCGCCTCGTGAAGCATCGAGGTGTCGACCGCGCCGGGGGCCACGGTGTTGACGCGGATGCCGGCTGCCCCGTTCTCCAGTGCTGCGACTTTGGTCAGGGCGTGGACGCCGTGCTTGGCCACGACGTAGGCGACCTGGCCTGCCAGGGGGCGGAATCCGGCGCCCGAGGCGATGTTGATGATCGAGCCTGCGCCTCCCTGAGCTTGCAGCTGCCTGAGTTCGTACTTCAGGCACAGTGCGGTGCCCTTGAGGTCGACCGACATCAGTCGGTCCCATTGCGCCTCGTCGAAGTCGGTGATCAACCCATTAGGCGGGATGACTGCTGCGTTGTTGACAGCGACATCCAAGCGACCCCATGTCTCAACGACGTTCGCCACCATGGCCTCGACTTCTGCAGACTGCGAGATGTCCACCTTGACGAAGACGGCCTCGCCTCCGGTTGAGTTGATGGCATCGGCGACCGCTTCGCCCTTGTCGGTGTCGACGTCCGCGACGGCGACCTTTGCACCGGCCTCGGCGAACAGCTTCGCTGTTACCTCGCCCATGCCTGCTGCCGCACCAGTGATGATCGCGACCTTGCCCTGTAGAACGGGAAACGTCATAGCTGATCTCCTTTGATCTCGCGCTACATTATTCCTCATGAGAAATGGATCACTGTTTCAGACACTACAGCTGGGCGCGGGCGCGAGACAACCCCTCGGCGGGACGCATTCGGAAGCGCCGCGGGCGGGCACGCCTCCGATATTCGTCATGAGGAACTATTGACTGAGTAGAGATCGATTGACAGACTTCAGTGTTAGCGCGCTCACAATTTTCGCGAGCCGGTGCGGCCGCGCTCGCTGGCTTGCAGCCCGACCGACCTACCGACCGGCCCGCCGATTTACATCCACGTAGCGCAAAAGAGCACCCTCACGGGTGGGCTCGAAAGGAGCACAGAAGTGAACAACCAGGAAAAGACCCCGGTGCCAGGACGACTCGAGGGAAAGGTCGCCTTCATCACTGGGGCCGCGGGCGGTCAGGGCAGGGCCCACGCCGTCCGCCTAGCGAGCGAAGGTGCCAACATCGCCGGACTCGACATCTGCTCGCAGATCGAGTCGGTCGAGTACCCGATGGCGACCAAGGACGATCTGGACGAGACGGTCAGGCTTGTCGAGAAGACCGGACAGCGCATGATCGGACGCGTCGGAGACGTTCGCGACCGGGCATCCCTCGAGGCCGCCTACGCGGATACTCTCGCTGAGTTCGGCCGTGTCGATTTCGTGATCGCGAATGCCGGGATTTCGCCGAACTGGGGAGAGTACTGCCAAACCGAGCGGGCCTGGCAGGACTGTATCGACGTGATGCTGACCGGTGCGATGAACACCGTCGAGGTCGCGATACCGCAACTGGTGGAACAGGGCTCCGGAGGGTCGATCATCATCACCAGCTCGATCGCGAGCGAACGGCCGTCAGTGCGCACTCTCGGTGGCAAGACCATGGGCCTGCTCGGCTACTGCGCCGCGAAGGCGGGCGTGGTCATGCTGATGGAGAACTACGCCAGCATGCTGGGCGAGCATCGCATCCGAGTGAACACCGTTCATCCCTCTGTGGTCAGAACGCCGATGACCGACAACGAAACGGTCCGCAACGCCAACTTCTCCGAGGAAGACCAGAAGGTGTTCAACAACGCCCTTCCAGAGCAGGAGATGGAGCCCGAGGAGATCGCCGCAGCAGTCGCATGGCTGTGCTCCGACGACTCGCGCTTCTTCACCGGGAGCAAGCTTGTGATCGACGGCGGCATGCATCTGAGGTGACTCGGACTTCGCCGGCATGGGCCCGCCCGTCGGTCGCGGGCCCATCCCGGCACTGCGGCAGAGCAGGGCCGCAGAGGTAGGAAGTTCTGCTCGGGCCCGATCTGTGCCGGGGCATTTCCGAATGCATACAGTTCGAAGAAGCCAGGAGGATCCGAAGTGCTGGTGATTGACGCTCAATTGCACGAACCCGCCATGTCCCTCGAGTGGGCCGGTGCGGACCAACTGACCAGGTTCGATCTCATGACCGAGGTGACCCTCGCGCACATGAGGGCGGTCGGTGTAGATCGCGCGGTGTTGTATCCGATCAGCGAACTCGGGTGGGGAGAGTACGCCGCCGCCCGGCTACCTGATCGGTTTTCGATGGTGGTGGGTGCCCTGGTTGCCTCGGAGGACGGCTCGATGGCGCTGCGGGGGGCCGCCGGCTCGGTGCCGATTCCGTCGATCGACGAATGGGTCACCGAGAAGAGCCACACGCCCGGTGTGCTGGGTATCCGGCTGGGGCGGCCGTCGGCAGACCTGTTCGAGCCAGCGTTGAAGGCCTGCGCGCGTGAGGGATTGCCGATCGTCGTACTCCCGCCGTCGAAGTCGAGTGATCCGCGGGCGTTCGGTGGTGACTTCACCGCCATCGAAACAATCGCTCAGCGGTACCCCGAGTTGACCTTGATCGTCGATCACCTCGGGCTCTCGCAATGGCCTTCCCCGTTGGACTCACCTCCTTTCAAGGAGCTACCAGGTCTACTCGAATTGGCGAAGTATCCCAACGTGGCCATCAAGTTCGCCGGGGCCCACTCGATGTCCCAGCAGCCCTACCCATTCGACGACTTGTGGCCTCACCTGCGACCCATCGTCGACGCGTACGGGGCACACAGGCTCATGTGGGGGACCGATATCTCCAGGTTCTACACCCGCGTCGGGTTCTCGAAGTTCCCGACTCCCGGCCCGGGGCAGAACCAGCCGACCTATCTTGATGGCATCGCATCGGAGCTGGTCCGCCCAGACGATGGTCCTGTCGTGCCGCACAACTACGCTCAGGCACTCTTTCACCTGAAGGAGAGCGATCAGTTGTCGGTCGAGGAGAAGGAGTGGATCTTCGGTCGCACGATCCAGGAATTGCTGCGCTGGCCCTAGGGCTCGAGTCCGGCCAGGGATTGTCGGCTGAGGCGAAATGCGAAGCGGCTAAGCGTGATCGACACGAGTTCCCCCCGGGATAGCGCAGTACGACCTCGATGTGCGACCACGTTCCCGGTGGCCGGCTGCCAGCGCTTTTCGGGTGCAGCTGTGTGTCATCAGCAGGCGGGACAATCAGTCTGCCGGTCAAAACATCCTGTGGCGCAGTGATTTACCGCGTGACGGCCGCGATGTACTCACCGTCGTCGAGGATGAACGGACACCACGAACAGCCACGTCCAATGGTGGTTGTCGCGCCGCCTGTTCAGCAGCGCGGCAACGCTATTCCTCATGAGGAAACCTTGACTCCCGCGGGTGACATTGATAACGTCCAGGATGCACGGCCAGGGCATTCCGAATGCAGTGTCGGAGCTGACAGCTCGCCACATTCACCTGGTCGTTTGCCTCTACCGAAAGGGCCGGATATGGCGGCTACGATTAAGAGTTTGCTCGAGCGGCGTTCACCGTTGGTTGCACCCGGCGCCTACGACGGCATCTCGGCTCTCCTCATTCGCGAACTGGGCTTCGACGCGGCGTACATCGGGAGTTTCGCTGTCACGGCTGCGAAGCATGGTCTGCCGGACATCGGCTTCGCCAGTATCGACGACATGGCCGAATCGGTGCGCTGCGTGTCCGCCGTCACCGATGTGCCGATCATCGTCGACGGCGAAGGTGGATTCGGCAACGCCCTCCACGTCGCGCGCACAGTCCGGGTTCTGGAAAGAGCGGGCGCGAGTGCGACCCACATCGAGGACCACTCGTTCGGCAAGCATCTCGGAGCCCCGAAGGTCATCCCGGTCAAGCAGGCAGTCGACAAGATCAAAGCCGCCGTCGACGCTCGGGCATCCGAGGACTTCTTGATCATCGGCCGGTCGGACGCGGAGACCAGCGAAGGGCAGGAGGCGACGGTCGACCGTCTGCTCGCCTACCAGGAGGCGGGCGCGGACATCCTGTTCATGGCCAGGGCGCTGAGGGCCGGCGACGTGCTCAACAAGCGGCTGGTCGAAGAAAGCAAGGTGCCGATCCTCATCACAAACGGTCCGAATACGGGATACACCGCCGCAGATCTGGGTGAGCAGGGCGCGAGCATTGTGCTCTATCCCACGACGACCAGCCTTGCTGCCGAATCGGGAATGCGGCGGGCGTTCGAAGCCATTGCCCGTGACGGTTCCACGGCGGCCGTCGACGATTCGATCGGGACCAATGCACAGTTCGAAGAGTTCGTAGGAACCAGCGAGTATCGCGCTACGGCTGAGCGGATCGGTCTCCTGCAGTACTGAGACAGGGGGCGTCGGAACCGACATCGAGCCCGGCGCTCACCGTCGTCCCTTCATTTTCGCGGGTTCTCACTCGTGCTTCACCTGACAGCGTCGGCGGAGCGCAACGCGCAGACAACGACACGACTGACCGAGACGAATCGTCTCGTAAGGAGGTATAGATATGTCTTTCTCGATCGAGGGTAAAAAGATTCTGATCACGGGGGGTGCCCGTGGCATCGGCGGCGAGTCCGCTCGACACTTCGCGCGTCAAGGCGCTCATGTGGTGACTCTCGACACCAGGGACGAGGAGGGAACGCAGCTCGCCAAGGAGGCGACGGAAGCCGGCCCGGGCAAGGTGACCTACCGGCACATGGACATCACCAAGGTCGCCGACATCAGGGCCGGTGTCGACGCCGCCGTCGACGAGCTCGGTGGCCTGGACGCCGTCTTCAACGCTGCTGAGGTCATGCTCCTGAAGCCCGCCGAGGACACGACCCTGGACGACTGGAACGAGCAGCTCAACACAAATGCCAAAGGCACCGCTTACACGTGCCAGGCGGTGTTTCCGCACCTGAAGGAGCGGGGCGGTTCGATCGTGAACCTCTCGGCGGGCGTCGCTCTCACGGCCGGCCCGATCAATTCCGCGTCGTTCTCGGCTTCCAAGGGATCGATCATCAGCTACACCAGAACTATCGCACTCGAATGGGCGCAGTTCGGCATCCGCTGCAACTGTGTCAGTCCGCTCGTGAAGACCCCGCTGCTCGACGAGGTCCGTGCGGCGATGAGTGATGACGACCGGGTGGCGCACGAGCGATTTTTCGAGAAGTCGGTGCCGCTGGGACGCCTGGGCGACATCGACACCGACCTCGCTCCGGTGTTCGTGTTCCTGGCCTCTGATGCTTCGAAGTTCATCACCTCGCAGATCATCGGAGTCGACGGAGGACTGGTCCCCAGTCGCTGACCCCTTTGCGAGGCAGAGCGGCGTTGCAAGGCAACAGGTCTGGCTGAACACCTCGAGAGGCGAACCGAGCCGTCTCGGTTCGGTTCGCACACGAAACCAACGACATCAAACGACTGAGACGATTCGTCTCGGGAGGAGGCAGAAGATATGCCGTTCTCGATTGAAGGCAAGAGAGTTCTGGTCACGGGCGGCGCCCGTGGCGTCGGCGGGGAGTCCACCCGCTACTTTGCCCGACAAGGCGCCCTTGTGGTCGCCTGCGACATCAGGGACGAGGAGGGGGCCAAACTCGCCAAGGAGGCCACCGACGCCGGGCCCGGAAAGGTGATCTTCCGGCACCTGGACGTCACCAATCTCGACGAGATCAAGGCAACCGTCGACTTCGCGGTCGCGGAACTCGGGGGCCTGGATGCACTCGTCAACTCCGCAGGGTTGCCGATCATGTCGCATGCTGAGATCACCCCCGAAGATGAGTGGGACAAGCAGTTCAGCATCAACACGAAGGGCACTGCCCTCATGTGCGAAACCGTATTTCCCCACCTGAAAGAGCGCGGCGGTTCCATCGTGAACATCGCGGCAGGAGGTGCACTCAAGGACGCACCGATCCTCAGCTCCTCGTACTCCGCCTCTAAGGGAGCCGTTCTCAGTTTCACCAGGACGATCGGTCTGGAGTGGGCCAAGTATGGTATCCGCTGCAACGCGGTGAACCCGGTCGTCGCGACGACATTGGGTGACGAGATTCGCGCGAAGATGAGTCCAGAAGACGCGAAAATCTACGGGGGCATGATTGAGGGCCGGATGTCGTCTGGGAGGAAGGGCGATATCGAGACCGACCTTGCTCCGGTGCTCGAGTTCCTCATTTCGGACGGTTCCAAGTTCATCAATTCGCAGATCATCGCAGTCGACGGAGGACTGAACCCCAGCCGCTGACCTTGTCATGACATGCCACGACGGCCGGTCGGCGCAGCTGGCTGCGTCATGCTCAAGGGAACATCGCGATCGGGAATTCGGTCGGCAGGCGAAGGCCTCCGGTTGTGAACTGAAGCTGTTCTGTTCGTCGCTTCGTTCAACCCGGAGGCCTTTGTGTCGGTCGGCGCCGGTCCGACAGGGCTTCTTGTCAACGAAGTAGACCTGCAGTAACACGCACCTCCAAGTTCCGATAACACCCTATTTCCTCGGTTCTGGCGACCATCAAAGCCGCAAAGGATGAAAGCCCAAATGTTCTCAAAACTCTTGGTGGCCAATCGTGGTGAGATTGCCATCCGTGCGTTTCGTGCTGCCTATGAGCTGGGTGCGGGCACGGTGGCGGTGTTTCCGTATGAGGACCGTAATTCGGTTCATCGATTGAAAGCTGATGAGGCCTATCAGATCGGTGAGCCCGGGCATCCGGTGCGGGCGTACTTGTCGGTCGAGGAGATCATCGCTGCGGCGCAGCGTGCGGGTGCGGACGCGATTTATCCGGGGTACGGGTTCTTGTCGGAGAATCCGGATCTGGCGGCTGCGTGTGCCGACGCGGGGATCACGTTTGTGGGCCCGAGTGCGGAGATCTTGGAGCTGACCGGCAACAAGGCGCGGGCGATCGCTGCGGCGAAAGCGGCGGGGCTGCCGGTGCTGGCCTCGAGCGAGGCATCGGTGGATGTTGATGACTTGATGGCTGCGGCCGAATCGATGACGTTCCCGGTGTTTGTCAAGGCGATCGCTGGTGGTGGTGGCCGCGGGATGCGGCGGGTGGAGACGATCGACGGTCTGCGGGAGGCGATCGAAGCTGCAGCGCGGGAGGCTGATTCGGCGTTCGGTGATCCCTCGGTGTTTTTGGAGCAGGCGGTGATCGAACCTCGTCATATCGAGGTGCAGATCCTGGCTGATCAGCACGGCAATGTGATGCATTTGTTCGAACGGGATTGTTCGGTGCAGCGGCGTCATCAGAAGGTCATTGAGTTGGCGCCGGCTCCGAATCTTCCTGAGGGGTTGCGGGAGAAGATCTGCGCCGATGCGGTGGCGTTCGCGTCGAAGATCGGTTACACCTGCGCGGGGACGGTTGAGTTCTTGGTCGACCGTGACGGCAACCATGTGTTCATCGAGATGAATCCGCGGATCCAGGTCGAGCACACGGTGACCGAAGAGATCACTGACGTTGATCTGGTGCAATCTCAGATGCGCATCGCATCCGGCGAAAGTCTCACCGATCTGGGCCTGTCCCAGGAAACGGTGCAGATCCGGGGTGCTGCCCTGCAGTGCCGCATCACCACCGAAGACCCCACCAATGGGTTTCGTCCCGATACGGGCCGGATCACCGCCTACCGCACCCCCGGCGGGGCGGGGGTGCGCCTCGATGGTGGCGCCACCCTGGGCGCGGAAGTCAGTGCGCATTTTGATTCGATGCTGGTCAAGCTGACGTGCCGGGGCCGCGACTTCGATACCGCGGTCGCGCGGGCACGCCGGGCGTTGGCCGAGTTCCGGATTCGTGGTGTGGCGACGAACATCCCGTTCCTGCAGGCAGTGCTCGATGACCCGGACTTCCGCGGCGGTCGGGTGACGACGTCGTTCATCGAAGAACGACCACAGCTGTTGACCTCCCGGGTGTCGGCGGACCGCGGCACCAGGATTCTCACGTACCTCGCCGATGTGACGGTGAACAAACCGCACGGTGAGCGCCCGGCCACGGTGTACCCCCGCGACAAGCTGCCCGACGTCGACATCTCGACACCACCGAACGGGTCGCGACAACGGTTACTGCAGTTGGGCCCGACCGGGTTTGCGGCGGATCTGCGGGCGTCCAAGGCGTTGGGGGTCACCGACACCACGTTCCGTGATGCCCATCAGTCGCTGCTGGCCACCCGGGTCCGCACCAGCGGGCTGGTCGCTGTCGCGCCGTATGTGGCGGCGTTGACGCCGCAGTTGCTGTCGGTGGAATGTTGGGGCGGAGCCACTTACGATGTGGCGCTGCGCTTTTTGAAGGAAGATCCGTGGGAGCGGCTGGCCGAGCTGCGCGAGGCGATGCCGAACATCAACCTGCAGATGTTGCTGCGGGGCCGCAACACCGTCGGATACACCCCGTACCCGGAGACCGTGACCACCGCATTCGTCACCGAGGCGGCCGCGACCGGTATCGACATCTTCCGGATCTTCGACGCGCTGAACAACGTCGATCAGATGCGGCCGGCGATCGACGCGGTCCGCGAGACCGGCACCACGATCGCCGAAGTCGCACTATCGTATACAGGGGATCTGTCTGATCCGGCCGAGGACCTCTACACCCTGGATTACTACCTGCGCCTGGCCGAGCACATCGTAGAGGCGGGTGCGCACATTCTGGCGATCAAGGACATGGCCGGACTGTTGCGACCGCAGGCCGCGGCGACGCTCGTGAGCGCGCTACGCAGCAACTTCGATGTGCCGGTGCATGTGCACACCCATGACACCCCCGGCGGGCAACTCGCGACGTATCTGGCGGCATGGCAGGCCGGCGCGGATGCGGTCGACGGCGCCAGCGCGGCGATGGCCGGTACCACCAGTCAGCCGGCGTTGTCGGCGATCGTGGCGGCGACCGCGCACACCGAGTACGACACCGGCCTGGACCTGGCGGCTCTGTGCGACCTGGAGCCCTATTGGGAGGCGTTGCGAAAGGTGTACGCCCCGTTCGAGTCCGGGCTCCCGGCACCGACGGGCCGGGTATACACCCACGAGATCCCCGGTGGGCAGTTGTCCAACCTTCGCCAGCAAGCCATCGGCCTGGGGTTGGGGGACCGGTTCGAAGACGTCGAAGGCGCCTATGCCGACGCCGACCACATGCTCGGCCGGCTGATCAAGGTCACCCCCTCCTCGAAGGTGGTCGGTGACCTGGCACTGACCTTGGTCGGGCAAGGAATCTCGGCCGCTGAGTTCGCCGAGAACCCAACGGCCTACGACATCCCCGATTCGGTGATCGGTTTTCTGCGCGGGGAGCTCGGGGACCCGGCCGGTGGCTGGCCCGAACCCTTACGTGGCCGCGCACTGCACGGCAGAGCAGAGCCCAAACCCGTTGTTGCGCTCACTGATGCGGACACAGCCCAGCTCGGATCGGTCGAGGCCAAGGTGCGGCGCGCCACGCTCAATCGGTTGCTGTTCCCGGGCCCTACGAAGGACTACGAGGAGCACCAAAAGGCCTACGGCGACACCTCGCGGTTGTCGGCGAACCAGTTTCTCTACGGCTTGCGCTACGGCGACGAGCATCGTGTCGAACTCGAACCCGGCGTGGAACTGTTGATTGGTCTTGAGGCGATCAGTGAACCCGACAAACGGGGGATGCGCACGGTGATGTGCATTCTCAACGGGCAGCTCCGTCCGGTACAGGTCCGTGACCGCTCCCTCGATGTCGCCGAAACCACCGCCGAAAAGGCAACGACGGGCAATCCCAAGCACATCGCCGCACCCTTTGGTGGCGTGGTCACGATCGTCGTCGAGCCAGGCGAAACCCTCGCCGCCGGCGCCGCGATCGGCTCGATTGAAGCGATGAAGATGGAAGCGACCATCACCACCCCCCAGGGCGGAACCGTCAAACGGGTTGCCATCGCCACGGTTTCAAGCGTTGAAGGCGGAGACCTCCTCGTCGAACTCGAATAGCTTCGAGTGCACCGCCTGTCCTTTCGGGCGAACAATCTTCACGTGATAAGACTTCGACGACAACGCTGCACAAGAAAACTGCAGGACGAGGAGCTGTATATGACCGTGCTCGAACGCTTTTCAGTTGACACCAAGGTGGTGATCGTCGCCGGCGCATCATCAGGGCTCGGCGTCGCGTTCGCAAAAGGCTTCGCCGAGGCCGGAGCCCGCGTGGTGCTCGCGGCTCGCCGCGCCGACAAGCTCGAGGAGACCGCCGCCTTGATCGACTCGGTCGGTGGAACCGCATTGAGTGTTGTTACCGACATCTCCGACCCAGACCAGGTGAACGCCTTGGTGGACTCCGCGATTGCCGAGTTCGGTCAGATCGACGTCCTGATCAACAACGCAGGAATCGGCACTGCGGTACCTTCCATCCGCGAGACACCCGAACAATTTCGGTCCGTGGTCGACATCAATCTCAACGGATCATACTGGGCTGCACAGGCAGCCGGCCGGGTGATGCAACCGGGCAGCTCGATCATCAACATCTCGAGCATCTTGGGCATGACTACAGCCGGACTCCCGCAGGCCGCCTATTCCGCCAGTAAGGCCGCCATCGGGGGCCTCACCCGCGACCTCGCCCAGCAATGGGGCATCCGAAAAGGCATACGGGTCAACGCAATTGCGCCAGGATACTTCGCGACAGAGATGACGGAACAGTATCCCGAGGGGTATCCACCAGCCATAGGTCCCAGGCTCATCCTGGGTCGTACCGGCGATCCGGAAGAGCTTGCCGCCACTGCGATCTGGTTGGCATCGCCGGCAGCCGGATACGTCACCGGACAGACCATCGTCGTCGACGGCGGCATCACCGTCGCCTAGGAAATTGTGGGCGCCGACATGCGGGTTCACGAGCATTTCCGCTCGGCGACCTGGGTGCCTCGTGCTGACATAGGAGCACCTCGCGACTGGCGACCTGGGAGTCGAGGCGCCCGCCGAGTTCAGTTGAAGTCGACATTATGTGAAGGTTCGTGAGTAGGGCTATGTACAGTTGTGAACGACTCGTCAGCTGCGCCTGTGGATGAAGTAACAGCCGACGGCGCCATGGCTGACGGTCCGGTCGCCACTGGCGATCAGATGGCGCCTGGTGGCGCGATGATCATCGGGTTGTTGATGGTCTCGGCGTTTGTGGTCCTTGTCAACGAATTGCTCCTGGGCGTGGCCCTACCGACATTGATGGAAGATCTGGGTATCACGCCTACGGCGGGGCAGTGGCTGACGACGGGTTACCTGTTGACCCTGGCGGTACTCATTCCCGCGACCGGGTTCGTGATGCGTAGATTCACGATACGGTTGATCTTCCTGGCCTCGATGTCTCTGTTCCTTCTCGGTACGGTCGTAGCTGCTGTTGCTCCGCATTTCGAAGTACTCCTCACCGCTCGGATCATTCAGGCGGTGGGTACCGCTGTCTTCGTGCCTCTGCTCATCACGACGACCATGCGTCTTGTTCCGGCGTCTCGCCGCGGGCGGTTGATGGCTCTCGTGACGGCTGTTACCGCCGTACCGCCAGCCATCGGTCCTGCGATTTCCGGCGTGGTGCTGTCACAGTTGAGTTGGCGGTGGCTCTTCATACTCATGCTTCCGATCGTCCTGGCCGTTCTGGCCCTCGGTGCAATGAAGTTGCGAAACCTCACCGTGCCGGAGCGCGTGAGCCTGGACGTGTTGTCTCTCTTGCTATCTGCAGTCGGTTTCGGTGGTCTTGTCTTCGGCCTGGCGTCGATCGGTGAATCGGTCGCGGGACACGCACCCGTCGTCCCCTATGTCCCAATCCTGATCGGACTGATCGGCGTAGGCGCATTTGTGTACCGGCAAATTCGGTTGCAGAAGTATCGGGACGCTTTTCTCGATATACGAGTTTTTTCGTTCCGGTCCTTTTGCCTGCCTGCAATCGTGATGGTTTTTGTCGCCATGAACGGTTTCGGTATTGTGCTCGTCCTACCCCTCGTACTCACCTCCGTTCTTGGAATGGACACCTTGCAGATGGGTCTGTTTCTGGTCCCCGGCGGGGCCATGCTCGCAATCGTCTCTGCATTGGGCGGGCCCGTCTACGACAGGATCGGGCCCAAACCCCTTGCCATTCCTGGTTCGATCGTCTGGGCGGCCAGCATCTGGCTTCTCACCACCGTCGACCAAGACACCAGCGTGTGGCGAGTCCTTGCCGTATATCTGGTCTTGAGCGGCACGCAGGCCCTGATGTGGGGGCCCATGACCACCACCGCCCTGAGCTCACTCCCGGGCGAACTCTACACCGACGGAGCCGCCGCGTTCTCGACCGTCCAACAACTCGCCGGCGCTGCAGGTGGCGCAGTCCTGATCTCCGCCTTCACCATTGGAGCGAGCACCTCGGATGCCGGCGTTCTCGACGCCGCTCAGAGCACCGGCGCAGGACAAGCCGCCTTTACCGTGGCCGGGGTTCTTGCCTGTGGCGCAGTTGTCGGCACCCTCTTCGTCAGCAAACCTCGAACCGTCCGCCTCAACTCGTGATCACTGCCCGCAGGCGGGCCGACCGGTCATGACGCCGGGTGCATCGCTTGGTCCATGGCGGCGATGTATCGGGTGAGGGCGTCGCGGTTCTGCTCGAGAAGAGCGACACGCTCGGTCATTGCGTCGCGCTGGTTGACCAGCATTTCGCGAAGATGGGGGTCGGGATCTCGCACGATGATTTCCTGCGGCTGGTTGAGGCAGGGGAGGATGTCACCGATGATGCGGGTGGGTACCCCGGAGTCGACTAGGCCGCTGATTTTCGTGACCCGGTCGACAAGGTAACCGTCGTAGTCCCTATACCCGTTCGCCAAGCGCTGAGGGGTGATAAGCCCCTGCTCCTCGTAGTAGCGCAACATGCGGGTTGCCACGCCGGTCTTTGCCGAGAGTTCACCGATCTTCATGACCTCAGCCTAGCTTGACATTGACACTATGTGAAGGTTTCAAGATGGGGCAATGCACAACAATTTCTTGTCATCCGAGCCTGTCACCGCGCACGAGATGCGTGGCGTGCTAGCCGGTTTCGCCACCGGCGTCGTCGTTGTTGCGGCCGAGGTCGAGGGCGCAGTGGTTGGACTCTCCGCCAATTCCTTCACCTCGGTCTCACTTGACCCACCTCTGGTGTCGATCTCGTTCGCGCACACGTCAACGAGTTGGCCTGTGTTGCGAGAAAACCCTCGTTGGGGGGTGAGCGTTCTGGGTGAGCAGCAGTCACATGTACTGCAGGAGTTACGCCTGCCGGCCCAGGAACGCTTCAGCCGGCTCGATATGCACGTCGAGTCCGGTGCTGCGTTCGTGGCAGGCGCTCTGGCGCGACTCACGGTGGAGCTCGACACCGAGGTCGACGCGGGCGACCACGCCTTGACGCTGTTGCGGGTTCTCGAGCTTGATCGCGACGCCGAGCAGCATCCCCTCATCTTTTTTGGCAGCGGCGTGCACCGCCTCGCCCGCTGACGCACGACGAAAGGACCACCACCATGACAGAAAAGAAGCTCATCCTCAGTACGGCACTGCATGACGGATCCGGGGCGTTGGCCAACGCTTGGCGGGCTCCGCAAGTCGCCCCCGGGAACTACGCCGACATCGAAGCAAGCATCCGTTACGCGCAAGCGGCCGAACGCGGTAAGTTCGCCTTCCTCTTCATCCCGGACTTTCCTGCGGTCAGGCCGGACATCGAGTACGCGGGCGTGCGTAACATCATCGACCCGATGATCTCCCTGACCGCCATAGCGCAGGCCACGTCGCGCATCGGGTTCGTGGCCACCGGTTCCACCACGTTCCAGGAGCCGTTCAACCACGCACGCCAATTCAAAGCGTTGGATGTCCTCAGCCATGGCCGCACGGGTTGGAATGCCGTCACCACGAGCGACCCGGCCGTTGCTGCCAATTATGGAAAGCCGGTCGCTGACCGCTCGGAACGCTATCAGCGTGCGCACGAGTCCATCCAAATCGTTCAGGCGCTCTGGGGCAGCTGGGAGAAAGACGCCTGGATCAAGAATCAGGCGTCGGGTGAGTACGTGGACGGCTCCAAACTGCGACCCATCAACATGCAAGGCACCTATGTCGCTTCACGCGGCCCACTTGCCATCCCTCCCTCCGAGCAGGGTCAGCCCGTGATCTTCTCCTCGGGGGGGCCTAGTCCTCACCTGCTGTCCCTCGCGGGTCGCTACGCCAGCGGGTTCATCGCCGAAGTCTGGACTATCGAGCAGGCCCAGGCACAGCGTCAGATGGTCAGGGATGCCGCTGAAGAGGCTGGCCGCGATCCCGATGAGATCAAGTATTTCGCGGGTCTGATGACCACCATTGCGCCCACCGTGCGCGAGGGTCTCGACCGTCGCATCGCGATCGTGGGGGAAGCACTCGAAGCACAGGTTCCCCATCTGGCGAACATGCTCGGTGTTCGTATCGACCGCGGACGGTTCGATCAGCCACTCACGTCCGAGCAGCTGTCCCGAGCTCATCCGTCGCAGGACCCGCGCGCCGGCATCGCTCTGGATGTCGCCCGTCAGGGCTGGACCGTTCGCGACATCCTCGCCCATGGAGTCATTGACTTCCACCCCACCGCGGTGGGTCCGGCCACCTCGCACGCCGATCACATGCAGGAGTGGTTCGAAGCGGGAGCAGCGGATGGTTTCTGGCTACAACCCGACATCTTCGAGGATGGCCTGGACGCCATCGTCGATGAGGTGGTTCCCCTGCTGCAGCAGCGCGGCATTTATCCACGCGACTATGAGGGCAACACTTTGCGCGAGAATCTCGGCGTCCCGGGGCAGTACGGTCTCGACCCTCGGGTCCTCGCGCGAGACGAGAACTAGCAGCGTCAAGTCGCTCACACTGAACCGAGACGTCAGTCGAAGACCGACTACGGGCAGGTTCTTGAAGGCGCTACTTCGCGCCGCATTCGAAGCGGACGAAAGCGCCCGCTGATTCTCACAAAGGATTCTTCGTGAACAACAAGCAAATGCTGCTCGGTGTCATGCTGGGTGATAGCTATGGTGTGCATCCTGGGGCGTGGCGAATGCCCGGCGTCGACGTCACCGCGCACACGAACTTCGACTTGCAGGTGGAGTACGCCCAGATCGCCGAAGGCGGCGGCTTTCAGTTCGCCTTTCTGCCCGACCGGGTCTTCCTACGGTCCGACTTGTCTGCCGGCCCGCCGGGGTTTTCCATTGATCCGATCCTCGCGCTGACAGCCCTGGCCCGCGGGACCACGCGGCTCGGGCTCGTCGGATCGGCGTCCACTTCATTGAACGAGCCATATAACCTGGCCCGTCAGCTCAAAGCGCTGGATGTCATCAGCAGAGGGCGCGCTGGGTGGAACGCCATTCCGACCTACGAACCAGAAGCATTCGCCAACTTCGGCAAGCAATTACCCCCGCGGGAGCACAAGTACGAACGCCTCCATGAAGTCATTCAGATCGTCCAAGCACTGTGGGGCAGTTGGGGACACGAGGCCGGCGAACCGGATCAGGCCGGCATGTTCGCGAACCCTGCCCACGTGCGCCCCATCAACATGCAAGGTCGGCACGTCGGTGCTCGCGGACCCCTACCCATCCCGCCATCACAACAGGGTCAACCTGTGATCTTCCAGCCTGCCAGCTCGGGGTATGGCCTGCAGGCGGCGGGCATGTACGCGGACGCGGTCGTAGGGATGCCTATGACCATCAAAGACAGTCGCGCCCAACGTGAAACCATTCGGCAGGCTGCTGCGGACGCCGGGCGCAACCCTGACGATGTGAAATACGTTCCCTTTGCAATGTTCGGCCTGGGCGCGACAGTCCGTGATGCCCTCGACAGGCGGCGCGCAATGGACGGCAAAGTGGACCAGGGTGAGCGGCTGGCGCACCTCGGCGCCGTTCTCGGGATGCGACTCGATCCCCAGCGATCTGACGATCCTCTCACCGAGGAGCAGCTGAGCGCCGCCCGCTCGAATCGTCTCGATCCACGTTCAGCTCGCACCCTCAAATTGGCCAGGCAAGGATGGTCTCCGCGCGACCTCATCGCGCACGGGGTGTTGGACCCCTCGCCTGGCGTGGTTGGCACACCAGTGCAAGCCGCCGATTTCCTCGAGGAGTGGTTTGATGCAGACGCGGTCGATGGCTTCATCATCTTGATCGACAACTATCGCGACGGGATCGCTGCCTTTGTGAACGAGGTCGTACCGATCCTGCAAGAGCGGGGACGGTTCCCGACGGGCTTCGAAGGCACCACGCTACGCGAGAACCTTGGCCTCCCTGCCCAATACGGCGTCAACCAGCGATTGATCCAGGACCACTAGTGTCTACGCAGAGCGTGTTCAACACCACGACGGCAGGCTCTGCCGATATGTGATCGCGGTTGAGGTTTGCCCGCCGCCATGCAATTGCGTCACCGAAGATCTATCGGTGATCGCGGAGGTAATCCTCATGAGAAACATGTAGGGTGGCGCGATGTGGAGTGTTCGCTCCGGCTGGAGTCAGGGGGCCTCAATGTCATCCGTGCGCGGCCGGACGCACCACCTGATCACGTTCTTCGTTCTCGCGGTCGCCGTTGCGGCCTTTGCGATGCTGCAGTCCATGGTGGTGCCCGTACTGCCCACCATTGAGGTGGAGCTGAGTACCAACCAGACCAACGTGACGTGGGTTCTGACCGCGTATCTACTGTCGGCCTCCATCTTCACGCCGATCGTGGGACGACTCGGAGACATGTACGGCAAAAAGCGCATGGTGGTGGTCGCGCTCGTCGCGCTTGCTGTCGGTTCACTGCTTGCGGCGCTGGCGTCGACCTTGGCGATCATGATCCTCGCTCGGGTCGTTCAGGGAATCAGCGGCGGGATGCTGCCACTGACATTCGGGATAATCCGCGACGAGTTCCCGAAGACCAAGGTCTCTGGCGCAATCGGTTTGACCGCCGCTTTGCTCTCGGTCGGCTCCGGAGCCGGCATCGTGTTGGCCGGTCCGATCGTCGAGATCCTCGGTTATCACTGGCTGTTTTGGATCCCCCTGATCATCACCAGCCTCGCGGGCGTAGCCGCATTCGTACTCATCCCCGAGTCTCCGACAAAAACGTACGGAAAAATCAACTGGCTGAACGCCTTCCTGCTGTCGTCGTGGCTCGTTGCGCTGCTGCTTGCGGTCAGTCAGTCCCCTAGCTGGGGCTGGGGTTCGGCGAAGGTAGTCAGCCTGCTGGTGGTCGCGGTGGTCGTCGCGGGGGTGTGGATGGTCGTAGAAGCTCGATCGGCCAATCCCCTGATCGACATGAAGATGATGCGCATTCGTGGTGTGTGGGCGGCCAACCTCATTGCGCTTTTGATGGGCTTCGGCATTTTTGCGAGCTTCGGGTTCATCCCGCAGTTTCTGCAGACACCGGTCGCCTCCGGATACGGATTCGGCGTCACCGTAACGGAGTCAGGCTGATGCTCCTACCGAACGCGGTGGCGATGTTCGTTGTCGGAGTGTTTTCCGGCCGCCTTGCCGCGCGATGGGGTTCTAAGAACCTCTTGGTGATCGGGTCCCTGACCGCGGCGGCGAGTCACTTCATGATGGCCTTTCTGCATTCGTCGGACATCGACATCTATTTGGCCACCGCGGTATCAGGACTCGGCTTCGGGTTGGTGTTCAGCGCGATGGCCAACGTTGTGGTGGCTTCGGTGATGCCAGAGCAGACTGGCGTCGCCGCCGGTATGAATGCCAACATCCGAACCATCGGGGGCTCGTTCGGCGCGGCCTGCATGGCCAGTGTCGTCGCCATCGGAACGTCGTCATCGGCTGTGCCTGTCGAGTCGGGGTACACCTATGGGTTCGCCATGCTGGGCGCTGCAGCCGTGTTGGCCGCGATCGCGGCGTTGTTCGTTCCTGCTGTCAAACGGGAAACGACCTCGCGTGGGAACGACCTTGCGGGCATCCCGAAGCGCGAACCCCCCGTGGTCGCCCCACACAGCCACTCGGGTGGTCAAGCACAATGAAATCCACCGCCGTCCTGGTTACCGTCGTTCCACCCACGCCTCTGGGTTCACCGGGTGCGGCGGAACATCTCGACGTGCCATCGCGATCGCGTTCAGCGCGCACAGTTCGGCCATCTTCGCTCGCACGGCCACGGTGGCGCTCCCCAGATGCGGAAGCAGAACCGTGTTGGCCTGGTCGACGAGCCCCGGTGCCAGCGAAGGCTCGTCTTCGTAAACGTCGAGTCCGGCACCCGAGATAACACCGTCGCGCAAAGCACCCACTAATGCGTTCTCGTCAACGACTGGACCCCGAGCGGTGTTCACCAGAATCGCGTTCGGCTTCATTCGCGCCAGCACTTCTCGATCGATCAGGTGGTGTGTCGACGCCGCCGACGGGACGTGTATAGACACGAAGTCGGACGTTTCGATCAACTCATCGAAAGACATCCGGAGGCCGAGCACGGGATCCACGTCGACCCCGGGTTGAATCTCGTCGTGCCGGCCCCTGGCCGAGCAGTGCCGGATCGTCATGTCGAACCCCCGGGCACGGCGCGCCGTGGCGGCAGCTATGCGACCTGATCCGATCAGGCCGAGTGTCGCACCTGTTACATCGTTGCCGAGCAAAAGATTCGGCGACCAGCCGGAGAATTCCCCTCGGCGGAGGAATCCGTCGGCCTCGACACAACGTCGAGCGGTAGCCAGGATAAGCAGCATCGTGATATCCGCCGTGGGCGCGGTCAGCACCCCGGGGGTGTTTCCGACCATGATTCCCCGAGCGGTGGCGGCGGCGATGTCGATGTTGTCGAATCCCACAGCGTAGTTTGAGATTCCGTCGATTCGTGCGTGTGCGAGCTGCTCGGCGCCGAGGCGATCGGTGAGCTGCGACAGCAAAACCGAGTACGTTCCCGACTCGCATGCGGCCGCAAGCTCGTCCGGGGTGTGATCGTGTTCCCATACCGTGACCGATCCCGCAGCGGCGAGTAGGTCCTTGGCGGGATCCGGTAGCGGGGTTGTGACGAGAAAGCGCGGAGTACTCACAAGCTCACTTCCGTAGTTGTTGGCCGACTCTTGTCACAGAGGAACTGTGTCAAGGACTTGTGAATGGGTTCGTTGAGCGAAATGTTGACCGCCGCCCGCACCGTCGACGACATCGACAGCCCCATCGCGCAAAGCCCCAGTCAGGTCGCTGTTGTCTGTCATAAGCCGCACTGACACCACGCCGAGCCCCCGTAGCATCAGAGCGGCAACGTCCGCTGACTGAGCTCGGCTGATATTTGGTTCGCACCCTTCGTTCCCGCTCGCTCTCGACGGCTCGCGGTCGGCGTCCAATGGATGAGTGTCGGGTTTTCGCCGCACGTAGATAACCACACCCAGATCTCCGGCACCCAGTCTTTCGAGGGCGGTTGTCAACGCTGTCCTGCAGGAACACTCGCTCGAACCGAACACGTCACCGATGACACATTCGGAGTGAACCCATGTCGGAACTGCGCTCTGGCCCCCCACATCCCCTCTCACGACAGCCATGTGATCAGTCTTGTTGACACTGTCGAAAAACCCGACAGCAGTGAATATTCCATGTGGCGTCGGCAATCGGGTGACCGCGCCGCGTTTGACGAGAGTTTCGTGACGGCGCCGGTACCGCACCAACGAATCAATGGAAACAAGGCATAGCCCGTGTGCGTCTGCGAAGACTCGCAGTTCGGCACCTCGCTTCATCGTTCCGTCGTCGTTGACCAACTCGACGAGCACGCCCACCGGAGCCAATCCTGCCAACTTCATGAGATCAACGGTGGCTTCGGTATGGCCGCGGCGCGTCAGTACGCCGCCAGGACGACTTCGCAACGCGAAGACATGTCCTGGCCGTCGCAGATCAGCTGCCACCGATTCTGGATTCGCAAGGACTCTCGCGGTTCGAGCCCGATCCGCGGCCGAGATGCCCGTCGTCACTCCGTCTGTGGCGTCGACCGAAACGGTGAATGCCGTCCCCATGGAGTCTCGGTTGTCGTGGACCATCGTTGGTATCTGCAGCCGGTCCAGATCGTGCCCCTCCATGGGTACACAGATGACGCCACTCGAGTGCCGAACCGCGAAGGCCATGAGATGCGTCGTTGCTGACTCGGCTGCGAATACAATATCGCCTTCGTTCTTGCGACCAACGTCGTCGACCACTATGACGGGACGTCCCGCCGCTAGATCGGCGATCGCTTTGTCGATCTCGTCGAATCTGAACATGGCTGTCTCGACTTCCCGCACTTGAGCGCACATACGCCTTCTTAAGGCGAAGGGTATTCCTCATGAGGTTAAAGGTGATGTGCGTCGCAGGCAAGGCCCGGTTCGGCAGCCGGCGTCGCGTGCTGTACGAGCGCAAGGGCGGCGTACCTCGGTACAACAGCTCTCAAGGGGAGAAAGGGCGCTACCGGAGGTCTGGCGGGCAAACCGCTACGGGCGGTGAAAAGCGGCAAGTTGGACGCCGGCAGCGCCCAGGCCTACGCCCGCGGCAAGAGCGGCGGCCTGGTTCGGGGAGAGTTTCGTGTCCAGTCCCAGGGAGCGGTCGATGCTCCAGCGTCCCGGTCCGAGTGCGGCGAGGGCCAAGGCGGCCACCGAGAGGTTCGCAACATATTCCCAGCCCTCGGAGGTGATGAAGAAGCCGTTCGGCAGGTGCACCGAACGTGCTGCGACAGCCATCGTGCCCACTACAGCCGCCGAAGCAAGCGGAGTTCCGGCCCCGGCGACGATGGCGACACCCGCACCCACCTCGACCACGGCACTTGCGCGAGCTTGAAGCTTGGGTTGTTTGAATCCGATGCTCCCGAACCACCCGGCGGTGCCCTCGATGCTGCGGCCGTGTTTGAGGCCGTGGGCGATCATCGTTCCGCCAACTGCAGCGCGCAGCAGCAACCGCACTGCAGTGCAATCGGCCTTCGGCGAGTTAGTTATGAGTGCCATGTCTTTGAGCCTTCCAAGATGGAACTTGAAACCAATGATGTTCGGTCCGAGAGGAATTCGCAGTCACCACGGTCAGAGGGTGGACGTTCACAGTGTAGCCAGGGCGTCGGGTGAGCTTGGGGTCGAGGGCTGTCGGTGATTGACGGCTGCTGTTGATGGGTTCGCGCCGGCCACGGTTGAAGCGGTACATGTGTAGGTGTGGAAGTTGTCGATGTGCTCTGTGCCGACGAGTCGGCCCCCCATGGTGCGTTGCCTGGGGTGGTCATCGGTGTGTGTCGCGCGTCAGCCTGGCCTGATGCGAGTGAGGGGTGGCTCGATCACGCAACGGTGACGCTGACCGAACATGAGACCGCCGATCGGCGTTTGGTGCGGGTCGAGTCCATCGATTCAGTGCTCGCGGAGATCACGGCGAATGTGACGCGCCATCCGGTGGCGGCGGCGGTGTGCGATGACGTGTTGCGGGCTGCGGCAGGTCGGGAGAGCACTGTGGCGGGGTTGGTGACGGAGTCGCTGGCCTATTCAACGTTGCAGGCCGGCCCGGAGTTCAGGGGTTGGTTGGCCGATCAGGGTCCGCGCGTGACGCATTCGCAGGACGATGCGGTTCTCCTCGATCGGGAGGGGTCGTCGCTGACGATCACGTTCAACCGCCCGACTCGCCACAACGCGTTCAGTAACGCGTTGCGAGCAGGCCTGATCAAAGGGTTGACCGTCGCGTTGGCTGATCCGACGATTGACGCGGTGACGTTGGCGGGTAGTGGTCGATCCTTCTGTAGCGGAGGCGATCTCGCGGAGTTTGGGACGTTCGGCGATCCCGCACACTCGCACCTGGCCAGGACCCGTCACAGCCCCGGGCTGCTCCTGGACTTGGTGGCCGGCAAGTTTGGCGCGAGATTCGGTGTCCGTGCGCAAGGGGCCGTGTTGGGGAGCGGTTTGGAGATGGCAGCGTTCAGCAGTGCAGTCGATGCTTACCCCGATTCCGTGTTCGGTTTGCCGGAGTTGACGCTGGGGTTGATCCCGGGCGCCGGTGGGACGGTGAGCCTTCCCCGCCGAATCGGTCGGTGGCGCACCGCATTTCTGGTGCTGAGCGGTCGAAAGATTGACGCGCCCACGGCATTGGACTGGGGCGTGATCGACACCATCATCACTTGAACCCCTGTGGGTCCCGCGTCAGCTGCGCTGGTAGACGATTCCGCCGATCATGGTGGCACAGACGAGTTCTGCGGTGAGTTCGGCGAGTACGACGTCGGGCGACGCAGACAACATGGTGATGTCGGCACGGGCGCCCGGGGACAGCGTTCGGAGTGTGGCGGGGGAGTGGGGTTCGCCGAGAAACAACTCGAGTGCAGTGCGCGCCGGTACACGTTCGGTGGGGCCAAGTGTGGTGCCCGAGATCGTGGCGCGGTCGCGGGCCGCGCGCATGCAGGCCCAGGGATCGAGGTCGCCGAAGGGGGCATCGGTGCTGCCGGCCACTGCTACTCCGGCGCCTTGCAGACTGGCCAATCGCCAGAGCTGCGGCAGGTCTGCGGCGGGGATGTCCTGCAGATACTGTTCTGCGCGTTCGGCGATGAAGTTCGGCTGAGTCACGACGGTGACTCCCAGGTCGACCAACTCACTGATCATGTCGTCGGGCACCATGGCGGCGTGTTCGATCCGGTCGCCTTTGGTCGGTCCGGCCGTGCGAAGCGCCGCGACAGCAACCACCAGTTGCGCCACAGTGACGCAATGCATCGCCACCGGTGTTCGGCCGGCGTGGACGTCGGTGATCCAGTGGATGAGGGCGTCGAGGTCGAGGGTGTCGTCGTCGAGAATGCGTTTGCGGGGGCCGAATTGCAGTGTGTCGTGGCCGCTGTCGGCGGAGAGAACCAGAACCCGTTGGCGCAATCGGCCGCTGCGGCGGGCCTGGTCGAACGCGTCGAGCTCGGCGGCCGTGAGGTCCGGGGTCGCTTCGGTTACCCCGGCCACCCCGTACGACGTCAGTTGTGCGCTGATGAGACCAAAATCTACCGGTGTGGAGACTAGTGCCGCGGCCACATCGGTGTCTTGTCTGAACAACCGGCCGGTCGGATGGTCGGGCCTTTTGAGGGCGGCAAGCCCGGCCGAGTTGATGATCCACAGGGCGCCGCTGCGATGTTGCACCCTCAGCGGCACCGACGGTAGCAGCGCGTCGAGTTGGTAGCGGTCGAGGTGGCCGGCGACGCTGTCGTGGTAGCCGACAGCGCGGATCCAGCCGTCGGCACCGGGGGTGGCCGCACGTAGTACGCGAGCCAACGCGTCGCGGTCGTTGACCTTCGGCGGACCGACCTGAAGTGAGGTAGCCGCGGCGATCGCCGCCCGCAGGTGCAGGTGATGATCGTGTAACGCCGGAATCACCGTGCCGCCGGCGATATCGATCACCTCCTCGCCGGGGCGGGGGGTGAGGTGGTCGTCGACCTCGGTGATGAGCGCGGCGTCGGTGCGAACGGTCAGTGGTTTCCCCGTGATCGCGTGGGCGCCGATGATCAGCACGGGTTGCCCCGGCGGTTGTCGATGAGCTGAGTGATCCAGTGCGTGTCAACGACATCGCGCGCGATCCGGCTGATCTGTGGTGTGGGTGGCGGTTGAACTGCAATGTCTGTGAGGTCTGTGTCAGGTGGTAGCGGCGGTATAGCTGCGTAGCGGGCCGCGACCCCGGCCATGGCGATGTCGAGTATTTCGCCGCCGCCGCGGCTCAGTGCCTCGAGGACGGCGCGGGCGGCCTCGAGCCCGGTCAGTGGGTCGGCGATGGCGTCTGCGCAGAACACCGGGCCACCAGGGCTGGCGCCGACCAATCCGCCGGCGACAGCGGCGTCGTCACCGAACGCGACACGGCCCCCGGTGTCCGGGCCAGAGCCGTAACCGGTGATTTTCACCCATACCCGTCCAGGCCGGGGGACTCTGGTGGATGCGTTCAGCCCGGCTTGTTCGAGCGCGCGCGGGCGGGATGCTTCGATGACGACATCGGCGACGTCGAGCAACCCCGCCAACGCCGCCGACTGGTCGGTCAGTGGCGATGAGAAGAACAGTTTGCCGCCGTTCATCCACTTGAAGAAGTCGGGGTTGCCGTACCGGGCCCCGTCGGGGCGGTCGGGGCTTTCAACCTTGATGACAGTGGCGCCGAGACCACGCAGAAGCTGCCCGCATAGCGGCCCGGCCCACATCGCGGACAGGTCGACCACCAACAGATCGGCACCAACCGGACGCGGTGCACAGGTGGGCCACAGTTGTTGTCTGACAACCGCTTCTCCGGCATGTGAGGCAAGTACGGAACACGGCAACCCCAGTAGTCGGCCGCGTTCCACCAAGCCCTCCGCAGTTCGATCGCCGGCCACATCGATGAGCATCCGCCAGGGGTCGACGATCGACTCGTCGGTCTCGAGCAATGCGCCCAGCATGTCGACGTCGGTGGGCCGCGCAAGCGTGAACGCACACCAGCCGTCCCGGCAACGAATCATTCGGGTGCCGCCGCCGGCCGAGGTGCGACCGGCGCGGGTATAGCCCGCCAGGCCCGCTCGACCGGCGATCAGAACGCCCGCTTCGACGCCAAAAGGTGCCGCCGTCTGCGCGGCGGCGTCCAGAACCGGCGCCCGGGTGAAATCCGGCGCTATATCGGGATCGCCTGTCAGAAAGGCCATTCCACTGCCGGCCCAACGCCGGGCCACATCCATCGCATCGCCCATCATGCCCCGATCAACTCAGACACTGTCTCGCCCGACAGTAGCCTGACCAGGACGGAGGGTAACCCTCGTGTCGGGTGGAACCGGCCCGAGAATCTGCCACTGTCGCAGCACCGTCATCAAGGGGAGTGGACGATGCTTCCTGCGCGTGGGCTTGCGGTACCCGCAGTCGGCTGAACGATGCCGGGTTCGTCGGCTCAGGCCGACGTGTTGTGGGCGGGTTCTGGTTGCGTGGCGGTGTGGTGGTCGTCCACGCCTTGTAGGGCGGCTCGGTGGTCGGTGTAGGTGGCGTGGAGGAGTTGTCGGTATCGGTCGAGGTCGGGCATGACCGAACGGTCTGCGGTGATGGAGATCGAGATGGTGTCGTCTCGGTTGGACGCTGCGTGGGCCAGGGTCGAGAGCGGGGTGAGTGGTTGGATGCCGAAGCCTTTGATGATGGGGTGCCCGAAGATGGTTTGTGACGGGTTCGGGTTGTAGACGTTGGACACGATGATGTTGGCGGTGGCCCGAGTGGGTGGGGGCCTGCGGGCGTGGCTGGAGGCTTGGCGGCGGGTGAGCCACCCGAGCATTCGTAGCAGGGCGGCGGGCGCTACTTCGAGGAGTGGAGCGGTGTCACTCGCCGTCAGTTGAGCGGCCCTGTTCTTTTCCTGGTTGCTGGACTCGGTGATGAGCCGCAGTCGGCGAACGGGATCTGGTTCGTTGATGGACAGGTCGATGACCAGGGGAGTGAACTGATTCGACCCACTGGTGGGTGCCTCGCGTCCGTTGTTGATCGCTCGGGTGGACATCGGTGCCAGGGCTGAGAGTGTCTGGGGGCGTTCATCGTGCTCGGCGAGGTACCGGGTGGCGGCGTCACCGATTACCGATAGCAGCACCGTGTTGACTGTGGCGCCGGGCACGCGGCGCTTCATGGCGCGAACTTCGTCGAGTTTCATCTCGTACATCGTGGTCGCGCGGGGTCCGGTGAATCCGGTGTTGAAACGCGTTGCGGGCCAGTGTTTGAGGGCTACCGAGTGTGCGCGTGGACGTGAGACGACGGTGTGGCCGAGTGCGAACAGAAACCGTATCCAAGTTAGTGGTAGACGCACACCGGCACGTACGAGGTGGGTGATCCAAGGGCGTTCACGGGCAGGAAAAAGGTGGTGAATGGTCTTGGTGGGGATCTTCTCGTTGCATATCGCGGACATCACGGCCGCCATCGACATCCCGTCGATCGCGGCGTGATGCAGACGCACGGCAACGACGGTGACCACACCACTGTTGTCGGGATGGTCGACGACGTCGGGAAGTACGTCCAGCGACCACAGGGGGCGGTCGGTCAGCACGGGTGCATCGGCTATCGATGACAGCGTCTGCTGTGCCGAGGACCAGGTCATCCCAGCGTTGTGGACGGTGATGTGGTCGTCGAGGTTCAGTTGGGCTTGTCGGGTCCAGTAGGGCGTCCCGATATCGCCGGGCAGCCGGACCAGCCGGGCAACGAACATGTCCGATGCCTTCAGTCGGGGCGTGATGTAGTCACGGACCTCATCGGCAGTGACGGCCAGCGGTCGGCCGTCGGTGGCGGCGATGACCATGCACGACAACACTGTCGACTCGGTGGCAGCACCGGTGAAATAGATGTACGCGGCGTCATGGGCGGACAGTTCACCCCACGTGTTGTCAACCATGACGACCCGTCCGGGTCGACGGACTCGACGGTTCCGGCCCTGACGCCGCGACTCTTGTATCAATCCACCACCGCATCTGTGAAGTATGGCGGAATCGAAAAGGGTTGACACAGCGATGGATTCAAATGACCGTGACGATCACAACCCCGGAAGTGCGCATACGAGCTGAACCGGGTATGGCGTCGGGACGCGCTCGCTTCCGACTTTCTTAGGGCACAAGCGCTTCGGCTTCGATCTCGACAAGGAGTGCGGGATCGACAAGACCCGACACCTCCACCATGGTCGTGGTGGGTCGGATGTGTCCGAAAACATCGCCGTGGGCCCGGCCGACCTCCTCCCAACGGGAAATGTCGGTCACGTAGATTCGGGTGCTGATGACGTGCTCCAGATGTGCGCCGGCGCGCTGGAGCACCTCATCGATCCGGCGCAGGATCTCGGTGGTCTGGGCGCCGATGTCATCGCCACCGATCACCCCTGAAGGTGTGGAAGCCGTTGTACCGGACACGAGTACACGGTTACCCACGCGCAACGCCCGGCAGTAACCCACGACGGGTTCCCATTTACTGTCGGTGTACAGCTGTATTCGGTCGTCCATCGGGGCGATTCTCCTCGTGGTGCAGACTGACTATTTGGCTGCGAACGTCCATCCACGCTATGTCGTCGGATCGCTGCGAGACTTCGCAGACGCGACGGAGGTATGCCGACCGCGTGATGCCGAACTCGACCATTGCCTCTTCTTCGTCTGGGCCGCCGAATGGCAGCCACCGCTCCGCGTGCGAGAGTAGGTACTGCTCTTCATTGTTCATCGCTCATGTCGCTATCTGCACGACGGTCTTGTCTGCCAGGTACGGGACGATGAGGTCGGCAAGGATCCGCCGATGCTCTGGATGGTCACGATAGGCGATGAAGTCGTCGCGCGTGGCGAATACTCCGATCACGGCGTAGTCCCAGTTCCCCTGTGCGAGGTCCGCGTCTGGACCGCACTGGTAGAAGTCGACGCCCGTCAGGCTACGGACGAGGGTCATCAATGTCGTCGTGACAGCGGATTCGTCCACCCCTTGCTCATCCCACTTGAATGTAACGACATGCGTGAAGGACACGGTCTTACTCCTCGGTCTCAGAAGGATCTATCCGCTCTGTGCGACGGCGTCGAGCGAGTGTCGACGTCGAGACGATGTATATGAATCACATAGGCGGACAGCTTTTTTCGTCCGTAGTGACAGTCAAGCGCGGTCGAGGTAATTGCGCATGTATTCGAGGCCTGCGCGGAAGCTGCCGGCGCCGAACACATCGTCGAACAGTGCTGAGCCAACGGTGATTCCCCATGGGGACAGCTGGGCGATCTCGTCCATCCGGGCAGTGCTGTTGATAGAACCGGTGACGACGACGGGTCCGTCCACGCCCTCGATGAAGCCCTTGCCGAGCACACCGGGGTCGCCGTCGGTCCACCGGTACAGCGACAGAGCGACTCCATCTGCTTGGGGGCGTATGCGTTTGGCATCAGCCACGATTTCTTCGACTGATCCGTGGAGCATCCGGGGAATGCCGCTGCGCCCTCCGCATGTCGGAAGATAGCCCACTTTCTCCTTTGCGAGCAGAGCTGCGACCGACGGGTGGAATGCCATACCGATGAGGTAGTCCAGTCCGTTGTCGATCGCGAAGTGGGCGGCGGCCAGACATTGCGACTCTTCCTCTTTGAGTGACTCGAAATGCACTGTTTTCCCGGCGTCTTTCATGTCCCGCGCCAGTAGCGCCAACTCGGAAGTGGAAGGGCCGGTGTCTTTGAATCCCCAGTGCCGCGTCGGGGCGTCGATCGATTCCGCGAAGACTTCCCGCGCGTTGGAGATGGTCTCGTCGTTGTGCGTGAGCATTGCGATTAGTTCGGTCATCTGATGGGCCTTGTCTGTGGGGTACGTCCGTGAAATCCGGACGTCGCAACGATGGAGGGCCTGGTGTGGATCACACAGGTCGGTTTCTCGAAAGTTGGCTGCCTACAGTCGAATGAGTCAGCGGGTTGACCGCGTAATCACGCGATTCGTCCGCAGCGAGGCAGCCCAACGAAGGGCTCGTCCGAGACGAAGCCCTGATCGAAACGGTGTGACGTTTCGACGATTGATGGTGGTGTGGTGTGTGGTGATCTGTGTCCGGCAGCGTCCGCGCTAGGAGTGGCGTTTGGCCAGACGTGGGTTGGGTTCTGAGGCGGTGGTGGGGGCTACTTTGCCAGCATTCCGGCGTCGACCGGGATGGCCGCGCCGGTTGTGTAGCGGGCTTCGTCGGAACACAGGTGCGCGACAGTGTTACTCACGTCTTCTGGCAACACCCACGGTGTGTCGAGCAGGTGGATGCTCGCGAATCCTTCAAGAGCGTCGTCCAGGGTGGGTTGCTCGAGATCGGGCCGGAACATTTTGATGACACCGGAATTGGTCATCATCGGTGTTTTGCAATTGCTCGGATGAATCGAATTGACCCTGATGTTGTGTGGGGCGAGCTCGTTGGCGAGGGCCTTGGCCAACCCGGTGACCCCGTGTTTCGCCGCGACGTAGTGTCCGATTTCATTGAGGTTGCGCAGTCCTGCAGTGGAACTGGTGAGTACGATTGATCCGCCGTTTCCGGCGTCGATCATGTGCTTCACCCCGGCGCGGACGGTCTTCCACACACCCGTGAGGTCGATGTCCATCATCTCGTTCCATTGCGCCTCGGACATGTCGGCCAGCATGCCGTAGGTGCAGACTCCGGCGTTGCCGATGATGAAGTCGAGTCGACCGAACTGTCCGACGCCCTCGTTGACCACGTCGGTCATAGCTTCGAGGTCGCGCACATCGGCGACTCTGCTGACGATCTTGCCCCCGGCCTTTTCGACGAGTTCCGCGGTCTCGTCGAACTCGGCTTTGCTACCCATGTCATAGGGCGCGGATTCGACCGGTGCACAGATGTCCACCGCGATGATGTTCGCGCCTTCGCTGGCGAACTTGATGGCGTGCGCGCGGCCCTGGCCGCGAGCCGCACCGGTGATGAATGCGACTTTTCCGTCAAACTTTCCCATAATTATCGACCTTTCGATGTGTCGGGTCGACTGCGCCAAGCCTAGAAGGACTTAGGCGTATCGATCCAGATGTATTCGCTGACCTCTTTGGCCACGTTTTCGATCTTGTGCGGAATGGTGCTGTGGAACCAGATGGAATCTCCCGGGTCGAGGAAATAGACCTCGTCGGCGAGCGTGACCTTGAAGCGTCCTTTCAGGACCATCGCCCACTCCTCGCCCTCATGGGTGTAAGGCTCGTCGCCGGTACTTGCGCCCACCTCGTAGCGCCCATACAGCGCTTCCAAGACTTCCGATTCGGCAGGAGATGCGAGCTCAAAATGGACGCCCTGAGCGGCGATCGATGAACGAGAATCCGCGCCGGGGTGTGAGGACAGATCCTCGCCCACGATCTGACGGTCGCTTGCGCGGATGACGTGCCCGTTGCGCTGACTCGGTTCGGTGAAGAAGTACGTGATGCTGGTGCCCAGCGCTGCCGCCAGCCGCTTGAGCGTGGAGATCGACGGCTCGGTCTTGCCTCTCTCCACCTCACTGATGACCGACGAGGACATCTCTGCTCGTTCCGCCAGGGCGCGGATCGAGTATCCGTGATCGTTTCTCAATTGCTTGAGACGATCGCCGATCGAGATGGTGTCGCTGCTGTCTGTCCTCGGCCCGAGAGTCATTGATTCCCCTACTTCCCACTGTCGTTGTGCCTGCGTAGGCCGTCTACCGTCTGGTGGTAGATATTCCCACTGACAGCTGAGCTTACTGACGTCTGCACCGCTGCCGGCCTCGGTGCAGAAGTCAAGACTTCTGACGTGGGCGCGCTCCTGGTAGCGACTGGTGGGATGCGAGGCACCGAGGGTAAGAGAGGCGGCCACCTCGGTGCCCCGCAAGCATTTTCGACGGTCTGTCAGGCCTTGAGTACGAACTCGCGAGAGGTGATGTCGACCTTCACCTTCTTGAGTTCCTCGAGGGCATCGGCGAGGTGGCTGGAGAAGCGATCGAAGATCTGCTCGCCCTTCTCGGCGGTGGCGCGGAAGGGGTTGCCGATCACGCCGTGCGGCGCCATCTCTTGGTGCTCCATGGGGAAGTAGAAGTACTCGTAGCCCTGGAACTCGACATCGGGGCTGGCGTCGACCTTCTTGAAGGACTCGGGCAGCCATTCCGGAGCCTGGGCTCGTGTATCGAGGCCGCGGTCGAGCTTCACGTTCTCCGGCTTGAGGGCCATCATGATCGAGGTTTCTTGCTCACTGGCGTGCCAGCCGGCCGTCTCTTCCTCGCTGTTCTCCATGAGGTCCTCGATGATCCCGAGATAGCGCTCGCCGTATGGCTTGAACATTCCCAGCAGAGCGCCGGTCTCGTAGCGCAGGGTCCGGAAGACCTGGTCGGTGACCTTGGTGTTGGAGGTGTGACCGTTCACGAAGATCAGCCGGTTGAAGCCGTGATGGATCAGCGATCGTGCGGTGTCGTAGATGACCGCGCGGACGGTGTCGCCGCGGAAGGTAATGGTTCCCATGCCGTTCTCGGGCTCGCGAAGGTGGTGGGGGCTGTAGCCGGTCCAGATCGGCGGCCCGTACAGCACCTTTGCCTTGTCAGCGGCGCGACGGCACACCTCCTGCGCGTTGTAGATGTCGGTTCCGATGGGCAGGTGGTAGCCGTGCATTTCGACTGCACCCATCGGGATGATGATGGTGTCGTCGGTTTTCAGGTACTCCTGGATGTCCGGCGGGGCCAGGTCGGTGATCAGTCTTGAGTGCAGCTCTGACATCGTGTTCTTCTCCTGTGTTGTTGTTACGACTGGGGTTTGACGAGGATCTTGCCGTTTCCGCGCTCTTTTGTTTCTTCGAGCGCGTCGATGAGTCCGCCGAGCGGGAATCGACGAGTGATGGCCTTGTCCATCGAGATTCGGCCGGAGGCCATCAACGCGATGACGTTGGGGAAGTCCCAGCTGCCGGAGTGGCCGACGGTCCCGAAGATCTGACCAGCTCTGAGCTGGATCTTGATGGTGTTGATCGAGGCAGGTTTGGCATCCATGCCCGCGAGCACGAGCTTGCCGCCGATGCCGAGGGTGTCTTCGATCGGACCCATAACAGCTTTGCTGTTGCCGCTCGCCTCGACGATCATCGCGGCGCCGTTACCGTTGGTGGCTTCGGCGATGGCCTCCACAGCATTGTCGGCCAGCGGGTCGATCAGGTGAGTTGCGCCCATTTCTGCAGCGAGGCTACGCCTTTCGGCGATCGGCTCGACCGCGAAAATCTGTGATGCTCCCGCTGCCTGCGCCAACGCCACCGAGGCCAGCCCGATCGGGCCGAGTCCGTAGACCGCCACCGCGCTTCCCGGTTTGAATCCTCCTGCGCGGGTGAACATTCCCTCGTACGCGACGCTGGTGGGCTCGGTGAGCGCGCCGACTTCGAGAGCGAGGTCTTCAGAACCGTAGCGCTCGGCGACGGCGTCGAGGGGCCAGCAGTACCGCGCATCGACTCGAACGAACTCGGCGAAGCCGCCGTCGATGGTGATTCCCAGATCTTCGATGTTGCGACACTGGTTCCAGTATCCACCGCGGCATTCGCGGCAGGTGCCGCACCATTGGATCTCCTCAGCAGCCACCAGCTGACCCACACGGAGTTCGCTGACTGCGGAGCCTGCGGCGACTATCCTGCCGGAGAACTCGTGGCCGGTGATCACCGGTGCTTTGAGGTGATAGGGAGAAAGGACGTAGCCTTCGTCGTCTGTCTCGTACATGTGGACATCGGTGCCGCACAATCCGCATGCACCCACCTGCAAGATCACTTCGGTGGGTCCGGGCTCGCCGGGGTCGGCGACGGTTCGCAACTCCATCACCGGGTTCCGGTACACCTGGCTGGCGTTGACGGCCCACTGACGTGCGGCGTCCTGTTCGGGAATGTGCACGCCTGCGCGGGGTGACCACTCGGCCTCTAATACAACTGCTTTCATCGCACATCTCCGTTCGTTCGTTTGGTTGAGGGTGTGGCCGGCTGGCTCAGACGAGGGGTGGGGTTCGTCATGCCGTCGTGGCAGACGCGTTGGCGGTCTCGTGGCGTGCACTTGCGGCCGACACGGCATCGAACGCGGCGGTCACGGCTGCGGAGAATGTCGGGTCGTTGATGTGTGCGTCGATCTCGCTCAGCTGCACATGTCCATCGAGTTCGGCGCGCAGAACACGACGGAATGCTTCGTCGGCCTCAGGGTCCCAGAACGATCCGCCCGGAGCATTCGGAACTGACAGTCCCTGTGTGGGAACAACGATGTGGACTGGTCCGGTAGCCGAGTTTGCTTTGCGGGCGAACTCTTTGGCCACCGCCTCCATCTCGCCGGCGGTGAGGCGGACAAGAGTGAGTTCGGGGTTGTGTCCGAAGTATGTCCGTCCTGGGAATTCTCGTTCGGCGTCTTCGGGTTTGCCGCAGGTGATCAGGTCGACACAGCCGGGTACGAGGATCTGGGGAAGTCCGACTCGCCCCGCGGTCTCCATCCTCGCCGGACCAGGGTCCATCAACCCGCCGATCAGGTGTCCGCTGAGTTCTGTTGTGGTGACGTCGATTACGACATCGACCTGTCCGTTCTCCACGGCCGCCTCGAGCGCCCTTCCACCGGTGCCGTTGGCGTGAAAAGCAACGAATGCCATTCCCGCGGAACTGATGTGGTCATGGATACGATCCACGGTCGGCGTGGTGTTGCCGTTCATGGACACCGCGACGGTCAACGGACGCTCGGGGTCGGCAACCGCACCTTGGCGCAGGGCGGCCATTGCCGCGCCGACGATGAAGCCTGCGGCGTTACGGTAAACGACTGAGGTCAGCGAGTTGATTCCGCTGATGTCGGCGACAGAGTGGAGAACGGCGACGTCTTGAATGCCGACGTAGGGCTCGAAAGTCCGTCGGCCCGAGGCGAGCGGCGACACGATCAGCTTCGGGAATCCGAAAGGGAGCTGCTGCAATGCCGGCCCGGCGATGTGCGTTCCTGCCCCACCCATGCACACCGCGCCGTCGATGTCGTGCCTGGCGACCATGTCCACGAGCAGTCGGGTCACTCCGTCTCGCAGAGCTGTGACGGCTTCGCCGCGCGGCAGTGAATCGATCTCCGGCATCGTTCGGCCTGCGGCCCCGGCTACTGCATTTTGGTCAACGAAGCGCCTGGCCCCGATTACTGTTTTGTCCGGGGGCGGAGCCAGTCTCGCCGATGTGTCGACGAAGACAACTCGCCCGCCCAGGTCTTCGACGTGGTCGGCCACGTTGGCCAGCTCGGCGGCCTTGGTGTCGAAGGTGCCGATCACCGCGATGGTCGGGAGCGGTGACTGCGGCTCCGCGCCGGTTGGCTCTGGACTGTGCATGAGTTGAATCATAGTTCGGAGAACCGAACGCTGCAAGGCTTTTGATGCCATAAACGTTCGGCATACCGGTACGCGAGGCCAAAATGCCAGGGCAGCGCGCCTCATTAATTGTTAAAAATTTGTACAGCCGCTGCGTGGAGCCGCCCCGCTTGATAGGACGATCGGACCAACGGTCCGGAGAGGACCCCCAGGAATCCGAGGGCTTCGGCGGCGGCGGCGAACTCGTCAAAGCGGTCGGGATGAACCCATCGGTCCACTGGCAGGTGCCGAGAGCTCGGACGTAAATATTGGGTGATGGTCACAAGGTCGCAACCGGCGGCACGCAGGTCGGCAAGCGTGTCGTACACCTCCGAGTCGGTTTCGCCCATCCCCAGGATGAGGTTCGACTTGGTGATGAGGCCGGCCGTCTTGGCGGCAGTCAGCACGGCGAGGGAGCGCCGATAGTCAAAAGCGGGTCGCACGCGTCGAAAAAGGCGAGGAACGGTTTCCACGTTGTGCGCCAGAACGGATGGTTTCGACGAGAAGACCTCGTTGAGCTGGGAGTGATTGCCGGTGAAGTCTGGGATCAGAAGTTCGACACCGGTAGACGGGCACACGGCGCGGATCGCGCGAACGGTCTCGGCATACAGCCAGGCCCCTCCATCGTCGAGGTCGTCGCGAGCAACCCCCGTCACTGTCGCGTACCGCAGACTCATTGCGGCGACTGATTCGGCAACCCGGCGCGGTTCGTCGCGGTCGAGGTCGGCGGGCCGTCCGGTGTCGATCTGGCAGAAGTCGCATCGGCGTGTGCACTGTTCGCCGCCTATGAGAAAGGTGGCTTCGCGGTCATTCCAACATTCAAAGATGTTGGGGCAGCCGGCCGAGCGGCATACTGTGTTCAATTCGTGGTCGGAGACGATTGCCGAGACCTCCTGGAACACCGGCCCGATGCTGACCGGCTTCTTCATCCACGACGGCTTGCGCTCAACGGGCGACGCACTGTTGCGTACCTCGAGGCGCAGAAGTCGACGTCCTTCATTTGCGGGCATGCTTCCTCGCTGATGTCAGTGACCTCGACAGTCGCCCATGACCTGTCTGTCGAACCGGACGGGTGACGGCGAGATCGGGGGACTTGGCTGGGCGTGGGGTTGAGCCCTTTACGGACCAACTATTGCACGGATAACCGAACGAATCCCGATATATCTAGGTTTATCGTGCGGTATGCCGATCGGTGGGCTACGGTGATATCACACAACTGAACGATCGCCGCTTGATGCGCATCAGGAGAACTCCGGGAGTATCCCCCGGAGAGCCGTAGGAGCAAGTTCCTCCCCGGGAATCTCTCAGGCCCCGCACTGATCGCGCAGAGGCAACTCTGGAGAAAGCCGCCGCGCTTACCGAAGGTGTATGGCCCCTCGCCGGGCCGGAACTCTCAGGTGCAAGGACAGAGACGGGGAGGGCCAGCATCCGCTGATCGCGCCGTATGGCGTGGTCGTAAAGTTTCGGAGATCCTTTGTCCCACAATTCGTTACGTGATGACTTCACTTCTCGTCACATCGGTCCAGACGAGTCCGGCGTCGCCCATATGCTGCAGACGCTGGGGTACAGCGGCCTCGAGGAACTCATCGACTCCGCGGTACCGGATTCCATCCGTACCCACGCGCCGCTGCATACCCCAGCGGCCCGCACCGAGAGCGAAGTGCTGGGTGCCTTGCGTTCGATGGCAGAACGCAACGAACAACGAGTGCAGATGATCGGACTCGGGTACTACGACACCGTCACGCCGGCTGTCCTGCGCCGCAACATGCTCGAGGCGCCGGGGTGGTACACCAGCTACACGCCCTATCAACCCGAGATATCCCAGGGGCGCCTGGAGGCGCTGCTCAATTTCCAGACCATGGTCGAGGATCTCACCGGCTTGCCGGTGGCAGGCGCCTCCCTGCTCGATGAGGCGACAGCAGTTGTCGAGGCAATTCTGCTGATGCGTCGCGCGAACAAATCCGCCGCAGCAAACGTGGTCATCGATTCGAACTGTTTCCCGCAGACCCTGGCGGTCGCCCGTGCACGCGCAGAGGCGGTGGGGATCGAACTGGTTGAGCACGACACCACATCGGGTCTCCCGGATGGAGATTTCTTCGGAGTCGTCATACAGAATCCCGGCAGCACGGGATGTGTTCGTGATCTCTCGGACATCATCAGTCGGGCCCATCAGCAGGGGGCGCTGGTCACCGTCGCCACCGACCTGCTTGCGTTGACCGTGTTCAAAGAACCAGGCGCGCAGCACGCCGACATCGCGGTCGGGTCGGCGCAGCGCTTCGGTGTACCCCTGTTCTTCGGAGGCCCGCACGCCGGGTTCATGGCGGTACGACAAGGCTTGGAACGAATGCTTCCCGGTCGCCTCGTCGGCGTCTCCCGAGACGTCGACGGTGCGGTGGCATACCGACTGGCCCTGCAAACTCGGGAACAACACATTCGCCGTGACAAGGCAACGAGCAACATCTGCACGGCCCAGGCGCTGCTGGCCAACGTCGCCGGGATGTACGCCGCCTATCACGGCGCGAGTGGTTTGCGCGCGATCGCTGCGCGTGTACACGGGCACGCGACGACCATCAACGCCGGTCTTCGGGCCGGTGGCGTGACGACGATGCACGCCGACTTCTTCGACACGGTGGTGGCTGGGGTCGGCAGCGGACGGGCCCGCGCGATCGTGCTCGCGGCCGATCGCCTGGGAATCAATCTGCGATTGATCGATGAAGACACCGTCGGCATCGCCTGCGACGAGATGACAACCGACGCGATCGTCGCCGACGTCTTGAAAGCCTTTGGCATCCATGCCGAACCCGTCGGAACCGAGGGGGACAGCGGCAATTCGCACACGTCCAGCTGGGTCAAACCCGACCTGGCTCGTACCTCGTCATTCATGACTGCCGATGTGTTCCACCGGTATCGGTCGGAGGCAGCGATGCAGCGGTATCTGCGGCGGCTCTCAGACAAGGATCTTGCTCTTGACCGAACCATGATCCCGCTGGGTTCCTGCACGATGAAGCTCAACTCCGCGGTCGAGATGGAGCCGATCAGTTGGCCAGGGTTCGCCGGCATCCATCCATACGCCCCAACTGAGCAGACCCGGGGATACCGCGAATTGATCGCCGACTTGGAGACTTGGCTAGCAGACATCACCGGCTACGACCGGGTCTCACTGCAACCCAATGCCGGATCCCAGGGGGAGCTGGCCGGTCTGCTGGCTATCCGCAACTTCCACCGGAGCGGTGGTGACGACAGGCGCGACATCTGCCTCATCCCTCAGTCGGCGCACGGAACCAACGCCGCGTCAGCGGTGTTGGCGGGTCTGAAAGTGGTCGTGGTCGCCACCGCAGACACCGGCGACATCGACCTCGACGATCTGCAGAGCAAACTCGATGGGAACGGCGACCGTGTCGCAGCCATCATGCTCACCTACCCCTCCACCCACGGCGTCTACGAAACCAACGTGCGGCAGATATGCGATCTCGTCCACGATGCCGGCGGGCAGGTGTATGTCGATGGCGCGAATCTGAACGCCCTTGTCGGCCTGGCGCGACCCGGCGAATTCGGCGGCGACGTCTCACACCTGAACCTGCACAAGACGTTCTGCATCCCGCACGGAGGGGGTGGACCCGGAGTCGGTCCCGTTGCCGTACGGCAGCACCTGGCTCCGTTCCTGCCCTCCCACCCTCTGGACACCGACGGCATCACAGGTCCGGTCGCCGCGGCGCCTCACGGATCAGCAGGCATCTTGCCGATCACCTGGGCGTACATCGCCCTGATGGGGCCCGAAGGTCTCACTGCTGCAACACGAACCGCTGTCCTCGCGGCCAACTACCTGGCCAACGAGCTCGCCGACTGCTATCCGACTCTTTTCTCCGGATCGACCGGGCTGGTCGCGCACGAGTGCATTCTCGACCTGCGGGCGCTGACCAAAGCCACGGGTGTGACCGCCGAGGATGTCGCCAAGCGACTCATCGACTTCGGGTTCCATGCGCCGACGCTGTCCTTCCCGGTGAACGGAACCTTGATGGTCGAGCCCACCGAATCGGAAGACATCGCTGAACTCGACCGGTTCGTCGCCGCTATGAAGGCCATCCGAGCCGAGATCCAAGCCGTCGCAGACGGACAGTGGCCGCTGGCGGACAGTCCGTTGCGCCAGGCGCCCCATACCGCCGAGTGTCTTCTCGAGGACGCGTGGCCCCATCCGTACAGCCGGAGGCAAGCCGCCTACCCGCTGGCTTCGTCGGTGGCCGACAAATATTTCCCACCGGTGCGACGCATCGACGGCGTATTCGGCGATCGCAACCTCGTGTGTTCGTGCCCACCACCCGAGGCGTTCGCCATCGAAGACACACAGAGAGAAGAGGTTTCGGCATGAAATCCACCCCACTTGACGCCGAACACCAGCGGCTTGATGCGCAGATGACCGACTTCGCCGGATGGAGTATGCCGCTGAAGTACCGCGGTCACAGCGAGGAGCACCACGCGGTACGAACCGCCGCCGGCCTCTTCGACCTCTCGCACATGGCCGAGATCGCCGTCCGTGGGCCGCACGCCGGAGCATTTCTCGACCACGCTCTCGTCGGTGAGATGAGTGCGATCGACGACGGCCGGGCCAAGTACTCACTGCTGTGCAACGACAGCGGGTATGTGCTCGACGACCTGGTGGTCTATCGACTTGCAGCCGAAGACTTCCTGGTCGTGGCAAACGCATCCAACCGGGAAACCGTCGTCGCCGAGTTCTTCTCTCGCTCAGAGGATTTTGATGTATCGGTGACAGACCAGTCCGACGAGACCGCGCTGATCGCCGTGCAAGGTCCTCGCGCCGCGGAAATTCTCTTACCGCTCGTCGCCACCGCGCAGCAAGAGGCCGTACGCGACCTCAAGTACTACGCCATCGCCGCCGCCGACGTGAGCGATGTCAGTGTGCTCGTGGCTCGGACCGGGTACACAGGGGAGGACGGCTTCGAAATCTATGTCCACACCGACCACTGTGCGCACGTCTGGCGTGCACTCCTGGACGCCGGCCTGCCCCTCGGGGCTCAACCGGCGGGCCTGGCGGCGCGGGACACTCTGCGGCTGGAAGCCGGAATGGCGCTCTATGGCCACGAACTGGACAGCTCGACCACGCCGTACGAAGCGAATCTGGGCCGAGTTGTCCGTCTGCACAAGGACTTCATCGGTGCAGCTTCGCTGCGTCGGATCGCCGAGGAGCCACAGCAACGGGTGCTTGTCGGGCTCACAGGTGCCGGAAAACGGGCCGCGCGATCCGGCTACGCCATCAGTTCGCCGACCGATAGACGCCACATCGGCGTCATCACCTCGGGTTCGTTTTCGCCGACTCTCGGTCATCCCATCGCGATGGGCTACGTCGACACCGAGTTCTCCGAGGTCGGAACAGCGATCGAGGTCGACGTTCGTGGCACCCCACACGAGTTCACAGTCGCTGCCCTGCCCTTCTACAAGCGGCCGCGGCGCTGATTCCCCACCCCCTGACGACAAAGGACCCTCATCATGAGCAATTCCGCACTTCCGGACAACATCTCGTACACCGCCGAGCACGAATGGGTCGCCCTGGCCCCCGGTGACGAACCGAGCGGTGATCCCGTCCGCGTCGGCATCACCTCGCTCGCCGTGGAGAACCTCGGCGACCTGGTCTACCTGGAGCTCCCCGAAGTCGGCTCGACGGTCACCGTCGGCGAGTCGTGCGGGGAGATCGAATCAACCAAAACGGTGTCTGAGCTCTTCCCGCCGGTCACCGGAACGGTGTCGATAATCAACACGAAGGCAGTCGAGAATCCTGAGCTGGTCACCGCCGACCCCTACGGAGAGGGATGGCTGTTCGCAATCATCCCGGACGGGGTCGGCGAACTGTGGACCGCACAGAAGTACGCGACCGAGAACGGGATTCAGTGATGACGATGCTGTCGCAATCGCTGGCCGAGTTCGACCCGGAGGTGTCCGCGCTGATCGACGACGAGTTGCGCCGACAGCAAGAAGGTCTGGAAATGATCGCTTCGGAGAACTACGCGCCGATTTCGGTGATGCAGGCCCAGGGTTCGGTGTTGACCAACAAATACGCGGAGGGCTACCCCGGGCGTCGCTACTACGGTGGCTGCCAGTTCGTCGACGGGATCGAGCAGATCGCGATTGATCGGGTCAAGACTCTGTTCGGCGCCGCGTACGCCAATGTGCAGCCGCACTCGGGGGCAACGGCCAATGCGGCGGTGATGCACGCTCTGATCAGGCCAGGGGACACCATCCTCGGACTGGCGCTGGCGCACGGCGGGCATCTGACCCACGGCATGCGGATCAACTTCTCCGGACGGCTGTACAACGTCGCCGCGTATGAGGTGTCGGCGGAGGACCACCGTATCGACATGGAGGCAGTCGCGACAGCTGCACGGGAGCATCGGCCCAAGCTGATCATCGCCGGGTGGTCCGCTTACCCGAGGAGCCTTGACTTCAAGGCATTCCGTGAGATCGCCGATGAGGTGGGCGCGCTACTGATGGTCGATATGGCGCACTTCGCCGGCCTGGTGGCGGCAGGGCTGCATCCTTCACCCATTCCCCACGCGCACGTGGTCACATCCACCACACACAAGACGCTCGGCGGGCCACGCGGCGGAATCATCTTGACCAACGACGCCGACGTCGCGAAAAAGGTCAACTCGGCCGTCTTCCCGGGCCAGCAGGGCGGCCCGCTCGAGCACGTCATCGCCGCCAAGGCTGCAGCGTTCAAGATGGCGCTCGAACCGGACTTCGCCGTGAGACAGCGCCAGACCCTCAGTGGTGCAACGATCCTGGCTGAACGCCTGGGCCGTGAGGATGTTGCCGGCCGCGGCATCAGCGTGGTCACCGGAGGTACCGATGTGCACCTGGTTCTCGTCGACCTTCGCAATGCGGACATCGACGGTAAAGAAGCCGAGGACCGTCTGGCCGCAGTCGACATCACAGTCAACCGGAACGCAGTTCCCTTCGACCCCCGTCCGCCGATGGTCACCTCTGGCCTGCGGATCGGCACGCCGGCACTGGCCTCCCGCGGCTTTGGCGATGTCGACTTCATCGAGGTCGCCGACATCATCGCCGTCACATTGGCTGCAGAGGCCGACCAGCTCGATTCGCTGCTGCCTGCTCTCCGGGATCGAGTGCGACTCCTCGCCCGCCGGCATCCGCTCTACCCGGAGTTGTCGACGTGACCGTCAGTACTTTCGACCTGTTTTCCGTCGGCATCGGGCCGTCGAGTTCGCACACCGTTGGCCCGATGCGTGCGGCAGCAGCGTTCGCGGAACAGCTTCGTGCTGAGCGCATTCTCGACCAACTCGACAAAGTTGCCGTCACGGTGTTCGGTTCGCTGGCGGCCACCGGACGAGGTCACGGAACCTTCGACGCGATCATGCTCGGACTCGAGGGTTTCGATCCGGAGACGATCAGCGTCGAGGCCAAGGAAGCAGCACTCTCTCGCCAGGAAGAATCCGGATACGTTCGTCTCGGCGGCGTGCGCCAGATTCAATTCCGGGTCACTGACATCATCCAGCGACCGGGTGTCGTGCTGGATGCACATCCCAACGCGATGACCTTCGTCGCCGAGTCGGACCGCCACGGTGAGCTGCTGTCGAGCACCTTCTATTCGGTGGGCGGGGGGTTCGTCGTCCCCGAGGGGAAGGACGACGACGGCAATGTTGCGGGCGACGGATGGTCGCCGTGGGCCTTTGACTCCGCCGCGGACCTCCTGGCGCTCGCCGCCCGCCACGGCATCGACATCAGCGAGATCATGATGCGCCACGAGCAGTACCAGCGGCCGGCGGATGAAGTGGAAAAGCGACTTCTACACATCCGCGATGTCATGCAGGAGTGTCAACGCAACGGTGTGGCTCGTACCGGGATGCTGCCGGGTGGTTTGAACGTGCAGCGTCGCGCCAACACCTGGTACACCAGGCTGGTTGACGAGGACCCCGATCGCAGTCACGAACACGCCGAGGCCTGGGTGAACTTGGTGGCCCTGGCGGTCAACGAGGAAAATGCGTCGGGTGGTCGAGTGGTCACGGCGCCCACCAACGGTGCGGCAGGAATCATTCCGGCAGTACTGCACTATGCCGAGCACTACACGCAGCGGGGACGGTCAGACCCTGATGGGGTGGCCATCGACTTCCTTCTCACCGCGAGTGCGATCGGGTCGCTGTACAAACAGCACGCCTCCATCTCGGGCGCCGAGGTCGGCTGCCAGGGCGAGGTGGGTTCGGCCGCATCGATGGCGGCCGGTGCACTGGCAGAGGTCATGGGTGGTACACCACCGCAGGTGGAGAATGCTGCAGAGATAGCGATGGAGCACTGCCTGGGCTTGACCTGCGATCCCATCGGCGGGCTGGTGCAGATCCCGTGCATCGAGCGGAACGCGATATCGGCGAACAAGGCGATCACGCTGCGCGGATGGCCCTCCGAGGTGACGGCACCCACCGAGTGACCCTGGACGAGGTGATAGCGACCATGCGCACCACCGGGCTGGACATGCACAGCAAGTACAAAGAGACCTCGACCGGCGGGCTGGCGGTCAACGTTGCTGTCAACATCATCGAGTGTTGACAAACGAAACTTCTTCTCGAGCGAACACCCGTCAGAGCGCGGGTGGCCTGGCCGCAGGCGTCGGCGCCTACGGAATCTGGGGGCTCTTCCCCGCATACTTTGGTCTGCTGGGTTTTACCGACGCCGGGCAGGTGGTTGCCTTCCGGGTGATCGCCACCGCGGTAGTTATGTTTTTGGTACTCATCGTCTTTCGGCAATTGCCCGAGCTACGGGCGATCGGTGCCCGCGGTTGGGCGCTCGTCGCCATCGGTGCAGCACTGATATCGCTGAACTGGGGAGTGTACGTCTACGCCGTTGAGAGCAACCAGGTGGTCGGGGCGGCTCTCGGCTACTTCATCAACCCGTTGATCAGTGTCCTCCTCGCGGTCGTCTTCTTTCACGAGAAGCTCAGTCGTGCGCAAGTTTTGGCGATTGTGATAGCAGCTGTCGCGGTCGTCGTCCTGACCGTCGACTACGGATCGCCTCCGTGGGTGGCGCTGCTCCTCGCTGGATCTTTTGCCGCTTACGGGGTGGTGAAAAAGGTCATCCCGTTGCGCCCATCGGTGAGCCTGGCCTCCGAGGGGCTGATCAGTTGGCCGTTCGCGCTCACATACCTGCTGGTTCTCGCGCACGCCGGTGTGCCGAGCGCAGCCAGTCACGGATGGTCGAATACCGCGCTGATGCTGCTGTTGGGCCCGATCACGGCGGTGCCTCTGCTGCTGTTCGGTGTTGCCGCCCAACGGTTGCCCCTCGTGAGCCTTGGTCTTCTGCAGTATCTGACGCCGACCATGCAGATGGTGTGGGGAGTTGCAGTGGCCCACGAGTACATGTCCCCGATGCGGTGGTGCGGATTCGCATTCGTCTGGGTGGCTCTTGTCATCTTCAGCTCCGACAGTTTGCGACAGAGCCGAAACGCCAGAACGCGCGTCCGCGGCACTGAGACGAAGTAGATTGCGCCCCCTTGTCGGACACAGCCGACGAAAAATTCGAACTATGCGCGGCAAACCGATCAAAATCAGCAATAAATCGCGTGAATGTACTGCAAGACCGATCACAGTGAAGTAGCGTTGCGAGCAATCGCTCCCCCCCGGGACCGCCGGAAGGAAACCAAATGTCAATCGAAAAACCCGAGCGCCGGAAGCGTCCCGCACTCGACACCCGCAGCGACGACGATGCCCATCTCGAGGCACTGGGTTACGAGAACCAGTTCGAACGCAAGATGAGCTTGTGGGCAAACTTTGCCCTTGGATTCGTCTATCTCTCGCCGATGGTCAGCGTGGTCTCCATCTTCGCGTTGGGGCTGTCGGAAGCCGGCCCCCCGGCGATCTGGTGGATCGTTCTGATCGGTGGCGGACAGTTGCTCGTTGCATTCGTCTTCGGTGAGATCGTGTCGCAGTATCCGGTAGCAGGTGGTCTTTACCAGTGGGCCAGACGCCTGTGGGGAGGACGATATTCGTGGGCGATGTCGTGGACTTACATCTGCTGCATCACCATCGGAATCACTACCACCGCGCTGTTCAGCTCAGACTTCATTGCCAGCCTCTTCGGGGGCACCGAGTCCGAACCGTCGGTCACACCCAGCGACGGCCAACGCCTCGGGATCACGCTCGCGGTACTTGCGATCTGCCTTGCGTTCAACCTCACCGGAACCAAGACATTGGCACGGCTATCCCAGATCGGTCTGGCTTGCGAAGTCGCCGGCATCGTCATCGTCGGCGTATACCTGCTGATCTTCGAGCGCAAGAACGACTTCGGAGTCTTCTTCGACACCCTCGGCGCCGGTGACGGTGACAGTCCCTACTTCTATGCCTTCCTCGGCGCATCCCTGGTGGGTCTGTACATGTTCTATGGGTTCGAATCGTGTGGAGAGGTCGCGGAAGAGACGCCCAACCCCGCACGAGCCATCCCCAAGGCGATGATCATGACGGTGGTGCTCGGCGGCTTCTTCGCGGTTGTGGCTTTTGCCGGTTACGTCCTGGCAGCACCGAACCTGCAAGCCATCGTCGATGGTGAGGACAGCAATCCCATCCCGTCGATCCTGCAAGACAGCATTGGCATCATCGGTACGAAACTCTTCTTGGTCTCGGTTCTCACGGCCTTCCTGGCCGGCGTGATGGGGCAGCAGGCCGCGGTGAGCAGACTGGTGTTCTCGTTCGGCCGAGACAACATGTTCCCCGGAGCTGCGTTCTTCGCCAAGACATCTAAGCGCCACGTCCCGAGCAACGCGCTGATCGCCATCAACATCATTCCGGTGGCCCTGGTGGTGTTCGTGTTCTTCGAGCCGGGTTCGCAGTTCCGAATTGCCGCATTCCAGGTACTCGCCGGGTATTTCGCGTTCCAGATGGTGGTGTTCGCGGCCCTGCGCATGCGACTGAAGGGCTGGCGTCCGGGCGGTCCGTGGTCGCTCGGACGGTTCGGGTTCGTCGTCAACATCGGCGCCCTGATCTTCGGGGTCCTGGCAATGATCGTATTGGCGAAGCCGAGCTCCGAACCCGGCCTGGCCTTCTACGACAGGTGGATCGCGCTGATCGGATTCCTGGTGGTGCTCGGCGTCGGCCTCGCCTACCTGTTCATCGCCAAGCCCGAACGTAATTCCACCGCCCCCGAGGGTGATGCCATCGAGGTCGCGGAACGCCTCAGCAGCGCACGCAATCGGTAATCATGGCCCGCTGCCTCGATGTGTCGTGTACCGTCGGTCGCTCCAGTTCTGGGGAGGCCGACGGTGCGTGAGTACATGGAATTCCTCGGAGCCCATTCCCCATATGACCGGCTTGACTCCGCAGATCTGCGATCACTGGCCGAGACGGTCGACGTCGAATTCTTCGCCTCGGGCACGATGATCGTGCCCGAAGGGGCTGAGCCGTTGCACGAGATGAGTGTCATCCGCACCGGTTCGGTGCAGATACTCGACCGCGGTCGTGAAGTCGACCTGCTCACTGCGGGAGATACATTCGGCCATGTCTCCGTCCTCTCCGGACTGGCGCCGTCGATGTCGGTCCGCGCTGTAGAAGACACCGTCTGCTATCAACTACCCGATCCGCGGAACCGACTGGTGCATCCAGAGGTGCTGCAGTACAGCCACTATGGCTCGGTCACTGCTCGAGACCGGCTGATCTCGGTGGGAGGAGCGGTCGATCGGCTCGAACGCCCACTGAGCGAAGTCACCAAGGGCGTTCTGTGGTGCGAGCCAACGGACAGTATCCGGGCCGTGGCACGTGAGATCACCGAAACAGGACAGTCGTGCGCGATCTTTGTCCGCGGTGACGAAATAGGCATCGTCACCGACGATGATTTCCGGCGGCGCGTGGCCACAGGTGAGATTCCGGTGGACCAGCCGGTTGACACCATTGCCAGCATCCCCGCCCTGTCGGTCTCAGGTGACTACACCGTCAGCGCAGCCTATTTACGCATGGTCGAGTTCGGCATACATCACCTCGTGGTGACCGATGCCCGAGGACGTCCGATGGGAATCGCTCGAGTCGTCGACATCGCGGCGACCGACGTCAGTCATCCTCTGGTCATCCGGAGCGCGGCAGCCAAGGCCGACACGATCGAGCAGCTGGCCGACGCTGCGCGCCTGTTGAATCCGACACTCGTCGAGCTCTGGGATGCCGGAGTTCCGCCGATGCATCTCGCCGCAGTCTTGTCCACCATGAACGAGGCCCTGTTCCGGCGAGTAGTCGAGCTCCACACTGCGAACGACGAACTGTGGCAATCGATCAACCCCTCATGGATGCTCCTGGGTTCGCTCGGGCGACGAGAACCGCTTCCGAACTCCGATCTCGACACCGCGGTTGCCTGGTCGACAGAGGGGGATGAGCAGGTCATGGATGCGGCAGTCCTCAAGGCGGCATCGCGTGCAATCGTCGAGGCCACAAAACGGTGCGGGCTGCGACCATGTCAGCAAGGACTGAACCCGTCCAACGACCTGTTCAACAGATCCGCGCCCGGGTGGGCTGAAGCCGCTCGCTCGTGGCGCACCGAGCCCGAAGACGATGAATCGGTGATGATGGTCTCGACCATGCTCGATGCGCGCCCGTTGACCTACGCCCGGCTCACCCAACCACTCCAGTCGGCCTTGTCTGCGACGCCCGGGCGCGATGCGTATGCACGGACCCTCACGATGAATGCCCTACGCCAGCGCCCGCCCGCCGGCTTCGTTCGCGAGTTCGTCGTCGAGCACATGGGTCGTCGCCGGAGTTTGAACCTGAAAAAGGCTGCACTACGTCCCGCTGCATCATTAGCGCGTGCTCTCGCCTTTCGGGCAGGCGACGCATCTGGGTCGACCCTCAAACGGATAACGACGGCTCGCGACTCGGGACTGCTCAGCCATCCCGAGGCCGACGATCTATCGAGTGCTTATCAGCACTGTTTTGGTCTCGTGGCCGAGCATCAGATCTTGGCGTTGCGCGAGCACCGGCAGATTTCCTCGTGTCTGGACCCAGCCACGATCACCGGGCCGGAACGCCGTCAGTTACGAGACGCGTTCCGCGCCATCAAGTCCGTGCAGGATCGGATCGCTTCCGACCGATATGACAAGGCAGTGCTCTGATGCGCTTTCGTCGCCGAACGTCCGACGCGGACGCCTCCGTGTCACCGGCGTCGTGGAAGAGCTGGAACTACCTGGTCATCGACTTGGAGACCAGTGGTTTCGATCCCGTTGCCGACCAGATCAATTCGATCGGTGCGGTGCCCATCGATGGTGGCCGAATCATGAGTTCTGCCGCACATTATTCGCTCGTGCACAGCTCCCGACGAATCTCGGAAGAGGCAGTCAAGATTCATGGCATCCGCAGCGAAGATACCGCCGCTGCACCGTCATTGGCCGATTGCGTCGACCGTTTCGACAACTTGATGCGGGGACGTGTACTCGTCGCCCACGGCGCGCATATCGAACGCGCATTTCTGCGCAGGGCCTTCCGTCACACTCACAGAGAGTTCGCGCAGTCATTCATCGACACGGCAGTGCTGGCACGGGATTACCTTGACGTGGACATGGAACCGCACCAGAGCATTTCTCTGGAATTCGTTGCCGAGCAGATGAATCTGCCGATCCATACTCCCCACCACGCGCTGGGTGACGCCATGACCACGGCAATCGTGTTCACTGCGCTGGCCACCAAGCTGGAGGAATCGGGGAACGCGGGAGCGGTCAGTCTGCTCTCACGATGCTCGTGATGCTCGTGATGCTCGTGATGCCCGAGTGTCGGTGACCGGCTGCCGCCCTCGTACTTCCACACGTGCCATCCACGCCGCAACCTCACTTCGGTTCTGGGCGCCGAGCTTTCGCATTATGTTGCGCACGTGGAACTTGACGGTGGTCTCAGAGATTATGAGATCTTGTCCGATTGCCCGATTTCTCATTCCCGCGCCGACTGCTCTGGCAACATCGATCTCGCGGCTTGTCAGAAGCTTTTCTACCCGGGTTCGGTCCGAGTTCGAGGCGGATTGCTCGAGGCCGACGATCATGTCCGCGACGAGCCGGCGACACTGTGCCAGTGCGGCATGCGGATGCGACGAACCCGTGGCCGCCTCCAAGTGCCGATATACTTCTTGCAGCCGCCCGACCAGTTCAGGGGTGCTCGAGCACTCCATCCCAATAGCAGTCTGCACCGAATCTGCAGCGCCCCAACTTATTTGATGTTCGGGTTGGGGCGCGACGTTCGGACTCGGACGCGGCGAGGCCGCAGGCGCGTTCATGACATCACGACTTGACGATGAAGCCCGCGTCGATTGTCAGCGTGGATGCGGTGATGTACCGGCCCGCCTCGCTGACCAGATAAAGTATCGCGCGGCTGACATCGATCGGCTCCATCCACGGCACGGGCAAGATGTGGGTACCTGTGAAAGCAGATTCGACGGACTCGCGGGTGGGTGAGGGGTTGTCGGGCTGGAACAACCCCCAGACGTACGGATTTTGGATCATGTTCGTGTCGACGCAGGTGGGATTTACGGAGTTGACGCGGATGCCGTACTCGCCCAACTCGCGCGCCAGGCTCGTCATCATTCCGGTGACACCGTGCTTCGATGCCGCGTATGAGGACATGTTCTCGGCGCCCTTGAGCGCCTCGGTCGAACCAATGAACACCACCGACCCGCCCTCGCCCTGTTTGATCAAAGTCGGGACCGCGGCCTTCACCGTGTGCCACACCCCGGTGAGGTTGATGTCAATGGTCTCGCGCCAGGCCTCTTCAGAGATCTCCCATGTTTTACCCCCGGAGCACAGACCGGCATTCGGAATGACGATGTCAACCCGACCGAACTCATCGAGCCCGCGCTGAAAAGCTGCCTCGACCTGCGCGAAATCGCGGACATCGCCGTGGGACAACACCGTTGGCGCGCCGACCTCGTGAAGCAGCCGCCGGGTCTCTTCCAGGTCGGCATCGGTGGCGCCGGGATAAGCCGTCGAGGCGAGTTCGTCGCATAGGTCGAAGCCGATGATGGAGGCGCCCTCCTCGGCGAGAGTCAGTGCGTGTGAACGCCCCTGGCCGCGAGCCACGCCCGAGATAAAGACAACTTGACCGTCCAGTTGGCCCATTTCAGCGGCCTTTCATTCCTGAGCAGGCAATCGGTGTCACACCGCGCGGAGCGCGAGTAAACGATAGTATCCGAGCTGCTGTACCGGTTTGGCGATCGAAACGCCGCCTTAATCATCATAAGTGATCGGTTCACCGATCGCATCTCATGTTTGAAACTCACGTGAGGGCCTTTAAGCGGCGGCCGTCGAGGTCTGGGCATTCTCACCTCGTGATCGAGGCGATTCTCGCGCGGAGCATTACTACTGATCTGCCGGCCTACTGCGCGGGCGGGCGAATGTTGACATGTGTCTAGACGGCAGTCTAATCTCGCGCAGTCACAGTTTCGCCCGTTTGCCGAAGGAGCGCCGTGTTGTCAGATGCTGAGCTGGTTGCGGGTGAGATCCGCGTCGGACACCTGCGCTTTGACACGACTCGGAACTCGGTGGCGCAGAGCGAATGCGAGCAGCCGCCAGTCGTTTTGCTACATGGGTTTCCTCAATCACGTGCCTCCTGGGATGAAGTCATGCGTCATCTCGACCAGGTCGACGTTCCCGCACTGTCTTTCGACCAGCGCGGGTACTCCCCGGGGGCGCGGCCCTCGGGAGTCGACGAATACCGCATTGAACATCTCATCGACGACGTAGTCGAAGTCTGTCGAGGTTACGGTTACGACCGCATACAACTTGTCGGTCACGACTGGGGCGCGACCGTTGCCTGGCAGGTCGCTGCGCGACACCCGGACCTAGTACATTCTCTGATCGCAGTGGCGGTGCCGCATCCGAATGCCTTTGCATGGGCGATAACTCACGACGCAGACCAGATCGAACGGTCCTGGTACATGGATTTCTTGAAGGACGACCCATCGGCGGTGGCCCTCCTCACGGACAATGATGGCGCCGGACTTCGAGCTGGGTACGGCGATGTGGTTGACGAGGACACCGCACAACGCCACCTGAAGGTCTTGCTGCAGCCAGGCGCCCTCGATGCGGCCATCAACTGGTATCGCGCGGCTCGTGATGATCCGCCGCAGATCTGCGTCTCGACGCCGACGACCTTGATCTGGGGCGATGGGGACATGGCCGTCGGACGAGCCGGTATAGAGCGTTCGCGGGTGTATGTGACGGGCGAGTACCGTCTTGTGGAGTTGGCGGGTATTTCGCATTGGATTCCAGAACACGCACCCGAGGACGTTGTCGAGGAGATTGTCAGTCAGCGAGAACGGTTTTCGATCAACGCCGAGATCAAAACGCCGGACAATGATTGATCGGCACGTGCAGGTCGTGATCGCTGATGTGAACGTCGATGCAGCCCGCGACGCCGCGTCGGACTTGGGCCGACTGCGCATGCCGCAACAATAGATGTCTTCGGCGAAGACCTCGATCGCCTTCGGTCGTAGCTCGCAACCCGACGAGAACAGCACGATCCGGCTCGATGAGGCCAAGCAATGAACTAGACAAAAGGAGCGCGTGAGCACGTGAAAGCTCTACAGAACGTCGGCGCGGGACGCGTGGAGATTGTCGATGTGGACGAGCCTGTCCCCACGCAGGGGGAAGTTCTGATCAACGTGCGTGCTGCTGGCGTCTGTGGATCCGATCTGCACGGCGTAGCGGACGGTCTGTATCTGCCTGCGCTGACCATTGGCCACGAATTCGGCGGCGTCACCGACGACGGTCGTCGTGTGGCAGTCAATCCGCAAATGCCCTGCGATGCATGCGATCTGTGTACCTCAGGACGGTCGCACCTGTGCAGTCGTAACACCATCATCGGAATCTCCCGACCGGGTGGAATTGCGGAAAGAGTCTCGGTGCCCGAGGGACGCCTAGTCACGCTGCCCGACCACGCGTCGTGGACCGCTGCGGCCATGTCGGAGGTGACAGCGACGGCACTGCACGCCATCAACCGGGCCGGCGACGTTCACGGGAAAAGGATAGGTATCGTCGGCGGCGGCCCAATCGGTATCGCCGCTGCACTTTGCGCGTGGCGCGCGGGCGCGGGTGAGGTCGTCCTCTCCGAGGTGTCGCCGACTCGGCAGGCGGTGCTCAAATCACTCGAGGTCGGCTACGTGGTCAGCGCCCTGGAACCAGACAGCTTCGATATCTGTATTGACGCTGCGGGAGCACAGGCGACGCAGGCCATGTCGATCTCTGCTCTGCGACCCGGTGGTCGCGCGGTATGGGTAGGTATTCACGGCGACGATGTATGCATCCCATATGGCGCCTACAGCATCGTCGTCGCTGAACGAGACGTGATTGGTTCGTTCGCGTACAGCGACAGCGAATTCGAGACGGCAGTTGGTTTATCGGCGGACTGGGACTGGAGTTGGGTGACGTCAATCCCACTTCACGAGGCCACTAGCTCCTTTAACGCCCTGCAGCACGGATCGTCCGACATCGTGAAAGTCCACTACGTGTTAGAGGAGCAGAGATGAGCGAGACCAAGTGCGGGAACGGCGCGCGGGCTCGTGTCCATCAAGTTGTTGGACCGTTACTTCCCACGGGCGCCCGGTGATTCGCTTGCCGGGTGGCCACCGATAGGCCTTGCCGCGGCCACCGGCCAGGTACCAATCACCAAGGAGACCATGCGTCATGCAGCGGCTGGGGTCTCGTACGTTCACTCGATGACGCCGTGGTTCGCCGCTATCCGTCAACACCGAGGGGGCGTCCGGCATCTTCGCCTAGTTCTCGACGTCGGGGCCGCGAACTGTTTTGATGACCGTGACGTAGAAGTGGGTTTGATGCACGCCACCAATACCACCAATGCCGCCGTTGCCCTCCGGCTGGCCTTGCCAAAGGTGTTGAGCGCAGCCAATATCCGGCTGGTATGGAACTTGGACGAGAGCACGCTGGTGGCGGCCGACTCGATCGCGGCCGGACAGAGCCGCGGCCACCGTACCTATGTCTCCATGTCATCAACCCGCGCCACCGTCTCCCTGATGGCAACCTCGATACACGGCCTCTCGCCGGCCTGTTTCTGCATCGTCCGCGCTAATCAGCTTTAGCGCGGACTCCGCGTGCGTCACGCTGGCCATTCGTCACGAAGCCCGCGGAGTGATTGCGATGACGTCCGTTTCAGCGTGCACTCGGAGACCCCCCTTTTCGTCGCAAAGTTGTCGCTGCTAAACCAGATTCGGCGAGTAATTTGGAGCCGCAGAGACGAGCCTAGCGGCTATGTCGGGTCATACAGGGCTGCGAGGCAACCGATGTGAGGACGTCGGCGGTGTCGAGTCTGCGGTCATCGCCTGGTGGCGATGAGGCTCGTGGGGTGCGGTAAGAATGTGCCTATGCAGTGGACAGACACACACGTGCATGTTGTCGATTTCTTGCAGCGTCCGGCAGACTCTGCCGGGTTGATCAGGTCTCTCCGAGACAGTGGTGCTGAACGTGCCGTGGTCTTTGGCTTGCCGGTGAAGAAGAAGTGGTCGACTGCCGAACCTCTCAAGCCCAGTTACTACCTCGATGACAATGCGCCGTGTCACTACCATTCGCTGACCGACGTGCTCGTACTTGACTCTCTTGCGACTTTCGATGAGGCGCCCGGTTTCACTGTGGCGCCGCTCATCTGCGGTTTTGATCCGACAGACCGTTTGGCGGTCGACCATCTCGAAGCAGTGTGGGCCAGGTCTGACCGATGGGCAGGCATCGGGGAGGTGTTGCTTCGGCACGACGACCTGACCAACCTGACGCGGGGCGAAACCCCCGTCGCGGACCACCTGGCCATGGACAACGTCTTCGGTTTTTGCGCCGATAAGAAGGTTCCTATCTCGGTGCACCACGATTCCAGCTCGGCGGGGCGGCCATCTGAGCAGGAGTACGTCGAACCGTTCGAGAACGCGATACGGCGACACCGCACCACCCGCATCGTGTGGTGCCACGCGGGGGTCTCGCGTCGAGTGCATCCCGATGGCCAGATCGAGCTCGTCGAGAGGCTCTTGTCGCGGCACCACAATCTGACTGTTGAATTGTCGTGGGTTCTTCTTGATTCTGTGGTCCACGGCGACGGCGGCGTGCATCCCGACTGGCGCACCTTGATATGCAAGTTCGCTGACCGGATCGTTGTAGGTTCGGACAGCGTGGCCGACCCGAACACCATCTCGGATCGCGCTACGCAGATCGACCAGCTACTGAGGGCTCTTCCTGGGTCGGTCGCCCAAGCCGTTGCAACAGATACCGCTGGCGAATTGTGGTTCAGTTGACATTTTTCACCACTGGTGGGTTCCAGCCTGGGTTGGTCGGTCCGTACAGCCGCAACATGAGACGGAAATCGCCTGGGGGACAGGGAAGCCAATTGGATGAGCGCCCCTCTGAAGGTGCCTTGTTCTGGAGGTGGATCGTCAGTGATCCATCAGGACCGATCTGTAAGCCGGGGGTTCGATCGGTGATCGCGTAACGGCAGATCTCGTTCTCGTAGAGAAGACCTTTCGAGTGGTACACGGTCAGCGACCAGAAGAAGGCGGCGGGCGGGCGATCACCGTTGGCAAAGGTCAGTGTGTAGGCGTGGGCTCCATTGAGCTGGCTCTGGGTGTCGTCGACCTCGCACACCGGGTAGAGGGCTTCGGCCGCCGGGTTGATGAAGATCTGGGAGTATGCAACCGCCGCGCGAAGGAGATAGTTCTCTCCAAAGGCTGTACCAACGTCGTTGATTGCCCAGCCGTTGACGGCGCGGCCCAATGTCTTGACATGACTCGCGATGTCGCTCATCCCCTGCGCCAATCCGCTTGCGATCGAGTCGCGAGCCGGGGGGTCGGCCGTGTCCGTGATCGCTTCCTGTAGCCGATGATGGGCCGAAGCGACCCACGACGGGATGTCGTCAGCGGCAAGCCCGTCGATGGCGTGGCCTACGGAGTGGACGAAGGACTCGGGTTCGCTCACCTCGGCCTCACGATCACGACTCGCCAGGCGAACCGCATCCGCTGCCGTCTCCACGGGTGGGCTCGGTGGGCCGACTAGCTCGATCTCGTCTTGGAGACCCATGACGAGCGCCACGTCATCGGGATCGGATGGATCCACGAGTATCCGGATGGCCACCATGACAAAACGGGACCGGCATTCGATGATCTCACCGGCAGCCGAGTCGTGTGCGCCGGCGTTGTACCGCCGGATGAACAGACGCGGCAGCGTCGGTCCGACATTGCGTTGTCCGAGAACAGCTGTGGTGGATGAATCGGCTTCACCGATCTGCACGCTGTAGTACCGATCTGCGAAATCAGGGAGGCGAAGCTCGAACTCTCCCTGATCGAGATCCAGGAACGCCAGCGAGTAGAGCGTGTCGACGTTCGGTGCCACTCCCGCGGTCAGTGTGGGGTCCGAAAGTCGTCGTTGGTGGCCGAGGTTGTTGAGGCGGGCCCCAGCTGAGGTCGCAGGCCGGGGGGCCTCCGGGTCCAAAGGCAGAGTGAACCGCAGCCTGAGGCGTTGGGCAAACACCACCGGGAACCCCCAGATCTGCAGATCGCGAGCGACATCGGCCAGGGATGCTTGGTGTTGCTGCACTACTTCCCGCCTTCATAATTGAACTGAACTCAACTAGAGTATAGCGAGTGGGCCCGTGATGATCGGGGCCGTTCTACCGAGGTGGAGGCGACGTGCAATACGGGAAGAAAGGTGGCCAACAGAGACGATTCCCGCGGTGGGTGTACGAGCGGGGCAGTGAGCCGGATGCTCGATTCAGCCTCGCGAACGAACGAACCTACCTCGCTTGGATACGAACGTCCCTGGCGCTCATGGCGGCTGGGGTTGCGCTACAGGCGTTCGGGGTTGGCAGGGGATCGATTCCGAGTACCGCTGCGTCGGTGTTGATGATCGGCGCATCGATCCTGTTGCCACTGCAAGCGTGGTGGTCGTGGGCGCGAACCGAGAGCAGCTTGCGAAGTGAAGGTTCGCTGCCGTCGCCCCGGTTTGCTGCGCCGCTCGCATTGGTCCTGTCGGTCGCGGCTGTCCTCGTGCTGTGGTCGGTGCTGCTATGACGGACGCGCCAGAGCATTCACCGGCTGCCGAACGAGTGATGCTCCTTGATGGCGGGCTGCAGCTGGAGCGTACGGCGCTGTCGTGGCAGCGAACCAGTTGCGCGTTGGTTGTCATCGCGGTGGTCGGCATCAGATTCAGCGCGATGACCAACCAGTGGCTACTCGTCGCATTGGAAAGTGTCATCGCGCTCAGTGCCGCAGCGCTTTTCGTTCGCTGCATTTGCCGGCCGGCATCGACTCACCGAGACCTGGCCATATCGCAGACGGGCCGAGTTCATCTGACCCACAGTGCCGGGGTGCCCATGCTTATGCTGACCGTGATCGTGTCGATGATGGGGCTGACAGCGCTCGTCGTGGTGATGTCGATGAGCCCACTTCGGTGATCCAAGGCTTTCTTACCGCGAATACACTGTGCCGCCGCGTATCTCACGCGATGTGAGATACGCGGCGACCGGTCGTCGTGCTCAGCGAGTGAAGAGCTGCTCCCATTCCTGGGATTTCTTGTCGACGTACTGCGGCGTCAACTGGCCGGGATCGGGGGTCTGAATGGAATGTGCGTCCGCAGTCGCCCCGGGAATGCCCGGGAGGGCGGTCGCCACACCGATGGCTTGTGCGGTTTGACCCTCGCGGCTGACCATGAAGTCCGCAAGTACCTGTGCCGCGTTGGGATGTGTGGCGACGGAGGTCACGTGGCCGAAGAACGGTGTCCCCCATGAAGGCTTAGGAAGGGCCCAGTTGACGGGGGCGCCAGACGCGACCTCGCGTATCAGCGGTTGCACCATCGGGGCGACCACGATCTCGCCGGAGGTGAGCGCCTGTGCAACACCGAGTGCACTCGGGTAGATTCTCGGTTCGAGAGCCGCCAGCTTCTTCTCGTAGTCGGCGCCGAAGTTCTTGGTGTAAAAGTCGTAAAGGTCCACGTATGAGGCGATTCCGACGGGGTTGACGATTCCGATCTTGCCCGCATACTCGGGGTTCAGGACATCCGCGGGGTTCGACAAGCCCTCGGGAACCGTGTTGGTGTTCCAGCCCATGCCGAAGGTTGCCGCCACGTCGAGGAAGAACTTGCCGTTCTTGATGCTTGCGTCGGGCTGATACTCGGGATTGTCGAAGCTGGGCCCGCGAAGGTCCTGGGAGTAGGCGCCGGAGTCAGATGCCGCGGCAATCCAAGCCGTATCGGTGACGACATGAACGTCGGCAGTTCCCTTTCCTGTCCGGTTCTCGGTCTCGATGCGGGGGTTCAGATCTGCATCCGTTCCCCGGACGAACTCGAGCTTGATCTCTGGATACTGTTTGCTCCAAGCTTCTTTCAGACTCTCGAGTATCGCGATGTTCTGACTCGAGTAGAGCATCACGGAACCCTCCTTTTTCGCGGCGGCAACGACTTCGTCCCAATTGCCTTCGACCGACGCCGTGTTTCCCGAACCGCCCCCGCAAGCGGTGATCACCGTGCCCAGTACAAGGCTGCGCCCAAACAGGCCGCGCGTAGTCCACGTTTTGTTCATGGTCTGAGTTCTCCTTAGGTACTTGAACTGAGATCAGTTCACCACCTAAGATCGGGTGATGTCAATCACGTTGTATCGGCGGACGCATGGCGGCATGGCGACTCGGTTCGGGGAAGGGGGTTGCGCATCGTGAGTGACGAAGGCAGTGGATGTGGTCGTGCAGGTTTCGCCCGGTACCACCCCATGCGCGCGGCCCAGCTGGCCTCGTCTACTGCGAAAGATATTGTGCCGCTAAGCGACAAGTCGAAGACAGCTTTGGCTTCGTCGTTGATGCAGCTGGCAGTGATGTACGGGCTTCCGTCGGTGTACCAGTTCGCGAGCATGTGTGCAGCCTGCGCTCCAGAAGGAGGTCGCGGAGCCTGGAGACTCAACCTTCTCAACCACGAGCGCGACATCGCCGGCGCCGGGTACCAGCCGTTTCGGGTGCCGAACGTGGACACGCTGTACTCGAACGCCTGGATCGACCTCACCGACGGTCCGGTAGTGCTCGAGCTCCCCCGGTTCGACGGCCGTTACTACACCCTGAACTTTCTCGATGCGTACAGCAACGCAAGCAACATCAGCCACCGAACTCATCCGAACACCCCTCGACGGGTCCTCGTCGCAACCACGGACTGGGAGGGCCTGCCGCCCCATGGTGCGGAGGTCTTCCGGGTGGCAACACCAATGATGTGGCTACTGATGAGAATTCAGGTGTTCGGAAAGGCTGATCTGCCCGTCGTGCACGAACTGCAGGACTCGGTGACCATTTCCGGCGCGAGTGAGGAATCACGAACGTGGCCGGTGGTGTCTCAGCACGAGGTGGAGTCCGCCTGGAAACCGTTCTTGGTAGCGCTCGATGCATCGTTGCGCATCAACGGGGTCCCCGTCGAGGACTACAGCCTCGCGTCGCAGTTCCGGCTCCTGGGTGTCGGAGGCCAATTCGGTTGCGATCCGGAAACTTTGGACCCCGCAGTCGCGGAAGGTGCCCTGGATGGCTTTGCGAGCGCGATGACGATGATCGAACAGTCGCGCCCGCTACTGGGTAGGCGACTCCCGGTTGGTTGGACACGCGTACTCGACAAAGGTGCGCACGGCACCAACTTCCTTGCGCGCGCGGTCATGAACTTCGTGGGCCTGGGCGCAAACGTCGTCGAAGAGAATTGCTCCTACAACACCTACGTCGACTCCACCGGCGGGGCACTGGACGGATCGATTGGGGTCTACCGAATCGAGATCACAGAACCACCTCCGGCAAAAGCATTTTGGAGCATCACTCTCTACGAGGCAGACAGTGGGTGGCTCTATGACGCTCCGGAACACAAACATTCGGTTGGGTCCGCCACGGGCCATGGGGGAGCCGACCGCCTGCTATCGCGTGCGATCTACATCAGTAGGCAGCGACCGCCCGACGGAACCCACGAGGACTGGCTTCCCAGCCCTGCCGGCAAGTTCTTTCTGGTCTTGAGGATTTACCAGCCACGTGAAGAAGCCTTGTCAGAGGCGTGGACGCCGCCTCCAGTGCGTCCGGTTCAAATCTACTCATAGCGGACATCGCAACCCAGAGGACGGAAGTGAGTCCTACTCTGGTCCGATGCAGACGCGGTTTCGGCGTTGGAGACAACGGCGCCAACTCAACAAGCTCGGCCCACGCGCCGACATCGCGAGCCTGGCTCGCCCCTCGGTTCTCTCGGATGCGGTTCGCAGAGAGGCGGTTCAGGATTTCGTCTGGCAGGTCGAGATCAAACGTCGACTGACACAATCCCCGGGCACCCAGAAGCAGGTGGCGCGCGACCTCGGTATTCCTGTCGGATTGGTGAACCGGCTCGCACGCCGCCCATTCAGCATGACGATCACGGTGACCGTAGCCGCTGAGCCGGTCCCGGTGATCCTGGAACGCTCCGAACTCGAAGACGCCATGGGTAGCGCCGGCGCACTGGATGAGGCGATCGAAATCTGCACCCGTTACGACTCCGAGAGCTGACTCGGTAGGCCACTGTTTCAGCATCGGAGCGCCTCGAGGGTCGGCGCGCGATCGTCGAGAGTTCGTCGGTGTCGGACTTCTCGCGTCCACGCCGCCCTCAGGTGGTTGGTTACGGTGTTGTCGTGACGTCGTTGACCATTGACATAGTTCCGCAGCGCATCGCGCTACTCGACGGCGAGTTCAAGATCGAGCACACGCCGCCGGGTGTCGAAATGCCTGGTGCGCCTGACGGCCTGATGGTGGCAACGTCTCCTGAGGGGACAACACGGGTTCGCCGAGCTGAACCGGACGAGGCAGATCGCTGGCTCGCCTTCTACTCGGGTGGATCGGCACACGGGCTCGATGAGCCTGGGATGACGGTGTCGATTGCTGCGCCGCTGTCGGCGTCGGGTTGTCCGATCTTTGTTGTTTCCACGGCCGTCGCAGATGTTGTTCTGGTCCCGCGCGTTCATCTGGGCAATGCCTGCGCTGCACTCCGATCGGTCGGGCACATCGTCTCGGTGTAGACCTTCATCCCGGTTGCGCGAGTCGCGTGAGCCTCGGGAATCATGGGCCCATGAGCACCAGAGACGACTCTTGGCCCGCCCTGCCGGTGGACTCGTGGATCGACACCAGGGACACCGTTCAGTTGTGGACCCAGATCGTCGGTAAGACCCGGATGGCTCTCGGGCCGGAACTCAACCACTGGTGGGGCGTCGCGCTGTACGTGGACGCGCGCGGACTCACCACGTCGCTGATGGTCGTCGGCAACCGCGGCCTCGAGATTCGCTTCGACTTCATCGAGCACGAGTTGCTGTTCCTGGTCACCGACGGCAGCACCCGCCGGATGAAGCTCGAACCGCGGACCGTCGCCGACTTCTACGCCGAGTACATCGGTCACCTCGACGCTCTCGGTTTCGACGTCAAGCTGGTCGGCACCCCCGTCGAACTGCCTGATGCGACTCCGTTCGCTGAGGACACCGTGCATGCGTCGTACGACGCGGACGCCATGTCTCGCTTCTGGCGGTCCCTGGTCAGTGCGCATGGTGTCTTGTCGAGGTTCCGTGGTGAGTTTCGGGGAAAGTCGTCACCTGTCCATTTCTTTTGGGGTGCATTCGATCTCGCCGTCACACGGTTCTCGGGACGACCGGCCCCCAGGCATCCTGGCGGCATTCCGAACTGCCCCGACTGGGTCATGCACGAGGCTTACAGTGACGAGGTCTCGAGCGCAGGCTACTGGCCCGGTGGTGCCGAGGAAGGCGTCTTCTACGCCTACGCGTACCCCCACCCCGACGGATACGACACCCATCCGGCCGTCGAAGCTCCTGCGTCCTGGGACGCCGCGCTGGGGGAGTACGTGCTTCCGTACCACCTCGTGCGTCAGTCACCCGATCCCGAAGCCATGGTTCTGAAGTTCCTCGAGCAAACCCATCAGGCGGCCACGGAAACGGCGGGCTGGACGTAGCGGGTGATCGGTCTGCAGCCCTCCTGGTCCTGAGCAGTGCACTCCCTCCGGTTTGAGCCACTCCCTCCGACTGCAACCGGAGGAAGTACACGAAGCCGGAGGGGATACCGCCGCGCCACCCTGCGCCCAGATTGCCGGAACCCGATGAGTGATTGACATCACCTCAAGCACGGCCCTAAGCTCCTGAACCAAGATCGGTTCAGTTTCCGACGAAGGGTATGACCTTGAGAACACTCAAAGTGGTGGCTGTCGCGTTGGGCGCGACGCTGACCATGTTCGCCTCGGCTTGTGGCGGCTCGTCTCCATCCGGACCTGTTGAAGGGAATTGGGACGAGGTCGTCGCCGCGGCGAAGGAGGAGGGATCGGTGGTGCTCTATTCGACACAGCATCCCGAGAACCTCGAGAAGCTCAAAGTCGCTTTCCAGCAAAAGTATCCGGACATCGCCCTGGAGTTCGTGCGTGGCACCGACGTGGAGATGAACCCGCGTGTGGAGACCGAGAATCGGACCGGCAAAGGGACCGCGGATGTCCACATGGTGTCGGATCCGGCGTGGATCACCAATGCGGCCGACTCGGGTTCGTACTCCACCGAGATCGTGGGACCGGCATTCGACAATCCGGAGTACGAACGAGACCGGAGCGTCATCAACGACCGCTTCTTCTTGACGAGCGCAGCAGTCTTCGCACTTGGCTGGAACACCAATGCGCTGCCGGGCGGCCTCGCATCTCCGGACGATCTGTTCGACCCGGTGCTCAAAGGACGGATCGGCGTGGTCAACCCCGCCGGCTTTGCGGCCGTGGTCGACGAGTATCAGTTCTTCGAGAAGAATTGGGGGCCGGATGATTTCAACCAGCGACTCGCTCAGATGGATCCTCGGGTGTACCCGAGCGCACTGGGTATCGCGCAGGCCTTGAGTTCAGGCGAGATCTCTGCCACGCCGATGGTCCAGCCGCTGTTGCGCGAGGTGGCTGCCGGTGCGCCGGTGAACTGGGCGCTGCCCGATCCCGCGTGGGGCACACCCTGGTACTCGCACGTGCTCTCGTCGGCGCCGCACCCCAATGCCGCCCAGGTGCTGGCGGACTTCATGGTGACGGTCGAGGGGCAGACGGCGCTGTCATTCGGTTACGGCAGTGCTCTGCCAGACATACCCGACTCGGTGGCACGGGCCCAGGACATCCCTCTCCCCGACATCGCGGCACTGTCGCCGGAAAAGATCGCCCAGTTCCAGGAGCAGTGGGAAAAATCATTCCTCGGCTAGTGCGCACCTAGGTTCCCACATGAGCTTCACCGGAAGGACTTTGATCGATGCCAGGGACCTCTTGTGACCTGCTGGTGATCGGCGCGGGGATGGCAGGGCTGACCGCGGCGGCCAGAGTCGCCCTCGCGGGAAAGTCGGTGACTGTCGTTGAAGTCGGTGACGACGTCGGTGGATCGGCCAGGTTTGCCGGTTACGCCTGGACCGCGCCCGACCGAGAGGTCATGGCGCGACACAATCCGCATGGCGATCCGGCTTTGCGTGAAGCACTCGTCGACGGATTCGCCGGGGGCGTCGACTGGATCCGCTCCGTCGGCGTGACGGTCGGTCCAGCGCAACCGATTCTCGGTTTCGGTCAGGGGCACAAGTTCGACACCAATCACTACCTCGACACGTGTAAACGGCTTGTGCTCGAGAACAGGGGGAAACTGTTGCTGCGCACCGAGACCGAGGAGCTGCTGACCGAGGGGGGCCAGGTCGTGGGCATACGAGTGCGCGGTCCAGGCGGCGCAGCGGACATTCGGACGAAGAACACGCTGCTGGCCACCGGTGGGTTCCAGGGCAGCAAAGACCTCCTGGCAAGGTATGTCCACCCGGAGGCCGGCAGTATGCCGCTGAGATCAAACCCCAACAGTGTTGGCGCCGGCCTGCGTCTGGCGCAGCAGATCGGCGCCGCAACGGGTGCCGACGGCGCGGGGTTCTACGGACATCTGATCCCGGCCGGTGTCGAGTTCAGAGACTCCGGCGACTTCGTTGACCTGTCGTTGTATTACAGCGAACACGCTCTGTTGTTCAACACTGCCGGCCACCGTTTCGTCGACGAGACCCTGGGCGACCACCTCACGACGATGGCCCTGCTGGAACAACCGGGCGGCCGTGGTCTGCTCGTTGCCGATGCCCGGGTCCACCGGGAGTGGATGGTGGCCTCGTACGTGGAGGGCGCCGTGGCCGTCGACAAGTTCACCTTGGCGAGCAAGCGTGGTGGTCGTGTGGGTGTGGCCGAGGACCTGTCGGAATTCGAGTACCTGCCCGACGAGTGGGGTTACGACGGTCTGGCCATCGCCGAGCAGATCGCCGACTTCAATAACCGAGCCAGGAACCAAGACCCTCTGATCCCCGGCAGATCGCACCACGCACTGCCTCTCGACGAACCGCCGTACTACCTGATCGAGGCGGCACCGGCGATCACGTTCCCTTTCTACGGGGTGAATATCGACGCCCGGGCTCGTGTGCTCGACCCGAGCGGCACACCTGTCGGTGGGCTGCTCGCAGCCGGTTCGGATACGGGGGGTCTGTGGAACCGCGCTTACGCGGGTGGTCTGGCCACGGCACTCGTGTTCGGGCTTGCGGCTGGTGAGACCGTGCTGGCGTCACCGGGATCAGTGACCCAGCCGAGTACGTGCTGGTCAGACGACCGCAGAAACTGAAGTGTATTCAGTTCAAATAAAATCTCGCCGGTGATTGACATCACAGCGCAAGCAGTTTAAGTTCAAACTGACATCAGTTCAGTTTGGTGAAAGGCAAGTAATGTCCTTCCTCTTGGTGCACGGCGCAGGTATGAGCGCGACGTGCTGGGACCGCCTCGCCCCACTGCTTGCGGGGCGCGTTGTCGCCGTTGATCTACCCGGTCGTGGCACACGCGCCGACCAGGATCTCCGCGCGGTGACCCTCGACGACTGCGCGGCAGCGATCATCGACGACGTCCGCAACGCCGACCTGGAGGACATCACCGTCGTCGCACACTCGTTCGCCGGCGTCTCCGTCCCGCGAGTCCTCGCGCAGTTGGCCGACAGGATCAGGCATGTCGTCTTCTTGTCGGCGGTGGTGCCCGCCGACGGGACGCGTGTGATCGACGGCATCGATCCCGGTGTGCGCGAGGCGGTTCAGCAATCCATCGATGGGGGCCTGTACCAGCAGAACCCGGCAGCTGTGCCGGGGATGCTGTGCAACGACATGACCGAGGAGCAGACGGAGTGGACGCTTGCCCAACTGGTGGACGATGCGGCCGCATTGCTCTCCGAGCCGGTTGACCTCTCTGGTCTGAAAGTAGACGTGCCACGAACTTACATCCGGCTGTCCCGGGACGCCTGCTACACCCCAGAGCTTCAAGCCAGGTCGGCGGCTCTGGTGGGAGGACAGACCTTGTACCTCGAGTCGGGCCACATGGCGATGATCTCCATTCCGGAGGTACTCGCGAAGACGCTGAATCACATCGGCTGACAACCAGTTCGACTGCTCGACCTCCATCAGTGGGAACCTCGCTCGAGAGGTCCGGAAGAGAAAGCATTGTTAACAATGAGACCCATCTCGAAAGCGATTGCGGCAGTTGCCATAGCAGCGTCCACGTTCGGTCTGGCCGCGTGCGGGGGTAGCTCGTCTTCCTCCGGTCCCGTGGAGGGTAGCTGGGACGACGTCGTCGCGGCCGCCAACAAGGAGGGCAGCGTGATGCTGTACTCCAGCCAGAAGCCGGCGAACCTCGAGGCGCTCAAAGCGGCGTTCAATTCGAAATACCCGGACATAGCAATGGATTTCGTTCGCGGTACCGACGCGGAGATCAATCCGCGAATCGAGACCGAGAACAAGACCGGAAAGGGCATCGCGACGTACACATGCTCACCGACGCCGCGTGGATTCAGAACGCGGCCGACTCGGGCTCGTACTCGGCCGATCTCGTCGGCCCCGCACTGGACGCGCCGGCATACGAACCGGACAAGAGTGTCATCAACGACCGGTTCTTCCTCACCAGCGCAGCCGTGTTCGCCCTCGGCTGGAACACAGGCGCGGTACCCGGAGGGCTCAATACACCGCAGGACATCTTGAACCCGGCATACAAGGGAAAGATCGGCATCGTCAATCCGACCGGGATCGCTTCGTACGTCGACCTTTATCGCTACTACGCCAAGACCTACGGCGAAGACTACTGGGAGCAGCTCGCTGCACTTGAGCCTCGTGTGTACCCCAGCGCGCTCGGTGTGGCGCAGGCGTTGACTTCAGGCGAAGTCGTGGTCTCTCCGTCGGTGCAACCACTGGTCACCGAAGTCGAGGCCGGCGCACCCGTCAACTGGAAGCTTCCCCCGACCCCTTGGGGCACACCCTGGTACAGCCAGGTCGTCGGCGTCGCACCCCATCCGAACGCTGCGCAGGTACTCGCCGACTTCATGGTCACCACGGAGGGTCAGACAGCGCTGAACCCGGGCTACGCCGCTGCGCTGCCGGACATCCCTGGCGCGGTGGCCAGAGCGCAGGACATCGCGTCGCCAGACATTGCCGAGCTGACACCCGAGAAGGTCGAGCAATACTCCGAAGAATGGCAAAAGCTCTTCCAGAGCTGACCCAACACCGCACGAACCCCCGATTCCGAGTCGAAAGGACGCCATGAACAGCTCGTCACCACAGTTCCGCGGGACCAACGTGTTGATCACCGGCGCGTCGAAAGGGATCGGGGGTGCGTGTGCCCGGGAGTTCGCGCGGCGAGGGGCAACCGTCTGGCTGTCCGACGTCGACGACGCGGCGGGCCGGGATCTGGCCGACGAATTGGGCGCCGACGCCCACTACCTCCATCTCGACGTGACCTCAGAAATCGATTGGGCTACAGCGACTGCCGAGATATCGCGTCAGGCGCCCCTTGATGTCCTGGTCAACAGCGCCGGCGCGGCAATGAAGGCCCCGCTGGCAGAAACCTCGCTTGACCAGTTTCGCGTGATGATCGATCTCAACTTGATCGGCACATTCCTGGGGATCAAGGCAGCCGCCTCGGCGATGTCGCAAGGCGGCTCCATCATCAACCTCGCATCGCTGCGCGGCGTACTCGCGACCGCCGAACTCGGGGCCTACGGTGCGTCGAAATTCGGTGTCCGCGCCCTGACCAAGGTGGCAGCGCTCGAACTCGCAGACCGCGGGATCCGGGTCAACGCAGTATGCCCGGGCAGTATCGACACCGCGATCACGTCTCGGCGGGCTTGGCGGCCGACGACGTGGAGGCTTACGTGAAAAGCATCCCGATGCAACGCCGCGGCACTCCTGCCGAAGTCGCGAAGGTCATCGCGTTCCTGGCCGGAGACGACAGCAGTTACGTCACCGGCACCGACATGCTCGTGGATGGTGGCACCGCCGCCGGTGTCCGCACTCCGAAGAAATCAACGCAGAAGGTATGAGATGACCTCAGAATTTAGAGTTTCCGGTCTGACCAAGACCTACGGATCGAACACGGTCGTCGACCAACTCGACCTGACGATCGAGGAGGGCGAGTTCCTGGTCTTACTCGGTCCCAGTGGCTGTGGCAAGACGACGACCCTGCGGTGTCTGGCTGGACTCGAGACCCCCCAGGACGGCACGATCGCATTCAAGGACCGGACCGTGTTCGACGGCAAGGAACATCTCAATGTGCCCGCGCACAAGCGGAACATCGGAATGGTCTTTCAGTCCTACGCGCTCTGGCCGCACATGACGGTGCGGAAGAACATCCAGTATCCGCTCAAGGTGCGAAAGATGAAGCAGGCAATGGCCGACGGCGCCGTCGAGGCAGCGGCCGACATGGTCGACTGCGGCCAACTGCTCGACCGGTACCCGTCACAGCTCAGTGGCGGGCAGCAACAGCGCGTCGCAGTTGCCCGTGGCCTCGTCTCTCAGCCCGACCTCATCCTCTTCGACGAGCCACTGAGCAATCTCGATGCGAGGTTGCGCGACCAGGTCCGTTCGCAGATTCACCAGTTGCACCAAAACCTGGGCTTCACCGCGGTTTTCGTCACGCACGATCAGGCCGAGGCGTTTGCACTCGCGACCGGCTCGCAATCATGAAGTCCGGAAAGATCGAGCAGTACGATGCTCCGGAGCACGTCTTCGAGAACCCGGTTTCGGAATATGTGGCGGCATTCATCGGAATGGGGAACCGCCTGGAATTGCGACGCGGCCACGACGGGTGGATCACCTCGGGAGGCGACTCGATCGATCTGCGCCATTCCGTGGTCCGCGGCGTTGCCGACGAAGGGACATCGGCAGTCGCCCGCTTCCGGGCGGACGATCTGCACCTACACCAGTCGATGGCCGAGGTGCCCGCCGGAAACGTTGCGCTGCACGCCGAATTGGTGACGTATGAGTACGGCGGACGCCACTTCGATGTCACCGTCAAGAGCGGAAGCGAGGAGCTGACGCTGCGTGCCAATGCCTCCGAACACAGCGCCGCCCTTCGCCGCAGCAAGCCAGGTGCGCCGATGGTCGTGAGCTTCTCACCGTCGAGCCTTCGGGTGTTCGCCGGTGACGAGGCAGATCGCGCGGCGGCAGCGGACTTGGCGACCAGCCGAGCCAAGGAGACGGTCTGATGGCCACACTCACAGCCGAACCCCAATCGCCGCCGTCTCCGCGGCCACGCCCGTCATCACGGTCGGTCATTCCCGCACAGTGGCGCGGAAGGATCTGGTACGGCGCACTGTTGGCGATACTCGCATATCTGGTGCTCCTGCCGATGATCCGGCTGCAACTCTTGGCATTCGAGAACGGTGGCCAGGGTTACCGCACCACCTACGGTCGCTTCGACATAGCCGAGACGATCTGGACGACGATCGCACTGGCACTCGGATCCCTCGTGATCGCGATGGTGCTCGGAACCCTGCTCGCCTTCGCTGCGAGTAGGCTACCGGCGAAACTGGGCTTCCTGCGCATCATTCCGATTCTCCCCATCGTCATGCCGGCCGTCGCCAACATCGTCGGCTGGGCGTTCCTGCTCTCTCCGGGACCGGGATACCTGAACGTTCTCCTGCGAAAGTTGCCCTGGTGGAGCGGGTCCGACACCGGGCCGATCGACGTGTACACCGTGCCGTGGATCATCATCCTCACCGGATTCGGGCTGACCTCGTTTGTCTATCTGTTCGTCAGCTCGGGTATGCAGAACATCAGCTCCGAGCATCTGGAGGCCGCCCAGGTGAGCGGGTCGTCAACATTCGGTGTGTTCTTCAAGGTGGTACTGCCACTGCTCCGGCCGTCTCTCATCTACGGCGGCGGCATCGCTTTCCTGCTGGGGCTCGGTCAGTTCACCGGGCCGTTGCTGCTCGGCCAGAACAGCGGAGTCAAGGTGCTCACCACGGAGATGTACCGACGTGTGTCGGAGTCGCCGTCGGACTTTGCCGCAGCCGCGGCCGCCGGCTCACCGCTGGTCATCTTCGGTATCGCTCTGGTCCTGGCCCAAAAGTTGATGCTGGGCAACCAGACCCGCTTCGTCACCCACGGCGGCAAAGCCTTCGCGCCGCCCACGGGAAAGGGAACATGGGCAACGGTCACCATCTCGCTGTTCGCTCTGTTCGCGCTGGTGATCCCGCTCGTAGGGCTGATCATCGTCTCGCTGACCCCCTACTGGTCCGGATCGCTGTCCTGGAGCCTGTTCACCCTCGACAATTTCCGAGAGCTGCTGCGTACCGATGCCATCGTCGAGTCCGTCATCACCAGCGTTGTCACGTCGCTCGGTGCGGTCGTGATCGTGGTTCCCATCGGCTATCTGATGGCCAACCTCTTGGTCCGAGGCCGGCGATTCAAGATCCTGGCGCTGATCGGCGACCTGATGACCGCCCTGCCGCTGGGCATTCCGGCAGTGATCTTCGGCGTCGGATTCCTGCTGACCTACACCGAGCCGCCGTTCATCCTGTACGGCACCCGGACGGTCATCATCCTGGTGTACATCGTGCTGATGCTTCCGTTCGCGACCCGCATGCAGATGACAGCGATGCTGGCACTGGGCAACACCTACACCGAAGCATCGGCAACCAGTGGTGCCTCACCCTTCGTGACGAACATGCGAATCATGCTGCCGCTCATGCGTCCTACGATCCTCAGTGCGGTTGCGCTGATGTTCATCCTGCTCACCCACGAGTTCGCTGCATCGCTGCTGGTCCGTGCTTCCACGACGCAGGTGATGGGAACGCTCTTGTTCGACATGTGGCAGAACGGCACCTACCCGCTGGTCGCAGCCATGGCTCTACTCATGACGGCGGTGACGACCGGCGGTGTGGCAATTGCCATGCTGATCGGTGGCCGCAACGTGCTCAGCAAGCTCTGAGCCGACACAGAAGGCGAAGAGTAAATGACTGATGGCAGAACGCGTTTGCAGGGCAAGGTCGTGTTGGTCACCGGAGCAACTGGAGGGATCGGCGTCGAGATCGTGCGCCGACTCGCCTCCGAGGGCGCGACCCTGGTGGTGACCGATCTTGCGCTCGACGGTTGCGAGAAGCTGGTCGCAGGGCTGGATTCTCCACAGAACCATCAGGCGCTCGGCCTCGACATCGCGTCCGAGCAGCAGTGGATCTACGCTGTAGATCAAGTATCTGAACGCTTTTCGCGACTCGATGCGGTTGTCAACAACGGTGCCATCGGAAGCCTCGAATCTGTTGTCGATGAGAGTCTGGACCGGTACAACAGGGTCATCGAGGTCAGTCAGACCGGTACGTGGCTCGGGATGAAGCACGCGGGAGCATTGGTCGAGCAGTCCGGTGGTGGCTCGATAGTCAACATCTGCTCGATCCTGGGCACAGTTGGTGGGATGGGGAACAGCTTTGCCTATGCCGCAGCCAAGGGAGCGGTCAGGACCATGACGAAGAACGCCGCTCTGTACTGGGCGACCAAAGGTGTGCGCGTCAATTCGATCCATCCGGGGTTCATCGAGACCCAGCAGTTGCTCGATCGGTATGAGGGCACCGAACGTCATCGCGCGATGCTCGCCAATACACCGATGGGCCGGCTCGGGCGGGCGACCGAGGTCGCGGCAGCGGTCGCCTTCCTGGCCGGCGACGACGCCACGTTCATCACCGGTAGCGAGCTGAATGTCGACGGTGGCTGGACCGCCGCCTGACTGCGCCTGTGAGGAAGATCGGGCCGGCAGCAGGGTGGATGGATTGCGTGCCGTCACCGCACGGTGAAGACATCCACTCCTTCTCGGTGTTCGACGTTCAGCCTGCCGCGCTCGGCGAGTACATCGAGGTGTGCCATGGTTTCGCACGTGGCGACCATCTGGTTGAAGTTGTCGAGGGTGTCGAACGGTCGCTCGCGGCGAGTCCAGGTGAGTGCCTGTGCGACCGCGAGTCCCGTTGGCCTGTTCAGGCTCTCGACAGCGTTGATGGTGGCCGCGAACCGTCGCTCGTGGTGCGCGAGGAGTTCATGCACCCGCGCGTGCACACCCGATCCGGTGTTCCCGTGGGACGGCAACATGATGTGGTCATGATTGTCGAGCATCAACTCGAGTGACCGGATGTACTTGGCGAGGGGTAGGTCCCACTCGCCGAGCTCGAAGCCGATGGACGGGGTGATCGTCGGCAACACATGGTCGCCGGTGTAGCTGACGCCGCGATCCGTATCGTGGAACACCATGTGCCCCATGGTGTGTCCGGGAGTGTGAACCGCAGTCAACGAGTGGCCGGCCAGGAGCAGCGGTCCTTCGGTCAGCCAGGTGTCGGGCGGTTCCCAGTCCGCGGCCGCGAATGGCTCATCGACGGAGTCGTTGTACGCCCGTTCGGCGATCCGACGTGCCCCTGCACGATTCAATTCGCGCAGTGAACTCTCCGGGACGTTCGTTCCGAGTCGGGCGATTGCCTCGATGCCGACCATTTCGCCGCTCCCCAGATGGACTCGGCATCCGTGCCTGCGTCGCAGTTCGACGGCAAACGTGTAGTGATCACGGTGCACGTGCGTCACGTAGATGTCGTGGATGTCGTCCGGGGCGCGCCCGATTGCCGAGAGCGCCCGCGTCAGTTCGTCGTAGGTGTCCTCGCGATGCCAACCGCCGTCGATGAGGGCAAGGCCACTGTTCGTCTCCAGCGCATAGACATTGATCGCCCGCAGGCCGTCTCCGGGCATCTGCAGTGGGATTCGATGGATGCCATCGGCCACGGGGAAGCAGCCGGGCTCGGACCACGGCGCAGGGGTCACGACGTGGCGACGAGGGGAACCAGGGTCTTCTCTTCGCCATACCAGATCATCCTTCGGCCGCCCATGTCGCCGACGTTCGCCACAGCCGCTTTCCATTCCGGACTTGCCAGTGCGGCTTTGAGTGCCTCGGGGGATTCAAAGCTCAAGACCGACAGTCCATCCCAGCCTGCCGACTTGTCGTCGAAGGTCTCCTGCAGGTCCGTGTGTTGCCAACGCAGCAGCCCGGGCAACTTGTAAGTTGGTTCGGCATGCTCGCCGCGCCACCAGTCAATGAACTGTTCATGAGACCAGGCACTTGGGCGCGTTCCCAGGACGATCAGGTTGTACACGATTGCTCCTAACTGAATTCTGTTCATTTTTGATGGCCGCCCCAAGAGCCGACGGGCTTGCGTGAGTATCAGGGCCGCACGATCCTCAGTGCGGCATCGGTGACCGTCGTGTTGATCTGTTCGAGGGTGAGTTTGCCCTCGGGTCGGTACCAGCGCCACACGCTGATGATCAGCGGCAGAACGAGTCGCCCGAGCATGCGAGGGTCTTCATCGATGAACGCCCCGCTCTTGATGCCCGACGCGATCAGCGCAGTCCACTTCACCTCGATCTCGTGAACGAGTTCGCGGCACCGGATCCGCTCGGCTTCTTCCTTCTCCGACTGCCGCGGCGTCGCGAGTAAGTCCATGTGATTCTGCAGGATTCGACGCTGTAAGGCGTCGGTCGGGGATGCTTCCAATGCTGCCGTGATCGCAGCCCTCAGCGCAGCCTCGGGGTCGGATTCGGACGCGGTGGCCGCGTCGAAACGCTCGACCGAATCAGCCAGCTCGAGGCGCATGATCGTGAGCAGGCAATGCGCCTTCGACTCGAAGTAGTGGTATAGCGCCGTCTGCCCGATGCCGACGACGTCGGCGATGGACGCCCACTTGGTGTGCTCGTAACCGACCTTGCCGAACTGGTCGATCGCAACCGCGAGGATGCGGCTGCGTTTGGACCGCGGGCTCTCGCGTCGCACAGTGGCATCAACCGTCATCGTGGACCCCCGGGACGTTGTCAGGAATGTGTTTGTTCACGTTACCGCAGTTGACTTGAACTCGGGTCGGCTTGTGCGACCAGTTTGGAGGCCAGTCCGACCGCGTCGGGCCGCGACAGCTTGCCCACCCGATTCTGCGGCAGATCCTCGACCGTGAACAGGTATTCAGGCCATTTGAACTTGGGGAAGTCGGACCGGGCCAATTGGTCGGTGACTTCCTCGAGGGTCAACTGTGGGCCACCGGTGACCACCAGCGCTGCGGCCCTCTCGCCGAGCAGGTCATCTGGAACGGGCACCACGCAGACCTGGACCACCTGCGGAATGGACGCGATCGCCGCTTCGAGCTCGTTGATGTCGATGTTGCGGCCCCCGCGGATGATGATCTGCTTCTGCCGGCCCATCACCCGGATCGAACCGTCCTCGGCTACCTCGACGAGGTCCCCGGTGGGCAGAAAACCGTCTGCCGTCAGTTCGGGCGGTGTCGGGATGCCGCCGCGGGCGTAGCCGACGAACAGTGAAGGTCCCTTGACCTGGGCGTCGCCGATCTCGCCTGGCGCCACCGGAACCCCGGTCGCATCAACTGCCCGCACGATGGTCCCGGGGAAGGGGCGGCCGTCGCGGCCAAGGCGGATCGCCGGCGGGTCGTCGAGTTCAGGGGTGGTGTGCCCGAGGCACTCCGACATTCCGAACACCCGCAGAAAGGTGGTACCCAGGTGTGTTTCCGCCTGCAGCAAAGCTCGCTCGTTCATCGGCCCGCCGCCTACCGTCATCGCGCGCATCGAGGACAGTGCACCCGCGGCGCTCTCGACCACGGAGAGCTGCAGCGCCATCGTCGGCACGAGCATCGTCCAAGCCACGCGTTCGCGGGCCATCACCTCGAGCGCGACAGCGGGCGACCACTTGCTGACCGCGACCATGGTTCCGCCGAGGTAGGCGGGCAGATACATGCCGAAGCAGAACGCGGCCACCGACGACAGAGGCACGAATGCGCCGATCGATTCCCCGGCCTGCAGGCCGACAGTGTCGATCGTGCTCTGTGATGCATAGCGGATTGCTTCTTCGGACTGCACAACACATTTGGGGCGTCCGGTTGACCCCGAGGTCATCGCGATCGCCGTACCGCCGCGCCACCGTTCGACGTCTCGGAAGGTTTCGCGTGATCGGATATGTCGGGTGTCGAAGGCGTCGTCGAGCACCGGAAAGGCGGTGTGCGATACGGCCCAGTGAGTCAACGACTGTGGTTCGGCAACAACCAGATCGGGATCGATGTCTTCTATCGCCAGCTCGAACTCGGACTCGGTGGCGTGCGGACTGAAGACGGCGACCACACCACCACGCAGGCCGACTGCCAGCGCCGCTGCCACGGTGTGCCAGGTGTTGTCGGCCTGGATCAGAGCGGTCGGAGCGCCCGGGTCGATGGCCTCGAGCCGATCCGCAAGATCCTGGGCGGCACCGACGATCTTGCCTATGGTGTGGCTGCCCAACTCGTCGACGACTGCGATGGATTCCGGAGTCGACGCAGCCCTGGCGAGCATTTCCTGTGCGAGTAGCTTCACTGCGCTGTCTTTCTGTCGAGGCGTTGGTATGAGGCGGCCGACGGGATGATCACTGCGCGCCCGGCGACCGAGCCGGCTCGTAACAGCTGATACACGTCAGGGGCCTCACTCAATGGGTAGGTTGATGTCTCTGCGTGTAGGCGACCTCTGGCGGCGAGGTCCACGACGGCAGCGAGGTCGGACTTGCTACCCCAGAAGGGGGCGCGCACCTGCCACCCGTTGACCAGGCCGACGTCTTTGCCGACCGTGACCCGGCCGCCTCCGCTGCCCACCATGACAACCCGGCCACCGGGCGCCAGCAGTCGAGTCGCCGGTTCCACGGTGGTCGGGGCCCCGGCGAAGTCGAACACCACGTCCGCGCCGCCGAGTCCGGTGATCGCGTCCGAGGCGGCATCCAGGGTCGGGTGCGCCGTGTGCGCCCCCAACGTCGTTGCCAACGCTTGTGATTCGGGGCGGGTGTCGACTGCGACGATCTGGGTCACCCCTTCCTCGCGGAGGAATTGCAGGGCCAGATGGCCGAGCCCGCCGATGCCGATCACCACGGCGACGGTGTGCTCGTCGATGAGATCGGAATTGCTCCTTATCGCGTGGTAAGCGGTCAATCCGGCGTCGGCAAGGGGTGCTGCTTCGGAGTGATCGAGCGAGCCGATGGGCACCAGCACGCCGGCAGAGGGCACCACCATGAACTCGGCGAGTCCGCCGGGATGACCGAGACCGCTGCCGATCGGTGCAAGCTTTCCGTCGTGTCGTGGCGCCAGTTCCAGGCAGTAGTTCTCGCGGCCTCGTATGCAGTTACGGCAACGCTGACACGCCCAGATCCCCTGGACCACAACCGACTGCCCGACCCAGGTGGAGTCCGCGGCAGGTCCGGCCGCGATCACCGTGCCCGCGACTTCGTGGCCGAGCGTCAACGGAAGGGGATAGTCGAACCGGTCGGTCGGCGCGTCCATCACATGCAGGTCGGAACGGCACAGTCCGACGGCGCCCACCTCGAGGAGCAGTTCCTCCCCGGTGGGTTCGGGGGTAGGAACCTCTCTGAGCTCCGGGGATTGGCCCCACGCCATGAGTTGAACAGCCAACATCAGCGAGCGGTCCATCCGCCGTCGACGACCAGGGCCTGACCGGTCATGTAGGACGAGGCGTCCGACGCGAGGAAGAGTATCGCGCCATCGATCTCTCCGTCGGTTCCGCCGCGTCCGAGCATCGTGTTGCGGCGAACCCAGCCGGCCGACTTCTCGTTCTCGAAGAGTCCGTCTGTCATCTCGGTGTCGAACCAACCAGGGACCACGGCGTTGACCCGGATGCCTCGGCGACCCCACTGCCCGGCGAGTTCCCGTGTCACACCAAGGGTCCCGGCTTTGGAGGCCGCGTAACTCGCCCCACCGATCGGTGCGGTGGACACCAGGCCGATGACCGAGGAGATGTTGATGAACGAAGCGCGGTCACCCTCGGCCATCTGTGTGGCGGCGTAGGTGGCGAGATGGAATCCTGCGACCAGGTTGAGTTCGAGGATCGAGTTGAACCCGTCGACGGTTTCGTCCTCCGCGTTCGGCGGTCCGGGACGCCCTGCGTTGTTGACCAGGATGTGGAGGTGGCCTGAGTCGCGATGAGCGCGATCGACCAGTGCCCGCCGCTCGGCGTCGACCGTGACATCGCACCGGAACGGGACGATGCGATGGTCCGCCGCGGCCAGCTCTTCGAGTCGATCGAGCCGTCGCGCGGCGGCATACACGGTCGCGCCCGCAGCCGCGAGAGTACGAGCGAATCCCAGCCCGAGACCTGACGAAGCGCCGGTCACAATTGCCGTGCGACCGCTCAGGTCGAACAGTTCACCGGGTGTCGCAGCGGGGAAAAAGGTGTTTGCTGTCATTGTTCCCGTCGTTTCAGTAGACCGCGGTCCGGCCGCCGTCGACCGGGATCACGGCGCCGGTGGTGTAGCCCGCAGCGTCACCCGCGAGATGCGTCACGAGGCCGGCGATCTCATGGGGATACCCGAGGCGCCCCGCCGGGAGCCGGTCGATGATCTTGCCGATGAACTCATCGTCCCAATTCTCCGCCATGTCGGTGGCGAATCCGCCGGGCATGATGCAGTTGACCCGCACTGTCGGGCCGTACTCTTGTGCGAACGCCATCGTGAGGGCGTTGAGTCCGTTCTTGGCGGCCGCATACATGGCCTCCGGAGGGCTCGGACGCACAGCACCGATGCTCGAGATGTTGATGATCGATCCGCCTCCGTTGTCGACCATCCTCGCCCCGGCCACGGCCATGAGCCGGAACGGTCCCTTGAGGTTGACCTCGATCGTCTTGTCCCACAGCGACTCCGTCACCGACACTAGATTCTCGGCGAGTGGGGCGATGCCGGCGTTGTTCACGACGATGTCGAGACTGCCGTACTCGGCGATGATCTGGTCCACGGCGGGTTCGATCGAGTCCCACTGTCCGACGTGGAGCGCGAACGGGTGGGCGCTTCCGGGTCCCGAGTCGCCGAGGCTCGCGACGGCGGCCTCACATGCCTCGAGTTTGCGGCTGGAGACGATGACCGTGGCTCCCGCGTCGCGCAGGCCGCGGGCGATGGCCAGTCCGAGGCCGCGGCTGGCTCCGGTCACCAAAGCGATCTTGCCGCCCAAATATGGTGTGCTCATTTGTATTTCTTCACCTCGAGGCGGGCGATGGTGCGCAGGTGCACCTCGTTGGGGCCGTCAGCGATCTGCAGGGCACGCGTGATGGCATGCAACCGGGCGAGGATCGTATCGTCGCTCACCCCAGCGGCGCCGTAGGTCTGCACGGCGCGGTTGACCACGTTGTGGGCGACCTCCATGGCTGCGACCTTGATGGCAGCGACTTCGGAGCGTGCCGAGGCGTTGCCCTTGGTGTCCATCAGCCAGGACGACTTGAGAACCAGGAGCCGGATCTGATCGATCTCTATGCGGCTGCGGGCAATCCACTCGCGAACGACTCCCTGGTTCGACAGCGGTCCGCCGAAAGCGACGCGCTGCAGCGACCGGCGGCACATCATCTCGAGGGCACGTTCGGCCATACCGATCGCGCGCATGGCGTAGTGCATCCGGCCCGGCCCAAGGCGTCCCTGCGCGATGGCGAACCCGTCGCCCTCGCCTCCGAGCATGTTCGCCGCAGGCACCCGGACGTCGGTGAACTGAACTTCGCCGTGTCCCAGACGGTCTTTGAATCCGAACATCGGGAGGTCACGCAGCACCTCGACGCCGGGGGCATCGGCGGGGACCAGGATCATGCTCTGCTGCCGATACGTCGGCCCGACGGGATCGGACTTGCCCATGAAGATGATCAGTTTGCAATCCGGATCGAGGACACCGGACGTGTACCACTTCCGGCCGTTGAGCACGTACTCATCGCCATCACGCAGGATGGTCGACGTGATGTTCGTGGCATCGGAGCTGGCGACATCGGGCTCGGTCATCGCAAAAGCTGATCGAATGCTGCAGTCCAGCAGGGGTTTGAGCCACTGCTCCTTCTGCGCATCGGTACCGAACATGGCGAGGATCTCCATGTTCCCGGTATCGGGCGCCGAGCAATTGATCGCCTCGTTACCGATGATCGAGCGGCCGACGACCTCCGCCAGGGGGGCGTACTCGAGATTTGTGAGACCGGCGCCGAGGCCGTCGTGTGTCATGAACAGATTCCACAAGCCGAGTTCACGCGCCTTCGCCTGTAGATCCCGCATGACCTGCGGTTGCTCGTGGGGGTTGTCGTTTGCGGCAATCTGCGCGTCGTACACCTTTTCGGCGGGGTACACGTACTGGTCCATGAAGCTCTCCAGCGTGACGAGCAGTTCCTCGGTGCGAGGCGAATAGGAGAAATCCACGGTGAAACTCCTGTGGGTTGAAGGTCAGCGAATGAGTAGTGCGGTGCCGGTGTCGATCAGGCGGTTGATGGTGGCCGGCAGCTTCTCCTGATCAGGGTCGTGATGCCGACCCTCACGGTGCCGCCGCAGATTGTGTCCCATGATGGCCGCCATCTTGAGGCGTCCGAGGGCGTCGAACCATGTGAGTTCGGGTAGCGGTCGGCCGCCATCGGTGTAGAGCTCGATGAGCTCGTCGGTCGAGGGCAGTCCGGAGACCTCACGGCCGACGCCTGGAAAGTTGCTCCCGTCGGCGAAGACAAAGAACCAACCCAGTTCCACTCGGGGGTCGCCCGCACTCCAGATCTCCCAATCGATCAGCGCCACCGGTTCGGTCCCCTGCGACAGGATGTTGCCCAGTCGGTAGTCCCCGTGTACCAGTGCGGGTTTGATCGGTCCGGGTACGCCGCTCTTCAGCAGCTCCAGGAGCGCGTCCCCGCCGACCACCAGTTCGGGCGGCACTGCGGCCAGGGTGCGCGCCCATCGCTCGAGTTCGGCGGCGGGGGTCAACGGCTCGTTGATGCCTTCGATCACGGTGACGTCGATGTGGTGCAGCCGCGGCAGGATCTCGGCGGCCCTTCGCATCCGGCTCGCCGCAAGTGCCGGCTCGACCTCGGGATCGTCGAGCACCGGCTCGAGCGACTCGCCCGCAACGAACTCCATGGCAAACCATGCCGGTTCGGTGCGGTCGACGGCCACGACGCGCGGAACCGGGACGTCTGTGTCCACCAGCGCCTGCAGGATGGTGGCCTGTCGCAACATGTCGTGTCGGCCGATCGAGCGCTGGCCTTCCGGGACTGCCTTGATCACGACGTCGCCACCATCGGTCGACACCCGGTACGTCAATCCAGAGTGGCCGCCGGGCAAGGTCTCGAACCCCGTCATGACCAGACCGCAGTCGGTCATGAGTCTCTCGGCGACGCGATCTCGAAGGGACGGTGAGGTCGGCGCGGTCATGGGCGTGGCTCCCGGGGTAGGCCGAGTACACGCTCGGCGATGATGTTGTGCTGGATTTCGTCTGTGCCACCGGCGATCCTGTATCCGGGAGCGCCGAGAACGTGCTCGGACCATGCGTACGTGCCCCATGCCCCGGAGTCGGACGTCAGGTCACGGCTGAGCAGCAGACGGACGACCTCGGAGGTACGGGCCATGGTGTCGGTGGCCAGCAATTTGCCCAGCGACGCCTCGGGCCCTGGATCCTCACCTGCGACCACGGCTCCCGCGACCCTCATGTTGCTGATGCGCTGCACGTAGCTGCGGGTCACGAGATCGGCGACACGGTCCTTTTCCAGGTCACTGAGCTGGCGGCCCAGGTTGCGGGCCAACTCGACGGCCTGGTCGGCGTTGGCGAGTCCGAGGTTTCCGCCGTCGAGGCGCTCTGCGGCCAAGACGGTGAGGGCCACCTGCCAGCCTTTGCCCACCGGGCCGAGCCGGTGGGTGTCGTCGAGTTGCACCCCTTCGAGGTAGACCTCGTTGAACGAGGCGCCACCGGTCATCTGGCGGATCGGGCGCACCGTGACACCGGGGGAGTTCATCGGAATGAGAAAGACCGTGAGGCCGTGGTGTTTCGGGACGTCTGGATCGGTTCGACACACTGCGACTCCGATGTCGGCGACTGCCGCGCCGGAGGTCCAGACCTTGTGGCCGTCGATGGTCCAGGTGCCGTCCGACTCGACGGCGCGGGTTCGGACGGCGGCGAGATCTGAGCCGGCCTCGGTCTCGGAGAACAGCTGGCAGGCGATCAGATCGGTGCGCAACATAGCTCGGACGTACTGGTCTCGCTGGTGAGGCGTTCCCCACTGAGCGATGGTGGGAGCCACGAGTTGCTGTGTCACCGAGAACATCTCAGTGCGTTTGGGGACGTCGAAGCCCTCTTCGGCGCGGCGAAACGCCAGCGTGTACGAGAGCGGTAGGTTGTGGCCGCCATATTCGGTCGGGGATGACAGTGCGCCCCAGCCGGCGTCGAACTTGGCCCGTTCGTACTGTGAAATCTGATCGGTGTGAGCCTTCTCCTCGGCCGCGGTCCAGCTCTCGAAGACCGCGACCGAATCATCGCCCACGCCCCAAGGGGCCTCGGTGCGAGGTGCGGCGACGCTGTGCAGCCATGCCTTGGCCTGCTCGGTGAACTGACCGAGGTCAGGGAGAGTCTGCTGCGCGCTCATACCGTCAACACCGTGCATGCGCTGATCCCGGGGGCACCGTAGACATGGGTGAAGCCGGCCTTCGGAGTACCGAATACTTGGCGCGCGCCGGCTTCCCTGCGTAGCTGGGTGACGATCTCGTGGACCTGCCGAAGCCCTGATGCACCGATGGGCTCACCGTTGGCGATGCACCCGCCATCGGTGTTGACCGGTATGCGGCCTTGGATCTCGGTGGCACCGGCGGCGATCAAACTCTCTTGCTCACCAGGTTCGCAGAAGCCGCACTCGGCCATGTGCATGATCTCCGCGCCGCTCTCGGTGTCTTGCAGCTGCGCGACGTCGATGTCGGACGGCCCGATACCGGCTTGCTCGAAGGCGGCGTGCGCGGCGTCGGCGCTGACGCTGGTGGGCTCACCGTCACCCTGGACTGCCGGGCTGAAGACCTCGAAGGAGCCAAAACGTCTGGTGCGGTGGGAGATCGCGCGGAGCTGAACGGGACGACCGCCCAACCTGCGCACGGCCGCATCGCTGGCGACGATCACCGCAGCGCCGCCCTCGCCGGGCGAACAGAACATGTAGCGGGTGAGGGGATCGTTGACCATGTCTGCTGTCGCGATCGCTTCCACGCTCATTGCTTCGCGCCGCCAGGCGTTCGGGTTGAGCGCACCGTTGCGATAGGCTTTTGCGGCCACCCGGGCCAGGGTGTCCCGGGAAATGTTGTGCTGGTGCATGTATCGAAGAATCTTCGACCCGAAGAATTGGGTTGTCACCATGAGACCGGCTTCACCGTATCCGTCTGGCAGGCCCCATTCGGCCGGCTTGGGGTCGAAGGCGCCGCGCGGATGTTTGTCGAATCCCACGGCGAGAGCGATATCCGCAGCTCCGGCGCGGACCGCGTTGACCGCGGAGAACAGTGCGCTACCGCCGGTGGCGCAACCGTTCTTCACATTGGTGAACGGGATGCCGGTGAAGCCCAGCTCAGCGACGAGCGTATCGGCCAAGCCCGACCCGTCGCTGCCGCCGAAGGCCACCTGGACATCGGGCCACGTGAGCCCGGCGTCGTCCAGGGCGTTACCGATCGCGGTGACCGCCATCTGGCGGCCGGTGATGCCCGGCTGCCGACCGAACTGTGACAGCCCGGCACCGATGATCGAAACAGTCTGCGTCACTGGCGGGCTCCAGACGGTGGCGTGGTGCCGACGACGAACCGGGGCACCGGTGAGGTGGAAACCAGGCTCACCGGTGCGCGGTCCAGTTCCGTGAAGTCGTCACAATCGAGGATTGCTTGGATCTTGATTCCCTCGGGGAGTTCCACATATCCCACCGCGAAGGGCGAAAAGCCCTCGGCGGGTGGGATATAGGGTGGGGATTTGGGCGGGAAGCGCTGAATCGTGTACGCCCAGACTCTGCCGTGCGTGCTCAGCTCCACTGCGGTCGTGGTTCGCGTGGCACATCGGCTGCACATGTCGTTGACCGGGAATGCCACTGTCCCACAGGCGGTGCACTTGCTGCCGTCGAGCACCGCGTTTCGCGTCTCGCCCATTTCCTGTCCTCTCCGAAGTGGTGGTGATTGTCAGCCGATCAGCGGCCGACCCATTTCGGCTCGCGCTTTTCGAGGAATGCGGTGACACCTTCACGGCCGTCCTCGGACTGCAGCGCGTTGCCGACCGCCAAATGCTCCATGACCATGAGGGACTGGATATCGGCGTCCAGGCCGCGGTCGATGGTCATCTTCGTGAGCTTCATCATGAAGGGGCTCTTGTCGGTGAGCTGGGCGATGAACTCTTCGACCGTCTGGTCGAGTTTGTCGGCCGGGGCCGAGGCGTTGATGAGGTCGAAGTCGGCCGCCTCGATGCCGGAGAGGAGCTTGCCCGTGAGCATCAGTTCCTTGGTCTTGCGGATGCCGATCATGCGGGGCAGACGGTAGATCGGACCGGCACCACCGAACAGTGCGCGTCGGATGTGGAAGTCGCCGATCTTGGCATCGTCCGCGGAGATCGCGAAGTCGCACGAGATCATGAGTTCGAAGCCGCCCGCGGTGACGTAGCCCTCGAGCACTGCGACCGACGGGGTGTTCATCGAGTACAGGCGGTCGCAGACCTTGGCCGAGAGGACCGCGACGTCCATCGCGTTGGTGCTGCCGACGTAGTCGGACAGCAGGATGTCCAGGTCGAATCCCGAGCAGAAGGTGTTGTTCACCCCGCGAAGAACGAGGACCTTCAGGTTCGGATCGGCGTCGACCTCGGCGATGATCTCGTCGAGCCGGTACAGCAGCTCAGGAGTCACCGCGTTCTTCTTGTGCGGTCGGTTCAGCCACACACGGGCGACGTCTCCGTCTTTCTCCAACAGGATGTGGTCGGTGTCAACCATCTTGTACCTTTCGTTTGACTTCAAATTGAACTGGATTCACTTCAGTTTTACTCGCTAGACGCGACAGCGTCAATAGCCTTGGCCACGGAAACCCGATTGAGCGGGCCTGTCGACGATCAGATGCCGATCAACTCCGCTATGCGCGCGCGATGTGAGCGCGAATCACCTTGCAGCGCCTCGTTTCCCAGCGCTCGCCGGAAGTAGGAGTGGACGGGATGCTCCCACGTGAAACCGACGCCGCCGTGGAGCTGGATGGCCTCGCTCGCGGCCTCGATGGCAGCGTCGGTACACACCGCACCGGCTACTGCGACGGCCAACCGTGCATCGTCCGGATCGTCGGCGTACACCGCCGCGGCGTAGCGCGAGGCCGATCTGGCGCTTTCCAGCGTCATGAGCAGGTCTGCTAGTCGGTGTTTGATGGCCTGGAAGGAGCCGATCGGGCGACCGAACTGTTCTCGCGTCGCAACGTGGTCGAGGGTCAATTCGAGCAACCGATCGGTCATCCCGGTGTTCTCGCAAGCCAGTGCAAGTGTTGTGAGGTCAGCGATCCGGGTGCGGAAGGTCTCGACGTCCGCGGTACCGATCAGCGGAAGGGCCGAGACGCCTTCGAAGACGATGTCGGTCTGCCGCCGGGTGGGGTCGATGACCTTACGGTCGATCCGAGACGTGGTCTCGCGCCGGCGGCGAAGATTCGACGCCCGTCAGGGGCTTCGGCCGACACGACGACCACGTCCGCCGCATTGCCGGCGACAACATGCGTTGCGCGGCCCACCAGCGACCACTGGCCGTCGGTCTTCTCGGCACGCACCCCGTCGTGCACGGGATCAAGCGTGCTCACGGCGACGACGAGTCCGTCGTCCACGACTTGGGCAAGAAGTGGGGCAACGGCGCCGTCTGCGGCGCCGAGCAACAGTGCCTGGGTTCCCACGATGGCCGATGACAACACCGGCTCAGATATGAGGGCGCGGCCACATTCTTCGAGAATGATGCCCAATTCGACAGTCCCATAGCCTAATCCGCCGTTCGACTCCGGTACGGCAAGGGCTGCGACCGACATCTCGTCCACCAGTCGTCCCCACAGGTCCCGGGAGAAGCCGGGCTCGGTCTCGGCGATATCGCGGGTCGAAGCGACATCGCTGTGTTTGGTCAACAGGCCGCGCACGGCCGAACGCAGTTCCCGCTGTTCTGCGCCGGGCGTCAGAGCCGGCGGTTCCGAGCGGGGCCAGGGATCTGCGGCGGTCGACGAGGTTGGTAAGTCATGTCGGTCCAGTCGAGTTGAGTTCAGTTTGGTGACCTGAGACTAACCCGGGAAGGTCTCGACAAGAAGGGTTTTACTGAACTAAGTTCATTTCATGAGCATTTTGATCGAGGACTACTACGCCGCGGTGGACAGCGGGGCGCTCGAGGAAGCGGTCTCGCTGCTGTCCGAAGACGTTCGGTTCGCCATGGTGTTGCCTTCGGGGACAAATCGCGGCTCCGGGCGTGAGGCCATGCTCGACTATCTGCGAAACCGGCCGAAGGTCAACCGCAAACACAAGCTGCTTCGCGTGGCCGCAGACGAAGATGTGCTCTTCGCGCACGGCGCGGTGACGGAAAACGACACCACCACAACCGGCTACTTCGTCGGCGTGATGCATGTCGACGCCAACGGCGGCATAGACCGCTACCAGGTGTCGTTCGACCCCGAGTTCGGGCTGCTGTCCGACGTTGCCACTGCTGAAGGAGCATCCTCGTGAGCGCGTCGATCCCGACACCCGTGCTGGCTCGCTGGTTCGAGTACATGGACTCCGATGACCCCGACCGCGTGCTGACGATGATCACCGACGACTTCATGATGTCGGTGCAGTTCTCCAAGGGCGGCGGTCAGTCTGCGGAGTTCGTCGGAGATCGCGACGGACTCATCGCGTATCTCGCCCAGCGTGAAAAGAGCACGCTGGTACATCACATCGACAGCGGCGCTGTGGTTTCTGATGTCGAACTCGTCCTGGGGCGCACCACCCGCAACGGCGATTTCGAGGCGTCGTTCAACGCAACCGCTCAGCTCGATGCGGCCGGCAAGGTCCGCCGGTTGCTCATCGCGCGAACTCCAGAGGTTGCATTCGGCTGAGCGCGGCCCTCACGCCGTTCACTCACCGAGCCGACACAGGGTCTTGCCGGTGTTGTCGCCGCGCAGCATTGCGATGAGCGCCGATGGCGCTTCCTCGAGGCCATGAAAAACCAATTCGCTGTACTTCATTCGGCCATGGCGCAGGTAGCCGGCGATCTCTGATCGCATGTCGGCCGCGAGGTGATTGAACGAGCCCGCACGAAATCCCTCGATCCGAATACCTTTCGAGACGAGTTGGAAGAGGTTCGATGGTCCGGGCGACGGCGTGGTGTTGTCGTAGTCGGCCAATGCGCCACACATGGCGACCCGGCCCCCGGGACGCATGTTGTCGAGTGCTGCGGCGAGGTGATCGGATCCGACACTGTCGAAGTAGACGTCGATCCCTCCGGGCGCCGCTCGCTCTACGAGTTCGGTGATCGGACCCGCGTGATAGTCGAACGCGGCGTCGAGCCCGAGTGTTCGTTCCAAGTAGTTCGCCTTCTCACTGCTGCCGGCAGATCCGATCACCACCGCGCCACGCTGTTTGGCGAGTTGCGCCGCAATGCTGCCGACGGCTCCCGCCGCGGCCGACACCCACACTGTGTCGCCCGGCTGTAGGTCGGCGACCGCGATGAGTCCGGCGTACGCCGTCAGTCCCGAACTGCCCAACGGCCCTAGAAACCACTGCAATGGTAGGTCTTCAGGGTCGAGAGAAGTCAGACCCCCGTAGCCGCCGATGGTGCTTCCGTCGGTGCCGATGACTGCGTAATCGCGGTATCCATACATGTGCGACACGATGTCCCCGGGCGCAAAGCCGCTGTTCTCAGATCTTTCGACCACACCCAGAGCCAGCCCGACCAGGGGTTCGCCGGGTTCGAAGGGCGGGAGGTATCCGTTCGGGGTCGGCGATCCAAGCCTAATTCGGATCGACGGGTCGATCGAGAGCCAAGTGTTGCGAATCAGGACCTCGCCGGCGGCCAAATCGGGCAGTGGTGCGTCGGTGATCACCAGGTCACCGGTCTGTAGAGGTCCTTCTGGTCTGGAGCTCAGGCACAGCAGACGGTTGTGCGACGGCATCGAGGGGTCTCCTGTTCCGGCTACCAACGGCCAAATGACATGACTTCAGTTCAGGATATCTTGCAATTCTTACCCGCGGTCACGTTTGCTGAACTAAGTTCAGTTTTAGTGAGGAGGCGAACAATGACCGGTGCGACGCAGATGGGGTTCTTCGCACCTCTTCGCGTTCGGCGCCTGCGCCTGCTGCTGCTCGTGGAGCTCGGCGCCAGCGTAGGGGTATGGATCCTTGTACTCGCGGCCCAATGGATCCTCGCCGAAGCAGGGGAGTCCGCGACCACGGTCTCGGCCGTTCAGTTCGCGATCAGCATCCCGTTCTTCCTCTTCGCGCTGCCGATCGGGGCAATAGCCGAGTACACGAGCCATCGTCGGCTCCTCGTGTCGACCTCCGTGGTGCTGCTCATCGCTTCCGCTGCCCTGGTCGTCCTCGATGTACTCGGCAATGTCGGCGTCGGCGTGCTGATGGGCAGTGTCTTCGTTGCCGGGACGGGGCTGGCGATCGTCGCCATCGTCTGGCAGGCGCTGCTACCGCACGTCGTCAGTCGAGACATGATGACGGTCGTTCCCGCGATCGACGGCGCCGTGTTCAACGGGGCGCGGGCGATCGGCCCGCTGATCGGTGGAGCGATCCTCGCCGGTCTCGGCTCCACGTGGGCATTCGCTTCGGTTGGTGTCCTGTTCGCAGGCTGCGCCTTGATAGCGGCCTGGCAGGTGCCGGCCGCGGCCGGTGCCGGTGCGGCACCCAGCCCTATCGGCAAGGCAGTGTCTGGCGGCCTGCGCTTCATTCGTCACTCCCGGTGGACGCGGCGATTACTCCTGCGGCTGACCATCTTTGGAGTGCCGGCCAGCTGCCTGTGGGCGCTGTTGCCGCTCGTCGCACATGATCGCCTCCACACCAGCACGTTCGAGTTCGGGGTGATGTCCGGAGCCATCGGTATCGGGGCTGTGGCGGGCACGGTTGCGCTGATGCCCCTGCGGGCTCGGATGAGTTGGAACCGATTTGTCGCAATGGGCTCGGGCGCTTACGCGGTCGTTCTCGCAGGTATGGCGTTTGTGACCCGCCTCGACGTGATGCTGGTGCTGATGGTGGTCGTCGGCGCCTCCTGGGTGGGTGTCCAGAGCACTTGGATGATCGCGGCCCACCGTGTGGTCCCGCCCTGGATCAAGGCGCGCATCATCGCGTTCATCATGCTGATGTTCCAGGGCAGTCAGGCTGTCGGAGCAATCATCTGGGGTGTGCTCGCCGATGCCGTCGGTCTGGTCCCGGCCGTTTCCACCGCAACGGTGCTCATGGTCGTGGCCGCGGTCGGCGTCCTGCGGAACGGGATCTTCCCCAGTGAAGCCATCGCCCCGGATCCGGCTGACGTGACGTGGTCCGATCCACCGACCGACGGTTACGGCGACCGGCCGGTGACGATCGAAACCACCTACTTCGTTACGGCAAACAGAGTTTCGGCCTTCCTGCAGGACTTCGACGAAGTGCGGCGCTCACGGCTGCGGCTAGGAGCGCTGAGATGCAGGATCATGCAAGCGGCCGACCTCTCCGACACGTACGTCGAGTACTGCACGTTCAACCACTGGGCCGACTACGTCTCCCAGGAGACGGTACGACTGACCGTGCCGGAGCAGCGCTTACGGCGGCGTGTAGAGGCAACGCTGCGGTCCGAACCGGTGACGCGAGTACTCGTTGCACCCGAATGAGCATGTCAGCCAATTTGATTGAAAGAAGAGGTCCGATGTCACCTGAGTTCCCTCATCTGTTCTCCCCGATTGAGCTCGGCGAAATGACCGTGAAGAACCGGCTGGTGGCGCTGCCGGCCGGAACGAGCATGGCCGAGCGGGGTGTCCCCACTCACGGCGACACCGAGCATTTCGAGCGGTTGGCAGCAGGCGGTGTCGGTCTGATCGTCGGCGGGGCCACCGTGGTGCATTCCACGACCACCCTGCGTTCGCGCAAGCTGATCGAGGCATACATCGACGACTATGTGCCCGCCACGGCGGCGAAGGCGAGGGTGATCCATCGGCACGGCGCCCGCTTCGTGGTTCAACTGTGTCACCTCGGTCGGGAGTTCATCGGCGGAGAATCAGACGCGCCACCGTCGGCGCCTTCATCGATCAAGACCGCTCGCGACGCCTACCCACCCCACGAGCTCACGTTTGCCGAGATCGACGACATCATCGAAGGCTGGCGGATCTCCACGCAGAACGTGGTGAAGGCGGGCGCTGACGGAGTCGAACTGCATGCGGCGCACGGGTACCTGCCGGCTCAGTTCATGTCGCCACTGACCAACAAACGCACCGACAGTTTCGGTGGCTCTTTCGCGAATCGAATGCGCTTCTCCAGGCTGGTGATCGAGGCAATGCGCTCGGTGGTCCCAACGGGTTTTGTTGTCGGCGTTCGTCTCAGCGGTGAAGAAGAAATACCCGGCGGGATGAACATCGATGATTGCGTGCGCATCGCAGAGGACCTGACCGACCTCGGGATCGACTACTTCAGCATCACTCATGGCACCCGCGGGAAGTATGTGAAGGACTCGGCAAACGAGGACGCGGTGGCCATTCCGTCTGCATCGAGGGTGCGCGCGGCGACCGGAGTTGCGACCCTTGTCGGACAACGTATTCGGGACGCGGCCACCGCGGATCACGCCATCAAGTCCGGCCACGTCGACATGGTGGGGATGGCACGTGCACTCATCGCCGACCCCGATCTACCGATCAAGTCGGAGAGCGGCAGGCTGGACGAGATCCGGGGATGCCTGGGGATCAACCAAGACTGCAGGGCGTTCGATCCCCACCTCCACTGCGCGGTCAACGCAGAGATCGGTCGCGGTCGCCACCCGCAGATCGGTGTGAAGGTACAGAAGCCGAAAGAGGTCTACGTGATCGGCGGGGGCCCTGGTGGACTCGAGCTGGCGCGTGTCGCCGCCGGTCGCGGTCATCACGTCACCGTCTTCGAGCAGCGCACGGTTCTGGGAGGTGCCGTCCGCGTCGCCGCGGCAGCGCCCCACCGGGCAGCTCTTGGGGATGTCATCGACTACCTCCAGCGAGAGCTCCGCCGGCTGAAGGTTGATGTGAATCTCTCTGCCGGTATCGAAGTCGACGATGTGGAAGACCTCCTCGAGGTGGCAGACCACATCGTCGTGGCCACTGGATCCCGGCCCGCAGACCTGCCAGTCGGTCTGCACGGGCGACCAGCGGCGACAGTGGACGACGTGCTGTTGGGGCGACTTCCCGATGTGATGAGTCGCCGAGCGGTCGTCTTCGACGAGGGGGATGGATTCTGGCCCGCCTACAGCGCGGCGGAGGCGCTCGTGCGGCAGGGATGGCACGTCACCTTTGCGACCCCGCTGACCGGACTGGCCTCACGCGTGCCGGCCGAGAGCGCGGGACCATTACTGCGCCGTCTCGGGACGTCGGGGACCGAGTTCAAGGTGGGGCACACCCTGTTGGTTCCTGACAAGGCGTCGGGGGCGTTGCGCCTGCGACCGGTCTTCGGAGGCGCCGACATCGAGTTCGACGACGTCCTCACGGTGTGGCATCAACCGCGGGTACCGGTGTCGACGCTGGGACTCGAGGCCGGACCGTCGGTCAGCATCATCGGTGACTCGGTCACGCCTCGCCGTCTGAGTCATGCCATCGCCGAAGGCTACCGCCTGGGTGCCGAAATAGGAGCCTGAGGCCGGGTTACCCACGTCTGCTCACTGCCTGGGGCGACATCGAAGCATGTCATGGCGCGTTCGCCTGGGCAGCTACTCGAACGTGCTGTCAGAGAGGCGACCCCAGATCACCGATCGCGTTGCGTAGACGGGGGACTATGGAGTCTAGTGGCTGGTTGGTGGACAGGATCACAACGGCGGATGTGGTTGTGTCGGTGGCGTTCTGAAGAACTGTTCGGGCAGTGGCCATTGCGTCGGTGAACTCTTGGTGCGCGTCGGTGATGTCGCCTCGTAGCCAGCGGCGCAGTACGTGGTTGTGGGCGGCTACAACTGCGTGCGCAAAGATCTCATGGCGCAGCTGTGCGGTGGAGTCGTTTGTTGTCGGTTGCAGGTGCCGGTTGAACAGTCGGACATATTTGGAGACGGTGGCGACCTCGTAGTCGCGCAACGCCGGAACAGTTCGGGTGAGGCGGTAGCGCGCCTGCGCCAGTTCGCCTTCGGTGAGGTAGCTGTCGAAGACCGAACGCGCAACGTCGATGACCGCGGACGGCATCGTCTCGGGGTCGGTTCCGGCGAGGTGGCTGTGGGCGCTCTGCAGCAGTGAGTCGTGGTCGGGGAACACGATGGCTTCTTTGGACCCGAAGTGGCGGAACAGCGTTGTCCGGCCAACTTTCGCGCGTGCGGCGATGTCGTCGACGCTGGTCGCGTCGTACCCGTGCTCTTCGAACAGTGCAAAGGCCGCCCGTGCAAGGCGTTGGCGGGTCGATATCGCTGCGGGCATGCCCTTTCCTACCACTGGTACTTGGTACCACAGTTATGGTACTAAGTACCGTAGAAGGCGCCCGAGGTTCGCGCGCACAGTGATCACGAGGAGTGTTCTGATGGCCGGCAACCCTGATTTTGGTCTGTTCAAGCTCGGTGAAGAGCATGACGAGCTGCGTGCGGCGATCCGCGCTCTGTCCGAGAAGGAGATCGAGCCCCACGCTGCTGATGTCGATGAGAACTCGCGGTTCCCGGAGGAGGCGTTGGCGGCGTTGACGGCGTCAGGGTTCAACGCGATCCATGTGCCTGAGGAGTACGAGGGTCAGGGTGGGGATTCGGTGGCTGCGTGCATTGTGATCGAAGAGGTTGCGCGGGTGGATGCGTCGGCGTCGTTGATTCCGGCGGTGAACAAGTTGGGCACGATGGGCTTGATCTTGAAGGGTTCAGAGGAGCTCAAGGCGCAGGTGTTGCCGTCGATCGCGTCGGGTGAGGCGATGGCCTCGTATGCGTTGTCCGAGCGTGAGGCCGGTTCGGATGCGGCGGCGATGAAGACCCGGGCGCGGGAAGAGGGCGACAACTGGGTGCTCAACGGGTCGAAGTGTTGGATCACCAATGGTGGTAAGTCCACCTGGTACACGGTGATGGCGGTGACTGATCCGGACAAGGGTGCCAACGGTATTTCCTCGTTCATGGTCCACAAGGATGATCCCGGGTTCACCGTGGGTCCGTTGGAGAAGAAGCTCGGTATCAAGGGTTCACCGACGGCGGAGTTGTATTTCGAGGACTGCACCATTCCGGGTGATCGGATCATCGGGGCGCCGGGTACGGGGTTCAAGACCGCGCTGGAGACGTTGGATCACACGCGTCCGACGATCGGTGCGCAGGCGTTGGGTATCGCGCAGGGTGCTCTGGATCAGACGATTGCGTATGTGAAGGAGCGTAAGCAGTTCGGTAAGTCGATCAGCTCGTTCCAGGGTGTGGAGTTCATGCTGGCGGACATGGCGATGAAGATCGAGGCTGCCCGTTTGATGGTGTACACCTCGGCCGCTCGGGCTGAGCGTGGGGAGAAGAACTTGGGGTTCATTTCCGCGGCGTCGAAGTGCTTTGCCTCTGATGTGGCCATGCAGGTCACCACCGACGCGGTGCAGTTGTTCGGTGGGTACGGGTACACGCGCGACTTCCCCGTCGAGCGCATGATGCGCGACGCCAAGATCACCCAGATCTACGAGGGCACCAACCAGATCCAGCGAGTGGTGATGTCACGCGCACTACTGCGCTGACCCACCAACATCATGGCTGAAACACTTTGCCGGGGTTCATGATCCCGTGCGGATCGAGGGCACTCTTGATCGCCCGGTGCATGTCCATTACCGGTGGAATAAGTTCCTGTGCGAGGCCGTCCACCTTGAGCAAACCGATGCCGTGCTCGCCGGTGACGGTGCCGCCGTATCGAATCGCAGCGTCGATGATCTCTGCGAACGCGGCTTGCGCTCGTATCCGGGCGTCCTCGTCGTCGTTCGGCGTGATGAGCAGCGGGTGCAGGTTGCCGTCACCGGCGTGCGCAATGGACGCGATGTGCGTGTCGTGCCGCAGGCCGATTTCCTCGATCCGCGCAAGCATCTCGGGGACAACGGCTTTCGGAACGCAGATGTCCTCGGTGAGGACGGGCCCGAGGCGTTCCATCGCTGGATAGGCCAGGCGGCGGGCAAGGAACAGCGAATCGGCCTCCTGCTGGTTCGTGGATTGGGCGCTCCACGTGGCACCCGCGCGTCCGAAGCACGCGAGCATCCGCTCGGCCTCGATGTCCCCGACTGCACCTGGAGTGTCGATGCGGCCCAGCAACAGGACGTTCGCGTCGGCGGACAGGCCCATGTTCTTCCAGGCGTCCACTGCCACAAGGCATTGCCGATCGATCAGCTCGAGTGCAGACGGTGTGAGTCCGTCTTCGGCGACCGCTCGTACCGCGTGCCCAGCGTCGACGGTGGAGTCGAAGTATCCGACGATGGTGCGCTGCGGTTCCTGCAGCGGGCGCAGCTTCACTGTGATCTCGGTGATGACACCGAGGGTGCCCTCGGAGCCGACCATCAGCCCGGCGAGGTCGTAGCCGGCAACGCCCTTGGCTGTGCGGCGGCCGAGCCGTACAAGCTCGCCGGTGCCGGTGACGACCTGCATGCCGAGGACGTAGTCCCGGGTGACTCCGTATTTGACGCAGCACAGGCCGCCGGCGTTGGTTGCGACGTTGCCGCCGATGGTGGACCAGGCGGCGCTGGACGGATCCGGCGGGTACCAGAGCCCTTCCTCGGCGCAGGCAGCGCGGAGATCGTCGTTGACAACGCCCGGTTCGACGACGGCGAGGCGTTCGAGGGCGTTGATCTCCTTGATGGTGTTCATCTTGTCGAAGGAGACGATGACACAACCGTCGATGGCGTTGGCGCCGCCGGACAGTCCGGTGCCCGCGCCGCGACTGACAACGGGGACGCGTCGCACGATGCAGGCCCGAACGACGGATTGCACCTCCTCGGCGGTGCGTGGCCGGACGACGAGCAGCGGCGCGCCGTAAGGCGCCCATTCGGCTTCGTCGTGCAAATACGTCGCGACCACGTCGGGGTCGGTGACGAGGCGATCTGCGGGAACTGCCGTGGTCAGCTCGTCGGCGAGCTCGGTCATACGGGTACTGACGTCAACAGGCGTAGCGCTCAAAGTAATCCGATCGGCCTTTCGAATCGACGGGTCGTGTACCGATGATGTGCTGTGGGTGGAGGCTCCCGGCGCCTAACCCAAGACGGTCCCGGTCGACTCGGTGTTGAAATCACGTCGACGAGAGAAAGATCCCAGATTGATCGTCAAACCTGTATGCGGGCCCGTATAGACCACTGGATCGGCATCGTGATCACGCCCCTTCTCGACCTCCTCGATTAGGGTCGCCAGGAATCGGCCTGCAACGGGCGCGTTCTTGAACTGATTTCCACTGGTGCCCATCGCGACATAGAAGCCGGGACGATCGGTCTTGTCGTAGATCGGGGTCCAGTCCGAAGCGGCGTCGTACACGCCGGCGATTCCTTTGGGCTGGAACGGGACCGACAAGTGGGGAAGCCGCCGGGCAGCTCGCAATACTTGTGCCTGGAAGCGGGCAGCAGTGCGGTTCGGGTTGGCGCTGTCGGGGTCATCGATCCATTCCAGTGGGTCGCATTCAGGTTCGGTGCCCCCGATCAAGAATCCTCCGCCGTGTTCCGGTCGCATGTAGGTTCCCAGGTCGAGATCAGCAATCATCGGGCCGAGTCGAACATCCTGGTTGAAGTCCTTGGGCGCCGTGACGTGATGGACCTCCTGCCGAAGGGGGCGCACGGTGACCGTGAAGTCGGCCCCCACCCCTGCCATCGCGTTGAGGGCGCCCGACCACGGGCCGGCGGCGTTGACAACTATCGGCGCCTCGACAGTGTCGCCGTTGTCCAGGTGAAGAATCCACCGGTCAGACGGCTGTTGTTCGATGTGAGTGACTTTGGTACGGAATAAGTGGACGGCCCCGTTCGCAACTGCGGTAGCTCCGAGGTTGGCGGCGGCGAGTTGGGGATCGTCGACGAAGCCGGCCTCTGGGGTGTAGACCGCTCCGAGAGAAGAGTCGGTGTCAGCGTAAAAAGACTCCGAGTCAACAGGTTTCGGTGGGTAGTAGGAGCCGACGTCGATTCCCGGAATCTGATTCGCCAATGTGTCCGAGTCCCACAGTTCGTACTTCACGCCGATCTTGTCGAAGAGCCGGACTGTGCGTTCACGCGGGGCGATGTCCACATCGAGGAATACCATGCCGCATTCATGGAAACGGGCCAGATCCGTTGTGTCCACACCGCCCAGATGCTCGGGCCAGGTCCTCCAGCAATGTGCCGCCTCCCAAGCTGCGGCCATCCCGTCGAAGGTGGAGTAATTGAATCGGATGACCGCGCTCGAGGCGCTGGTGGATCCGAAGCCAGACCCACCCTCCTTGTCGATCACCATCACTCGATAGCCGCGGGCAGCGAGTTCATATGCAATGGAGTTGCCTATGACCCCAGCTCCCACAACCACCGCGTCGGTCCCTTTGGGCATCGTTCCTCCAAATGATTCATCGCGTCGAGAACGCGAAAGTCGCTACAGCACAACCTTCGCCAAGACCGGCGAGCAAAGCTATCTACATATGTGGACACTTCGGCCATATGCAACACCGGGTTTGTAGCGCCCACGGATTTTGTCCGCTCAGGATTGGTCACGCGTATGAGTCCGGAGCGAACCGCGCGGTCATCTCTTGATGAGACCCGTTTGAAGATCGGCGCCCTTGGTCTCGGGGATGCCGCGGAAGATGAAGGGACACGCGATCAGAGCAATTGCAGTTCCGTAGAACGCGGGCGCAAGGTTACTACCGGTGCTGTCGACCAGTGCCTGGCAGACCAGTGGCGCCGTGCCGGCGAAGATTGCGTATGCAACGTTGTACGGGACAGCGGTTCCGACGTACCGCACTTTCCCGGGGAGGAGTTCCAAGATCGGAAGCAAACCGGTGGTCAGCATGCTTGCACCCATCATCAGGATGGCCAACGCGGTGCCGATCACAAAGAGATTGCCTGTGCTGATCAGGAGATAGCAAGGAATGAGGCGATCGCCGTACCCACCGCTCCGAGACGGACAAACGGGCGGCGCCCCACGTTCTCGATCAGTCCGCTCAAGGCGATGACCACCGGCACCGGGATGACCATCGCGATCGTGGTCAACACAAGCGCGGTGTTGGTGGAGATCCCTGCGGACTTGACCAGATAGGTGGGCATGTAGCCGAGCATCATGTGGTTCAGCACCCCGAGGCACGCAAAGAACGCGAACAGGGTCATCAGGTTGCGGCGCTGTTGAATCAGCAGCTCCCGCAGAGGAAATCGTCGCGTTGTCTTCTGGTCCTGCGCAGCGACAGCCTCGAACACGGGTGTCTCCTCGACACCCAGGCGCAGAAGCAGCCCCGCAATGGCGAGTGCGCCGCCGATGAGGAATGGCCATCGCCATCCGCCACCATCGAACGCTTCAGCGCCCATCGACCGGTAGGCCAGAATCGTCACGGTTGCGCCGACGAGTCCGAGCGACGTGGATCCGGCGAATATGGCGAGATAGAGCGGCCGTCGTCCGGGTGGCGCGTGTTCGACGGCAAAGGTCGCGGCACCGGCGAATTCGCCACCGGCAGAGAAACCTTGGATCAGTCGGCAGGCAAGAAGAAGTGCGGGAGCGGCGGCCCCGATCGTTGCGTAGCTCGGCAGTAGGCCTATTGCGGCCGTAGCCACACCCATCAATCCGATTGCCAAGGACAGAGAACCGCGCCGGCCGAGACGATCGCCCATGGTTCCGAAGAACAGCGCTCCGGCAGGTCTGGCGAGGAACGCGCTTCCGTAGACGGCGAAGACGGCCAGCAGTGCGGAGCCGCCGGAGTCCGGCGGAAAGAAGATGTCCGCGAGGGTCACAGCCATGAAGCCATAGATCGTGAAATCGAACCATTCGACAAAGTTGCCGGTCGACGCGGCGAGCAGAGCTCGCCGCCGAGTACGTGTCAGTTGGCGCGAATCCTGCACCCGGACGTGTTCGGCCGAATCTTCCACATTGCTCGACATCGGGGCCCTTTCGGATTGGACGGGGGATGGTTGATGCGCGGCTGTTCCTGTTGCCGACGTGAAAAGCGTTATCGATCAACTGAAGTGATGAGACTCCCGGGAGCTGGAAGTTCGACAGGCGGTCACACGAGGTGCTTACCACTCTGTGCCGCGGCCCTGCATCGTGGACAACACTAGCCTCAGAACGTGACCTGCGTCATGGGCAATTGTTCAACCATGGAGCCTGTGTATTGCGCAATTGTCGCGTTGAGGCGCGATTCAACGCGTGTCTATAGGCCGGAGGTCGAGCAGGCGCCAGACCTACTGCCAGCAAGCAGTTTTCGTCCCGACGTCGGACTGCTAGAGGGGCCAGCTGGTGGTTGACACGGAGTTGGCCGCCGCCAGCGCTTTCATCTTCAGTCCCAGATGCAGGGTGAGGCGGTCGTCGCCGCTGTCGAGATTGCAGTCCGTGAGCTGCTCGATGCGTTTGAGGCGCTGGTAGAGCGTTGCTCGATGGATGCAGAGTAGGTTCGCAGTGCGTCGAATGTCGCATGCGTTGTCGAAGAACGCGTGGAGCGTGGTTTCGAGAACCTGCTGCCTGTCAGCGGCTTCGAGTCTCTGCAGGGGTGATGACCGTGCAGCGCTGGCTATTTCATCGTTCGGTAGTCGTAGCAGAGTGTCGTAAGGGCCGAGGCGTCCCCATTTCGCCACGTTCCCCAATGTAGGAACCAGCAACGCAGCGCGAACCGCGATGACAGCCTGTCGATAGGCGCGGTATACCTGATCCAGAGCGCTTACCGTGTCGCTGACACCAACCACGAATCGACTGTCGTTACCACTCAGCTGGTGGAAGCGGGAAGTCATACGCTGAGTGATCGAGTCCAGTTGCTGTTTTGTCAATGCTTCAGTGAGGGCAAGTAATAGCCAGGCTCGGGATCTATCCGCGACCATCAGGCCGGCGCCGTCCGGCAGAGTGTGCAGCCCTTCCTGCACCGCTACCTCTACTGCTATGTCGTCCGAGGTTTCGACCGGGTGCGCAATTTCTCGCTGAACTGCGATGACCTGGTAGTACGACGCGTGCTCAACGAGCAACTGCTCGGCGAGTACGTCCGCTACTGCCTGCCTCCTGGTGTCTTCGGCTGAGGTGACGAGGTTCCGGAGGATTGCCTCGCGGCGAAGGTTCGAACGTTCACGGAGCAATAGGCGTGCATAGAGGATTACGCCCGCCCGCGCGGCAGTATCCTCCGCCATCTCGACATCGGACTCGGTAAGCGGATTCTCCTCGTTGTCGATCAGCCAGAGGAAGCCGAGCAGCAGACTTTTGCAGCGAACGGGTACACAAAGCCGTTTTTTGCTTCCGGGCACATCGAGATGGGCGCGGCCCGCCTTGACCCACGTGCCGATGCCGAGAGCGAAGAGGGGGCGGGTCACGTCGTCGGGTACCGAACGATTCAGGATGGAGGTTATCCGCAGGGAGTCCTCGTCGCCAAAGTGTCGGCTGGCGGCGAGAAGTCGGATCGAGGGATCATCAATGGCCACAGAACGGCGGAGCCGCCCGGCCAGATCGTCAACGAGCGACTGCAGGTCGTTGGTGGACATGTGCACTCTCCTCACAGCACGCGACAGGCGCTCCCGCACATCAGTGCAGTCGTATCAGTTGTGCTGCTGCTTCCTTCGGCCGGGTATGCGCCTCCAACAACGAGCACGCACGGCCACCATCACCGGACGTGACATTGCTTCAGATAACTCAAGAACGATGCCTGTACCCCGGTGGCGTGCGTCTCATCGAGGATCGAGGTCGTGAACGAGTCTGAGCGACCGCTGGCTCGCAACTCTTCCAGTGCCCTCAGGACATTGCGGGCGATGCCGCGGTACACGGGCATATCGCCCAAGACCTCGACTTTGTTCAGGGTGACGTGGAGTCGAGGAGTGACCGACTCGCCGTTGTCGCGTTCCGGGAGAGTACGGATCAGGTCGAACAACTGACTGTCGGAACTGCTGATCCCAGGAGTGCCGGCGCCAACCGTGGCGAAGGGTGTCTCGCCACGAAGCCACGCATACAGAGCGAAAAGACCTCCGTACGAGTACCCGAAAAGACCGTGGCCGGTATCGCTGACACGCAGCCGCGATTGCAACTGAGGGTGAAGCTCTTTGACCAGGAAGTCGAGAAATGCGTCCGCATCGCAGTCCGATAGTCGCTCCAGATAAGCGTCTATGTCTTCTTGGCTCATCGTGCCCGTCTCGCGAGCCGACGCCAATGCAGCGACCACCTCATCGCCGACCGGTTCCCCGGCCGGGACGAGGTCACGGTTGCGAAGCCGCGACCAGTCCGACGCTTCTTCGGCGGCATATCCGACGCTGACCTGGATGTAGGGCGCAATGTTCAGAAACGGATCTTGTTGTGCGACGACGAGTGGCGCCGTGTAACCGACCGTCCAGTTCCCGTCCAACACGTAGATCAGAGGCATCGTTTCAGCGGAATCTTCGTAGTCGGGCGGGGTGGTGACCCAGACACCGAAGCGGTGCCCCAACCGGGACGTCACTTCGAGGTACTCAGTGTCGGCAAGACAACCATGCAACATCGTGCTCATCGAATATCCTTCACTGTCGCACCGCTTTTGACCACGAGAACGGCCATCTCTGGGTTGGCGAAGACACTGGCATCTTCGAGGGGGTCTTTCTGCCACACGACGAGGTCGGCTCGCATTCCGGCACGCACCGTTCCGACGGTTTCGCCCACGCCGAGGATGTCCGCGTTGACACTCGTCGCAGACACCAGCGCCTGCATCGGTGATTCCAGCTCTGAGCGCACTCGCAGTTCTTCACCCCTTCGTCGCTGGTTCGGACCGATCAGGTCAGAACCCAGACCAATTCTCAGTCCGGTCGAGCGCGCTATCTCGAGGGCAGACGCCATCCGCTGCCGGACTCCGGTCGCTCGGTCGACGGTCGTGGGGTTCACATCCGTCACTCCATCGCTCAAGAGCTGATCGAGTACAGAAAAGGTGGGGACCAAGGCCACGTCATGTTCGTGCATCAGAGATGCGGTCGGCTCGTCGATGTCGGTGCCGTGTTCGACGCACCGCACGCCCGCCCGTACGGCGTTGCGGATTCCGGCACTGCCGTGTGCATGGACCGTCACGTAGGTGCCACGCGCTGCGGCTTCCTGCACAGCCACCGCGATCTCCTCGACGGTGAACTGTGTGTCGGCGAGGCGATCGTGCCCCCCGACGACACCACCTGTGACGCACAACTTGAGAAAGGTGGCGCCCCGGCGGAACGTCTCGCGGACGTTCCTACGGAGTTCGCCGGCGTTGCCCGACATCAGTGACAGTGCGCAGAGTCCGGGAATGTGGTGTTCGGTCCACAGCTCCGTCGGCTCCCAATCCGCACCGTAGTAGCCGTGCCCGCCGATCTGGCACTGGACAGGGCCGCAAGAAAGCACGTGCGGACCTCGCATCTTTCCTTTCGCGAGGACGTCGACGACACCGCGGTCGATGCCGCCGGTGTCGCGAACCGTCGTGAAGCCGGCGTCGAGCGCGAATGCCGCCGACGTGAAGATGTCGGCCGCGATCTCGGCAACCGACAGTTCGAATCCGAACTGCGCCCTGATGGGGCTGGACAGGCCCAGGTGAACGTGAGCATCGATCAGGCCGGGGGTGAGGAGCCTGCCGTCAAGATCCACCGTCGTCGCGCCCGCAGGCGCACTGCCGATGGCTGTGATGACGCCATCCGTCACACAGACGTCGCAACCGAGGGCTCTGCGCCAGAACCGTCCGCGACCCTACCGCCCGCATACCATGTCTCCGTCACATGACCTCCTGGTCTGTTCCGCGGTGCATTCGTTATCCCCTTGGGTCGATGAAGATCGAGGATCGGGTCTGACGTCTGTCAGCCTGCTGAACCGGGAGGGTGGTCCCGCCCAGTGGGCCGTTTGATACAGCATGGCGCCTCTCTGTCGCCGCGGGCAGTGGTCGCGTGTTGCGACTTCATCGAGCGGGCATCGACAAATGTCGTGTTACGCCTTCCATCGACCGGCCAGTGCGTCGATACGTCTGCGCACTGCGGTGGCCCCGGTGTCGTCCGCGGCACGACGCGCGCGCTCGATCGAATCTGTCGGTTGTCGGCCAGATGACTTTGCGGCCAGAAGTGCGCCGAGATAGAGGGTTTCGGCGTACCAGGCGTCGAATCCACGGGCTCGGTGCACGCGCAGCGCATCGTCGAGGTGTCGCCTTGCCCGATCGTACTGCCCCAGCGCAATCGACAGGTCCGCCAAATGATGGTGGGTGACGCCGTACACGACAGCCACCGCACTGATCGTTTCGTCGGCGTGATCGACCATCAGGTCGTAGACCGCCTCGCAGACGATGGTGTTGCCGATCTGCGCGGCCACCCGACCCAGAACGGCTATCGAGCTGGCCCACACATGATTCACCTCGATGGCCGCGACGCGTGGCTTGTCGTACCAGGACAATAGGCGGGCCGCGGATTCGACGTCGCCGACATCTGCCATCGCCAGGGCCAGAATGGGCCGGTATGAGCTGACGAGGTCGAACCGTTCGGTCATGTCGTCTGCAGCGTCGACGATCTCGCGCATGTCGCCTCGCAGAGTCCGCAGCCCGCATACGAATGCGAGAAGACGACCGAAGGAGTAGGTCTCGATCGGTGAGGCAGGAATGCTCCGAATTTCTTCGAGTTGCTGGTCGCACTGGGAAAGACGCCCGGCGGCAACGGCTATGCCGAAGTCGATACTCGAAACGAGCCATGCCAGTTCGCGATCGCGGCTCGTGTGGGCGGCGGACACTCTGCCGATTGTGTGCTGCGCCTTTGCCAGTTCGCCGTTCACCACCTGCGCGCGCGCCAACCACACGGTCAGCATGGGGTCGAGCGTGCGCGTCGGCGCGATGCTGCTGATCTTTTCCAGCTCTTCGTAGGCGTCTTGGCGGATGGTGGCCATATGCGGTGTACGCAACGAAACCAATACCGCTGACAGCGCTGCGATGAGTGCATCGGTGTCGTCGGCTGCTCGGGCCGCGTCGATTGCTCGGACGAGAAGGTCACGCCTGGTGTGGTGGTCGGTGGTCCAGATCTGCTCGATGGCCAGTTGCGCCAGCAAGTGGGCCGTCGACGAGCCGTCGTCGCGGCCGGTCGCCTCGAGCGCGTGCAGGGTATCGTTGAGACTGGCGATGCGTTCGTGGTCGATGTGTATGTGCACGTAAAGGATTCCGTACAAGTTGTTCGCCAGTGTCGCGGACACGTGCAGGTCGACATCGCCGAGTCGGCGTCCCATCGCTGCAGCGCCGAGCAGAGTCGAACGAAACGCCGAATTCCGTGCTTTGCGCTGTGCCCGTCCCAATTTGATGAGGAGCCGGCACCGCGCAGACGAATCGCCGCGTGGGGTGAGGCGCTCAGCGGCGAATTGGTACAGCGATACAGCGTCTTCGTAGGCGCCGATCGAGTTGGCCGCATCGCCGGCTCGGATGGAGTATTCCACTGAGCGGGGGCGGTCGGAGTCCAGCCCGTGACTCAGGTGATACGCCATCCGCGCGAACCCATCTGGCTCGTGATCGACTCCGTGGTCCTCGAAAGCGCGGGCGACTCGGGAATGCGCGTGGACGCGACGAACGCCCGGCATCTGGACGTAGACGGACTCTTGAACCAGTGCGTGGCGGATCATCACCTCGCTGGATGAGACGAACTCTGTGATCAAGCGTGCTTGGGAGAGCTCGTCGATCGCGGCCGCGAAAGCGCCGTCGTCCATGGGCTCCACCGCTGATCGCAGTACACCACGCGGTGACACCAGGCCGATGACCGAACAGACCTCCAGCAGCTCCAACGCATCGGCACCGAGGACTCTGATCCGATGGGCAACCGACTCCGCAACGGATGTCGGAAGTTGTTGTTGTGACCGGAGGGCATCGCTCGCAAGCAGTGACGAGACAAAGAATGGCAACCCGTTCGTCCGGTCGTGCAGAGCCGCCGGATCGAGGTCGCTGCCCGACGCCTCGACCAGGGCCGCCACCTGTGCAACGTCGAACGCACCCAGTTCGATGCGCTGCACACCGCGAGTTCTGGACGGACTGATCAACACCGAGCGAAGATCTGCGCGGTCGGTGAACTCCTCGCGTACGGTCACAATGATTGTGAGACCGGCAGATTCGGATCCATGGATGACGAATCGCAGCACGTCCAGAGTGGCAGTCGACGCCCAGTGCAGGTCGTCGACCACCAGCATCGTGGGGGCGCGCCGCATGGGCGAGGTGAGCCACTCGAGGACGGCCGACATGGTCAATGCCCGGTCGTCGTCCTCGACTGAGGAGACCAGGATGTCACTGGTTTCCCACATTCTCTGCGGGACCAACTTCACAAGTCCCGGGCCGGCGCTACGGAGCCGCTCCTGCACAGTCACCGGGTCCAAATCGTCGAGTTCACGACCGATCGCCTCGACAAACGGTTCGAAGGAGACCAGCGATTCCTCGCTGCACCGACCGAACAAGACCGTTGTTCCCGCCGCGCGTGCGCGGTCCATTGCTTCGAGAACGAGGGTGGTTTTGCCGGTGCCGGCTTCGCCCACGACCGCGATGAACTGGCCGCGTCCGTGAGCGGCACCGATCACGGCCTCGTCGATGGTGACCCGTTCGGCCGTGCGTTCGATCCTGACCGTGTTGTTCTCTATCGATGGCGTGGCGGCCGCCACGGTGACCCGCGTCGGGTGGTCGTCGCTGCGCAGTATCTCGAGATAGAGGTTCTCGGTCTCCGCAGAAGGCGTCGTGCCCAACTCTTCGGCCAGCGCCTGCCGGCACCTGGCGGCCGCAGCCAACGCCTGGCCCCGTTCACCCAGGGCCATGTACCCGCGCATGGCGATCCGATAGGCCTTCTCACGGAAGGGATCGATGGCGATGATGGACTGGGCCGAGTGCGTGGCGCGCGCATACTCCCTCGCCCTCAGTGACCCCTCGGCGTCGATCTCGAGCGCCTTGATCCGAATGCGCGTCGCCTCGGCACGGACATGGTCTGCCCACGACCCAGTGATGCCGTCCAAGGGTGCAGATACGAGCAGTCCCAGTGCTTTTCGAGCGTTCTGCAGTACCGCTTGAGGATCGCCGACTGAGGTGTCGCAGTACATCTCGGCGAGTTCCAGATCGGATCGCAGCGAGGCGGGCAGCGTCAAGCGAACACCGCCGCTTCGCGAACGGAGGCCGTCCGCGGGCAATCCGACGAGGCGAAACGTGTCCCTGATCCGTGAGAAGAGAATGCGAAGTGCCGCGTTCCACGACTGCGGGCGGTCAGCCGGCCACACGGCCTCTGCGAGTTCTTCCAACGACACATCGCGGTGACGGTTGACCACGAGGAACCCGAGGACCAACGCACATCTCGGTCCGCCGACAATGCGGGGATCGGCTTCTCGACCACTGAAAGCGACAGTCACCCCGCCGGTGAGGCGAAACACGAGCTCCGCGTCGGCTGTCACACCCCGAAGTCTATCCAGCGGGAGCGCAAATGCCGGACTTCGGCGGTGTGTCAGATGTTCTTCTCACGCGGTGTCGCTCGATGCATCGCGATCGGCCAGGCCCAGGTGTTCGATGTGGTAGATAGCCTCATCGAGCAGCATCGCGACGTGATTGTCGTAGAGCCGGTAGGTGACGTTGCGTCCCGCCCTGGTGCCGGTGACCAACCCCAACGCCCGAAGTAGGCGCAGCTGATGCGAGACCGCGGACTGCTCCATGTCGACGGATTCGGCCAGGGCGGTGACTCCGAGAGGGCTGTGTCGTAGCTCGGTGAGGATCCGCAACCGGCTCGGGGTGGCCAATGCCTGCAACGTTGCGGCAACGGTTGCGGCGGACTCGGCATCAAGATGCGCCGGCGGCGCTGTTCTGCCCTCGACTCCGTGACCCATGCACTGATCATAGTCAATGTGCACGCATGTACACCTCTTCATGCGTACGTGTATGGTCCGGTGAAACGACGTTCCCGAGTGTGGAAGCTGGCATGACGACAGAAACACCTACTCCGGTCACGGCCGCCGGTGGCGTTGCGCACGCCAAGCGCGGTACCCGGTTGTTGTTCATCGATGAGGTCCGCTGGGCTTCGCTTGCGTTGGCGCTGTTCGCCTTCGGCTTGATTCTGCAACTGTCGCCGCTACCTTCATGGACGTTCTGGGCGGCGTATCTGGCGTGCTACGTGGCCGGCGGGTGGGAACCGGCCATCGACGGGCTACGGGCGTTGCGCGAGCGAACCCTGGACGTTGACTTGCTCATGATTGTGGCCGCCATCGGTGCGGCGGCGATCGGCCAGATCTTCGACGGTGCCCTGCTCATCGTCATCTTCGCCACCTCGGGCGCGCTCGAAGCGGTCTTGACCCGACGCACGGCCGATTCGGTTCGGGGATTGTTGGACCTGGCGCCCGAACAAGCATGCCGGGTCGACGAACGAGGCGACGAGACAACGGTGCACGCGGCTGACCTCGCCATCGGCGACATCATCATGGTCCGTCCGGGTGAACGTATCGCCGGCGATGGGACGGTGATCTCGGGCGCAAGCGAGGTCGACCAGTCGACGATCACCGGTGAGTCGATGCCAGCCGAGAAGATGCCCGGGGCCGAGGCGTTCGCGGGGACCATGAACGGCACGGGCGCCTTGACCATCCGGGTCGACCGAGAACCCTCGGATACCGTCATTTCGCGGATCGTGACGATGGTCGAAGATGCGTCGTCGACCAAAGCCGCAACTCAACTGTTCATCGAGCGGGTGGAACAGTATTACTCCTCCATCGTGGTGGCGGCCACGCTCTTAATTTTCGCTGCACCTTTGCTTTTCGGAGCCGAGCTCGACTCCGCGTTGCTACGGGCGATGACGTTCATGATCGTCGCATCACCATGTGCGGTGGTGCTGGCGACCATGCCACCTCTGCTCGCAGCCATGGCCACCGCGGCCCGCAACGGTGTGCTGGTCAAGTCAGCTGTGGTGATGGAGCAACTCCGGGCAATCGACTTGGTGGCATTCGACAAGACCGGCACAGTCACCTTGGGAACCCCACGCCTCGAGACGATCCGCGCTGTGCCAGGTGCCACGGTGGACAACCAGGCGATCCTTGCGATGGCTGCAGCAGTCGAACGGCACAGCGAACACCCTCTCGCCGCAGCCATCACTGCGGCGGCCGACCACTCCGGACATCCACGGCAGCATGCAATCGAGTTCGGATCCACCCCGGGCGCAGGGGTATTCGGCACGATTGACGGGCAGCGCATCGACGTCAGCCGGCCGCGGGCACACGGCCCTGGCACCTCGGAAGAGTCCGGACTCGACACTCTCGTGGTGGAGCTCGAACAAACCGGACTCACCGTTGTTGTTGTCAGTGTCGACGACAAGCCCGTGGGACTGCTCGGTCTACGCGACACCATCCGGGCCGAGAGCTCGGAGACTGTCGCAGCGCTCACGACACTGACCGGACGGACTCCCATTCTCTTGAGCGGAGACAATCCGCGGGTGGCGGACGCCATCGCCGGACGGATAGGCATCACTGACATCCGCGCCGAATTGCTGCCACAGGACAAAGCCGCCGCCGTGCGAGAGCTGCAGCACCAAGGCCGTACCGTGCTGGTCGTCGGAGACGGAGTCAACGATGCGCCGGCTCTCGCGACAGCTCACGCGGGTGTTGCCATGGGCCGCAAGGGATCCGATCTCGCTCTCGATACCGCAGACGCGGTTCTGATCGGAGACGATCTCTCTGCGCTCGCGAACGTCATCAGGCTCTCGCAACGAGCGCACCGAATCGTCGTTGCCAACCTCGCCATCGCCGCAGCGTTCATCGTCACCCTGGTGATCTGGGACCTGGCCGCCACGCTGCCGTTGCCGCTGGGCGTGGCCGGCCACGAGGGTTCCACGGTCATCGTTGCACTCAATGGGATGCGTCTGCTGTCTCAACGATCATGGGGACTGCGCAACCGCTGTCGATTGCGGAGCGCCGCGCATGTCCAATAGTTGCGCAGTTGCGCAGTTGCGCACCTATGCGACTAAGATTGGTCTCGAGTGGCCGCAGGCACGAGATGAAGGGGTCGCGGGCGATGCTGGAGATCATGCGTAACCGGACGTTCGGCCGGTTGTTCGCAGCTCAGGTGGTGGCACTCGTGGGGACAGGGTTACTGACCGTGGCGTTGGGACTGTTGGCGTACGACCTGGCCGGTTCTCGAGCCGGTGCGGTGCTGGGGACTGCGCTGGCGGTCAAGATGGTGGCGTATGTTGCTGTGGCACCGGTTATTTCCGCACTCACCGATCGTGTGCCCCGCACAGTGTTGCTGGTTGGAGCGGATGTGGTCAGGGCCGCGGTGGCCGTACTGTTGCCGCTCGTCGATCAGACGTGGCAGGTGTATGTGCTGATTTTTGTGTTGCAAGCCGCGTCGGCGACGTTCACGCCGGCTTTTCAGTCGATCATTCCGGCCGTCCTGGTCAAAGAAGACGACTACGCACGAGGCTTGTCGTTGTCGCGGCTCGCCTACGACCTCGAATCGCTGGTCAGCCCGGTGCTGGCGGCAGCGCTGCTGACGGTGGTCAGCTACAACTTCCTGTTCCTGGGCACTGTTGCTGGGTTCGTCGCGTCGGCGTTGTTGGTGATCTCGACGGTGGTGCCGCGGACGATCCCGGCTGATCGATCGCTGCGGCTGGTCGACCGGATGACACTCGGTGCGCGGGTGATGTCTGCGAGCCCGGTCTTGCGCGGGTTGTTGGCTCTGAACATGGTGGTCGCTGCGGCGACCGCGCTGGTGGTGGTCAACACGGTGATGTACGTGCGCGACCTGCTGGGCGGGTCGAACATCGGAGTTGCGTTGGCGCTGGGGTGTTTTGGTGCCGGCTCCATGGCGATGGCGCTGGTGCTGCCTCGACTGCTCGCCTCGTTGTCTGATCGCCGGGTGATGATGACCGGATCGGCGACGGTGGCTGCGGGGTTGGCGGTCACGACGCTGGTTCTGGTGATTGCACCCCCCACGACAGCGGGATGGATTGTGCTGGGCGCAGTCTGGATCGTGCTGGGTGCGGGGACCTCGCTGATCACGACGCCGTCTGCGCGCCTGTTGCGTGGTTACTCCGACGAGCAGAATCGGTCGTCGGTGTTCACTGCGCAATTCTCGCTGTCACATGCCTGTTTCATTCTGACCTACCCGCTGGCCGGGTGGGTCGGTGCGCACATCGGACAGGTCAGCGCATCGCTGGCATCAACGGTGCTCGCTACACTCGCAGCATTGGTCGCTGCCCGGATCTGGCCGGCGCGACTCGAGGTGGTGTCTGCAGGAAGGTAGATGTGATGAAGCCGGTGACCAAAGCATCTACCGCCAGCCTGGTCCATCCCGGAGCGCCCGATCGTCAGCGCCTGGACTCTGCGACCGCCACCTTTCGCATGCTGGCCGATCCGACTCGCCTGCATATCTTGTGGATCCTGACCCGCGGTGAGGCTGATGTCGCCGCTCTCATCGAACAGACCGGAAGCTCCAAGACGTCTGTGAGCCAACATCTGGCCAAGCTGCGCTTCAGCGGCCTGGTCAGTACCCGTAAGGAAGGCCGCCGGGTCATCTACCGGATCGTCGACGGGCACCTGACCCGACTGATTCTCGAAGGAATCAATCACGCCGACCACATGGTGACCGGCGAGCCACCCCACGAGTAGATGCGCGGAGTCGCCAGTCCGGTCACCCAGAATGGTTGCGCTATAAGGTCATTCGTTCTCCGACACCGACAAGAGTGTCGTCAGTTGCGTCTCCACAGCGACCTTCGTCAGCTCGAGTCCGGACAGGGGGCCGTCGCCGTTCTCGTGCTCCAACAGTGCGAGCAGAATGTGCTCGGTCCCGACATTGTCGGCGCCCAAGCGCAGCGCTTCCCGGAACGTCAGTTCGAGAACCTTCTTGGCCGACGTGTCGAACGGTATGAGGGCCGGTAAGTCCGACGATGTATCGGGAAGTGTGCCCATCACGGTCGCGCGCACGGCATCCAGCGATACACCGACTCCGGTGAGGGTTCTCGCAGCCATCGAGTCGGAGTCGCCGACGAGACCCAAAACCAGGTGATGCGTAGTGATTTCGGCGTGATTGAGAGCGCGCGCTTCTTCCTGCGAGCTGACCACGACATTTCGGGCATGCAGTGTGAATCGGTTGAACCCCTGGCTGGGGTCGAGGGCGGGCGTTGATGCGGGCTTGGGCACGAAGCGCTTTTGCGCTGCCTGTTTGCTGACGCCCATGCTGGCGCCGATGTCGGTCCAGGACGCGCCCGATCTCCGCGCCTGGTCGACGAAGTGCCCGATCAGGTGGTCGGCGACATCTCCGAGATGATCGGCAGTGAGTACTGCGGTGGACAGTTGCTCGAGGGTGTCGCTGTGCACCTTGGTGATGGCCTCGATCAGGTCGTCGAGGCGAACTTGTTTTACGGGAGCTGGAGTAGTCATGTCGTCAACCGTAGGTTGACGGCTTGGAATCGTCAACCGTAGGTTGACGGACCCCGGAGAAGCCGGCAACTGCCGGTTCTGGCTACGGAGTTGGTGCCGGTGCCGAGGGGGCCGTCGGTGCCGGGATGAGCGGCGCCGGCGTCGGGATCGGCGACGGCGCAGTCTGCGGACTTCCGGGGGGCGCGCAGTTCGACGGTGCCGGATCACCGTTGAACCGGTCGGCGAACCATGTCAGGTACTCGGACTTCGAGTCGTTCGGAATGGTCTGGTGCGTGGCACCCTCGTACATCGTGTATTCGACCGGCTGGCCGAATCCACATGCGCGCGCGATGTATTGCGTGGTGCCGTTGGGGTTGACCACGGTGTCCGCGGTGCCTTGCATCACCAGTACCGGAACCTTGGGTGCGCTGTAGCCGGCGGTGTTCTCGTTGAGGCGCTGCTGCCAATCTGCCGGGATGTTGGGGTTGAGGAGAGTCTCGCCTGGCGGCGTTGTGAGGTTCGAGTTGATGACGTAGGCGAGATGGTTGATGCACTGCTGCGCTGCACCGACCATGGCCTCTTCGCCGGCCTTGGTCACCACGTCGGACACCTTCAGTTCAGGGTAGGCAGCAGCCAGACCGCGGAAGACGTTCAACTGCAGTGCAACTGCGTGCGCGGGCGATGTCGCGTTGCTCGGTCCCGGTGGGACCTGTCTGGCGAACTGAGGGCCGTTGTCGGCCGCGGGGGCCAGGCCCGCGGTGCCGAGCAATCGCAACGGGGCGCCGTAGTCCTGGTTCTGTGACATCCACACCGATGCTCCGCCGCCTTGCGACCAGCCGAGAACCACCATGTCGTCGCCGGCGCCGGTCTCGTCGATCTTCTGCGCGGCTTTGACCGAGTCCCAGACGTTGTTCGATTCCGATTCGAGCACCGTGTACTGCTGGATGCCCGGAGTGCCCAGCCCCTGGTAGTCGGTTGCCACGACGACGTATCCGGCGGCGAGCATTTCGGAGAGTGCGGGCACGCCCGCATCCTGCTGCAACGTGCTGGTGTACGTGAAGTAGTCGGTCAGGTCGACGGCCGGCTTGGGCGCCAGTGACGGGGCACAGTTGCGGCCGCCGCCCTCGGTGCCGTGCGCCCAGGCGACAACCTTTCGTCCACCCTCGGGCGCGGCGCCCTCCGGTGCGACCACAAAACCTGATACCGCAACGGGTGTGCCGTCGTGCAGCTCGGACAGGTAGAGGATGCGCCAGGCCCGTGCCCCTTCGGGCGCATCGACCTCCTCTTTGCGAATCAGCTCACCGTGCTCGCCGCTGGGCAGCGGGGACGGGGGTTCATAGAACTCCGGAATGCCGAATTGGCCGTCGATGTCGCCGCTGCTTTCGCCTGTCGAACTGGGTGCAGTGGTGGTCGACGACGTCTCGCTCGCCGAGTCGCTGTTACTGCAGCCGGCCGCCACTACGGAAATACTGACCAGCAGCGACATCGCGATAGCTGATTTTCTTTGCCAGAGAGAACCTTTGGGTGTTTGGACACCGCGTACATTCATGGCCGGAGATTAGCACCGCCAGTGTCTTTAACCGGCGCAAATGCGAATACGACGAGAGGACGCACGGGGAACAGTAGTTGACGTCGTGGAAATGCCGCGTTGGCGTATTCGGCGCGCGAAGTATTGTTATTCGCCGATGATGTGTGCGTCGTCAGGGAAGCATTCGAGTGACCCTCCGGATTCCCCCAGTATGCAGCTCCCGCACGTTCTTGCGCCTCGCGCCCGTGTTTGAACACGGGCGCGAGGCACAAAGCCGTGCGCGGCGTGTACTAGCGAACTGGGGCGCCGCCGTTGCCGCTGGAATCGTAGGCTCCCATGGGGTTTCACGTAGGCCCGGACAGTGCTCAGGCGTCGGGTGGTGGGCAATGTGGATCATCTGGTCGAGGGCGTCGCGGGCGGCGGCCAGGTCTGCCATGGCTGCGGTGATGCGGTCGCGTTCGGATGCCAAGACATCGAAGATTTCGGGGGAGGCCGTGCCGCTGTCGACGCACGGCAGCAATTGCAGGACCACTCGGCTGGACAGGCCGGCGGTGAAGAACTGCTGGATCAGCTTCACGCGCTCGATGGCGGACTCCGGGTAGGTGCGTTGACCACTCGCGGTGCGCTCGGACTCGAGCAGTCCCTGCTCTTCGTAATAGCGCAGCGCTCGGGTGCTCACTCCTGCGCGGACTGCGACATCTCCGATTCGCATACCTTCGCCTCCTGTGATCGAGCTATCAGCGAACAGACTTGCCCTTGACGTCAACGTGAAGTTTTACAGTACCCGATGTCGGGCAGATGTGGCCCGATCCCAAGAACAAAGAACTTCTCGTAGAAGGCATGGTCCCCATGGACATCACCAACCAGATCGCACTCGTCACCGGCGCAAATCGCGGAATCGGCCGTCAGTACGTACTCGAACTCCTCGATCGTGGAGCGGGCAAGGTGTACGCGACGGCCCGCCGCCCCGAGACCTTGGAGTTCGCCGACGATCGGGTGGTGCCGTTGCGGCTCGACCTGCTCGACCACCAGTCCGTCGTCGCCGCGGCAGCGGCCGCGAACGATGTCACGGTGCTCGTCAACAACGCGGGGATCTCCACCGGCGCGCCTCTGGTGACCGGTGACCTGGCCGAGATCCGCCGCGAGATGGACACGCACTTTTGGGGCACGCTGGACGTGATCCGGGAGTTCGCCCCCGTGCTGGCCGCGCAGGGAGGTGGTGCGGTCGTCAACGTCTTGTCTGCCCTGTCGTGGTTCACCGCTCCCGGCAGCGGGTCGTATTCTGCTGCCAAGTCGGCTGAATGGAACATGACAAACGGTGTGCGGCTCGAGCTTTCATCGCAAGGGACGTTTGTTCAAGGTGTCCTTTTGGGCGCAGCCGACACGGACATCGCCGCCGGGTATGACGGGCCCAAGATCGATCCCCGCGACGTGCCGCGCCGCTCACTCGACGGACTGACCGACGGGTTGATCGAGGTGATCGTCGACGACTGGACCGCAATGGTGAAGGCATCACTGGCCGGAGACCCGGCCGCGTTCTACTCGCAGATGAGCCAGCTCCTGGGCGCCGGCTGAGCAGCCGCCGTCGGCGGCAATGCCGTGTTGTCACCTCCCGGTGGTCAGTCAGTAACCGGGAGGTAGACCATGCTCAGTTTGTGGCGCCTTCACTTTTCGGGTGCGCGAGGGGCACCGCCGTCTTCAGGAACGAGAGTTGCTCGTCGACCACAGTCGGGAACAGCGGCTCCACGTAGGGGTCGAAGTGACCGCCGCGATGCACGTGAACTGTTGCGCGCGGGATCTTTGACGCCACTTTCTGGGCGATAGAGGCCGGGGTGACGGCGTCATCGGACATGATCTGGATCAGCGTGGGGCATGTGATCGCAGCAGCTGTGCGCCCCGGGGAATAGAGGCCGATCTTGAGAAGTATTCGGGCGGCCACGGTTTCGGGATAATCGCTGATGTTCAGTCCCGACTCAACAATGAGTCGGTCTCGTGCGTCCATCGCGTCAGGCGATGTCATGACGGCGACGTCGCCGGGTCGACCGACTGAATTGATGTAGCGCGGTGACCGCTTCAGCAGCGCCCGCGTCTGGTCGATGACGGCGGACGGGAGGACTCGGAGAGTGTTGCGCAGACCGGTTGCCCGCACCGCCGCGGGGCCGCTGACGTGGGGAACCTGTGCGATAGCGGCCGCGAAGTCCTCGCCGTTGCCCGCAAGTGAGAGCACGTGGCCCCCTGCGAACGAGGTCCCCCAACCGACAATCCGCCGGGCACGGGCACCGTCGAGCGACCGAGCGTAGGCGATGGCGTTGCGGTAGTCCTGATGCTGCTTGGTGATGTCGAGGAGCTGGCGGGGCTCGCCCTCGCTGTCTCCGAAGTGCCGGTAGTCGAACACGACAACCACGTATCCGGCGCGGGCGAAGACGTCCGCATAGTTGAAAAGCCGCACGGCGCGGGGAGTGCCGAATCCGTGAGCCATCACCACTGCAGGCGTCTCGGCGGTGGCAGCAGCCGGACGGAAAACGGCCGCCGCGCATCGCACGCCCTCGGAGTCGAACCATTCGTCGGTGCGCGAGTAGCCGAAACCCGCGGTGGACGCATCAGTAGGCATGGCAAGTCCTTCGGGTGGGGATGCGGCTGTGTGTAGAACACACCGACCGCATTCTTGATCAGCGTTCAAGAAGACGGTAGCAACGCCTTGAACGGTAATCAAGATAGGATTCCGGCATGCCCCGGAACCGTGCGCCTGTTGACCGGGCTGAGAAGCGGGCCGAGATCATCGCTGCGGCCACGTCACTGTTCGTCGACGAGGGCTACGACAACACAACGATGGGAAAGATCGCGACCGCGGCGGGCGTGACAGCGAACACCATCTATTGGTACTTCCGGGACAAGGACCAGCTGCTGATCGCGGTTCTCGACGAAGTGCACGCCGAGACCCTCACCCGCTTTGCGGCCTTGAGCCGGCGGCCGCTCGGCGACCGCATCCTCTGGGCGGTCCGAGAGCTCACCCGATACCACCGGCTGGTGGACACCGTCCATGTGCGCACATCTCATTCAGTCGATATCGACAGCTGGCACAGCGGTTTTCACTCGACATGGGAAGGGTGGATTGCGTCCGAGCTGACCCAGTCAGGAGCACCCGGCGCCGACGTGGAGGCGATGACCCGTGTGATCGTCTTTGTCATCGAGAGCATGCTCAGCCATCCCAGCAGTGAGGACGAGAACCGGGCAACGGTCGACGTACTCCTGCGGATGGTCGACCTGCCAAAGCGCTAGGGATCGTGGCGGGCCGCCGGCCCATCTGCACCAGGATCGTCCCCGTCGGGGGTGGTGGGTGGCTATGTGCCCTCCGCGACTGTGCCGGGGATGAAGTTGGTGGGGTTCATGCGTCTGTGGTGGCGAGAATCCAGAGAGTGGTCTCGGCGTGGGCCGGCAGCGTCATAGGTGTTCCGGTGGCGGCACTCTGCAGGGTGAGACCGTCGAGGTAGCAGACGATTCGAGGTGCTCTGGCGGACGCCGCCGCGGGATCGACCCCTGCAGCGGTGAGCGCGTGCTCGATGAGATTGCAATATGCGGCGATGCAGTCGGCTGCGGCAGTTGCCAGGTGGGGACGCCGTGAGGCGGCGACGTAGAGCTCGAGCTGCGCGAGCGAGGCACCGGTGTCGGCGAAGAGGTTGGTCAGTTCACCGAGCATCGACTCGAGAAGTTGCTCCGGAGTGAATTGCTCGCTGTCCCACTGCGCGATGAGGGTCTCACATCGTTCGACCACAGAACTCGAGAACTGATGCAAGGTGGCCCGGAGCAGCTGGTCGCGATCGGTGAAGTGGTAGGTGGTGGAGCCGACGGACATGTGGACCCGCTCGGCGACATCGCGCAAGGTGAAGCCGTTGAGGCCTCGCTCGCCGATCAACTGCAGTGTTGCAGTCATCAGTGCTTGTTTGCCGGCTCCGCGTCGTCGCGGCGAATCGGCAGCGCCTGAGTTCACCTATCCCACTCTCTCTGTCTCCACCGCCAGGTACCGATCGTCAGTGTGCCAATGCGATGAGAACAATGACGCATCCCACGACGACGGGCAGTACCAACAGCATTGCTCGATGTTCGCAAGAGAGTGTTGTGCGTTGGGTCGACGGTGTGTCGTCGACACTGTGAATGGTTCGTGCAGATTCGCGTGCGCGAAACGAAGAAACGGTGTTCACGCTTTGTCCTGTCCGCGGCCATGGTTCGGTTCGGTCGGATGCCAACCTATCCTATACTGCACAGCTGTGCAGTATCTGTCGTCCAGGCGGCGCTTAGGCAGCCGGCAGAGCCGTCTGATTTGTTGGGATCGGTAGCGGGATGGTCCGGGTGTACTCGTCCGTGGTGGTCGTCGAAGATCGGCGCCACGTACGGAAGGGAGTGTCAGATGACGTTACCGCGCAACCACTTTGGTAACCCCGGTCGGCCCAGAGCGGGGCATCGCCCGACCCGTGAAGAGGCGCTGGCGCGCCTTCGGCAGCGTCAGATGCCTCTGCCGGACCGGGCCGTGACCGCGCGAGCCATGCCCGTTGCCCCCACCTATCCCTCGCCTGGCCTGTCCGATCGAGAGGTTCAAGTGCTGCGAGCGTGGCTGGCACTCGACTCCAAATCGTCTGTTGCACAGAGGTTGTGCATCTCGCTCGGTACGGTCAACACACACCTCACCCGCATTCGAGTCAAGTACAGAGACGTCGGACGAAGTGCACCCACCAAAGCGGCTCTGGTGGCACGCGCCATCCAGGATGGAATCGTTTTGATCGACGATCTTTGAGTCCTGGGTCGACCGGGCAAGACACACGTCGTTTGAGACAGAGATACCCATTACTGCAAGTTTCAGCGCGAGGCTGCTTAATCCGGGTTAGCGTTGTTCCGACGTTCCGACCAGCAGGCACGGGATGCCCTCCGTACAACGATCGAGGTATTTCGCGTGCCCACACCCCTCACAGATGAATCATCGGCCGACAGCTCTTTGCCCCCACAGGATTCCGGTCCCGAGTTGCAGCGGACTCTTGGCGGATTCCAGGTGTTCGCGATCTCCTTCGCGTTCATCTCCGTGGCGGTGGGAGTCTTTGCAACGTACGGAGAAGTGCTGGTCACCGCTGGCCCGGTTGGAATCTGGCTGTGGCTGATCGCGGCAGTCGGCCAGACATTGGTTGCCCTCGTGGTCGCTCAATTCGCGGCCAGGATCGCGTTGAGCGGCTCGTCCTACCAGTGGGCATCGAGGCTGGCGAACCCGAAGGTCGGTTGGCTGTTCGGCTGGTTGACCTTCTGGTACCTGGCGACGGCAGTCGTCGCAATGGACAGTGCGCTGGCCAGTCAGGCGTTCATGCCGCTGGTGGGGATGGAGCCGAACGAGGACACGGCCCGCATCATCACGGTGATCATCATGATGATTCAAGCTGTCTTGGTGATTGCCTCAACCCGCTTGCTGGGCTTGATCACCTCGGGTGCTGTCGGTGTCGAGCTCGCGATCGTCGCGATACTCGTTGTCGCACTGGCAGCGGTGGTGGTGTTCACCGGTAGCGGTGAGGTCAGCAACCTGACGTCGCGGGGAATCACCGAAGGCGACAGCAACTACTTCGCCATCGGCGGCGGACTGATGGCCGGAATGCTGATGGGACTCACCACGCTGGTGGGATTCGATTCGGCGGCGAATCTCGCCGAGGAGGCCAAGGATCCGTTCCGAAGTGTGCCGCGCGCGATCGTTGCCTCCGTGCTCGCCGCCGGGGTGGCAGGGTTCTTGTTCTTGCTCGCGCTGACCGTAGCGATCGACGATGTGGACGCGATCAGTAAGAGTGGGTCGCCGGTCGCAGCGATCATCCGAGACCAACTCGGTCCGGTGATGGAACGGATCCTGCTGGCTGCCATCGTCTTTGCGATCTTCGGCGCCGGAATGGTGGTGATGGCGGCGTGCTCACGTCAGGTGTTCGCGATGGCCCGTGATGAACGGTTCCCGGCACATGGACTGATGCGTAAGGTCAATCCCCGCACCCAGACCCCGGTACCGGCCACCCTCCTCATCCTGGTCGTCGGTGTCGTCTTGTTGGTCGTGCTGCCCGGAGACGCGCTGATCAAGCTGATCACCGCCTCGACACTTCTGCCTGCGCTCATCTACGGCGCCATCGTTGTGCTCTATCTGGTGGTGCGCAAGCGGCTGGATAGAAAAGAGGACGGGTTCAGCCTCGGCCGCTTCGAACTACCGATTGCCGTGGCAGCCTTGATCTGGGTCGCCTTCGCGCTGTTCGTGTTGGTCACTCCAGGTGACTCCACCTCGTCGAACGTGATCGTCGCCGGCCTGATCCTGTTGGGTGGCGTGTACTTCGCCAAGATGATGATCTTCAACCGTGAGGTGCTCGAGACCGAACCTGCCGGTGGCGACGCTGTCGACGCGGTTGTCGAGGTGACCGAGTGAGCAAACGGGTGTCCGGGCCGGCGGAACTGACCGGCCGAATCGTGCGCCCCGGGGACCCGCAGTATCAAGAGGCGAGTTCCGGATGGAACCTGCTGTTCACCCAAACGCCCCAGGTTGTCGTGTATCCGCAGGTGACCGACGACGTCGTCAATGCGCTCACATGGGCACGGCAGAACGCTGTTTCGCTTCGGGTACGTAGCGGGGGACATTGCCTCGAGGGTTGGTCGAGCGTCGACGACGGCATCGTGATCGATGTCAGCGAGATGAAATCGGTGTCGCTGAACGCGGAATCACAGACGGCGACGGTGGGCGCCGGGCTCAACCAACTCGAAGCCGTGACTGCATTGGGGCGTGCGGGTTTTGCGGCACCGACGGGAACCGAGGGCACGGTCGGACTGGTCGGCGCCACGCTCGGAGGCGGTTTCGGTCTGTTGACGCGCTACCTCGGCATGGCATCGGACAACTTGTTGGCAGCCGAGATAGTCGTCGCTGACAATGACCGAGGTGCAGAGGTCATCACGGTCGACGAGACGAGTAACCCGGATCTGCTCTGGGCGCTACGTGGTGCAGGCAACGGCAACTTCGGGATCGTGACGTCGTTGACCTACCGCGTCCATCCGCTGACGCAGACGATCTACGTCACCGCCACATGGTCTGGTCTCGACCACCTGCACGCTGTGTTCGATGCGTGGCAGCGCTCGGCCCCGACGACAGACAACCGGCTCACCAGTCAGATCGAGATCAACAGCGAACAGGTCCAACTCTTGGGTGTTCTGGCATCGGGGACACCACACGAGGCGTTGGAACTGCTCGGTCCGATCCTGTCCGTCGGTGCGCCAGAGGTGACAACGTCGGACGCGAGTTGGGTCGACACCTACACGGCATTCCAGATTCCGACCGAGGACGAGCCGGCCAACTGGAAGTTCCAGTCCCAGTTCATCTCAGAACCGTTTCCGCCGGAAGCGATCGACCTGGTCTGTCAGTACATCGCGACTGCTCCGACTGCAGAGTGCAACTACTTCACCAACGCCTTCGGGGGCGCGGTGACCCAGACCGAGCCGTCCGGTGGGTCGGTATTCGCGCATCGCAACGCGATCTTCTACGCCGAGCCCGGTGCCGGGTGGGGAACTAGGGGAGCAGAGGCCGCGTCGGCGGATTCTTTGACGACAGTGTGCTTGTCGTGGGTGGACGACTTCACGAAAGCGTTGGCACCCTACGTTTCCGGGGCGTACAGCAACGTCCCGAACGCCGACATGGCCGACTGGCAAACCGCCTACTGGGGATCCGGCGTCGAACGATTGAAGGCGATCAAAGCGCAGTACGACCCGACCGGCGTGTTCAGCTTCGAACAAGGACTTTCACAAGCCGAGAGCTGAATCATAGTGAGCGCGCGATGATCTCCTTCATGATCTCGTTGGTGCCGGCGTAGATCTTCTGAACCCGCCCATCTGCCCACATGCGGCCGATGGGGTACTCGCTCATGTAGCCGTATCCACCGAAGAGTTGCATGCAGTCGTCGAGCACTGTCATCGCGCGGTCCGAGGTCCACCACTTGGCCATGGCCACTGTGGGGATGTCGAGGTTGCCGGCGAGGTGTTTGCAGATGCAGTCGTCGATGAAGACGCGGGCAATCGTTGTCTCCGTCGCGGCTTCGGCGAGTTTGAACTTGGTGTTCTGGAACCCGAAAATTGGGCGGCCGAACGCCGTCCGCTCTTTGGTGTAGGCCAGTGTCTGGGCGACGGCAGACTCCATCCCGGCGACCGACGCCACTGCGATGATCAACCGCTCCTGAGGTAACTGCTGCATCAGTTGGACAAAGCCCAATCCTTCATCGGTCCCCAGGAGGTTCGCGGTCGGTACCCGGACGCTGTCGAAGAACAATTCCGACGTGTCCTGTCCGCGCTGCCCGATCTTGTCCAGAATCCGGCCGCGGCGGAAACCCTGCCGGTCACCCTCGACGAGAATCAAGGAGATGCCGTCTGCGCCTTTGCTGGTGTCGGTCTTGGCCACCACGATGATGAGGTCGGCCTGCGATCCGTTTGTGATGAACGTCTTGGACCCGTCGATCACGTATTCGTCTGCGTCGCGGATCGCTTTGGTCGAGATGTTCTGCAGATCGGAGCCCGTGCCGGGTTCTGTCATCGCGATGGCGCCGACAACCTCGCCCGTTGCCATCTTCGGCAACCACCGTTGCTTCTGCTCCTCTGATCCGTACTCGAGCAGGTAATGGGCGACGATCCCGTTGTGCAAGCTCACGCCCCACGACGAATCACCCGCTCGCGCTTGCTCTTCGATCAACACCGCCTCGTGCGCGAACGTCCCGCCGCCGCCGCCGTACTCCTCTGGAATCGACATGCACAGCAGGCCCAATTCGCCGGCCTGGTTCCACAGATCGCGATCCACATGGTGTTGCGACGTGTACTTCTCGGTGTTCGGGATGACGTGCTTGTCGAGGAACGACTTGATCAGTCCACGCAAAGCTTCGAGATCAGGAGTCATCCAGGGTGAGGTGTGGGTCATCGGTACCTTTCATCGGCCAGACCATGTCAGTAGCAATTGTAACAATCATGAATGGCACTATCGTGCGGTGAGGTGGCGGTCGCGCCGGTGGGCTGATTTTCGGTGTTCGGGCAATTCCCAGTACTGAACGATGCAACAGTGTATCTATAGTTGTGGCATTGACTTCCCATGGATGTGTTGGATCTAGATGCATGGTCCGCGTGTCCCTGGCCTACGAAGGCGTATGACATGGACAATTCGGGGGTTTCTCGCCGCGCGGTGTTGCGCGGGATGGCGATGGGGTCCGCGGCTGTGGCGGGCACGGCTGCGGCTGGACATCTGGGCCTGGGGCAGGCGTGGGCCACTCCGCCCACCGATCGCCGGGTGGCCGTTCTCGGTGGAGGTATCGCGGGGTTGACCGCGGCCCATGAACTGGCCGAACGCGGCTACGAGGTCACCGTGTACGAACGGCGCGCGCTCGGCGGCAAAGCTCGCAGCATGGATGCCACCACGATGCCGTTCGGTGGTGGGCGAAAACCCCTGCCCGGTGAGCACGGGTTTCGCTTCTTTCCTGGCTTCTATCAGGCTGTTCCGGACACGATGCGGCGAATACCGTTCCGTGGCAATCCAAACGGGGTTCGCGACAATCTGGTGCCGGCCCTGACCGCCACGGGGGCGTACAACGGCCCTGAGATCACTGCGCCGTTCGCTTTGGACTTCAACGCGATCGGTCTGGCTGCTCACCCGGAACGGTTGGTCAAGTCGCTGCTCGGCGGGTTGATCTACGCGCCGCGGCTGCCCTATCTGGACCTGCTGGGTCTGGCACAGAGGTTGCTGGTGTACTTCACCAGCTGCGACGAGCGGCGGTTCGGTCAATATGAGTACCAGACATTTGCCCATTTCGCCCGCGCCGAGAACGCCCATCCGAACTATCTGTGGGTGATCTCCACTGTCACCAGGACTCTGGTTGCGGCGAAGGAGAACATTGCCAGCGCCCGAACCATCTGCAACATGGCCGAAGCATTCCTCCTGAACATCATCAACCGCGGGTCGCAGGGCTACCCGGACATGGTCTTGAATGCGCCCACGAACGAGGCGTGGATCGACCCATGGGTGGCGCACCTGCGCGGTATGGGCGTTCGGTTCGAAATGGGTAGCACACTGCGGTCGCTGACCACCGCGGACGGACGAATCGCATCGGCTCGGATGACCGACGCAAGCGGCCGTCCGACAGAGGTGCCCGCAGATTGGTTCGTGTTGGCAGTGCCGCCCGAGAAGGTGGTTCCTCTCTTGGCGCCGGACGTGCTGAATCTTGATCCCTCGCTCGAGCGGATCTCGAAGTTGTTCTCCGACTGGATGACCGGCATCCAGTTCTACCTCGACATCAATGAGTCCATCGCTCCGGGGCACATAGGGTTCATCGAATCGCCGTGGCGGCTGACCGGCATTCAGCAGGGCCAGTTCTGGCATGGCCGCAACATCGCCCGCGACTACGGGGACGGCACGGTCCGCGACATCTTGTCGGTGGACATCTCCGAGTGGAACACGCCAGGATCGTTGACCGGCAAGACCGCCAAACAGTGCAGCCCAGAAGAGATAGCCCGGGAGACCTGGCACCAGGTCGTGACCACGCAGTCGGGTCGATTGTTGTTGCCAGACAAATTGACCGACGCAAACTTGAAGGGCTGGTTCCTCGATCCGGGTATCGGTTGGAATCCACAGACCCGTGCACTGACGAACGAGGACCCGTTGCTGATCAACACGGCCGGCTCCTGGGACAACCGGCCCAATGCGGGCACCGGGATACCGAACCTGTTCCTGGCCGGTGACTATTGCCGCAGCCAGATCGATCTCGCGACAATGGAAAGCGCGAACGAGGGCGGCCGCAATGCGGCGAACGCAGTGCTCGATGCGTCGGGATCAAACGCCTCACGGGCACGGCTGTGGCAGCACAGCACGATCGCCGAGTTCGACGGCGCGCGTCAACTGGATCGCGACCGATGGCGCGCGGGGTTGCCGAACGTATTGGACATCCCGTGACGTCTCCGGGTAGTCGACGCAATGCAACACGGTTTGTAGAGTCGTTACATGACGGTAGAGCCCGACGAAGTCGACGAGAAGATCATGGACGCCACGCTCGACCGGATCCTCCAGGTAGGGATTCGTCGGGCGAGTCTGGAAGACATTGCCCGCCGAATCGGGATGAACAGGGCCACGATTCACCGCCGGTTCGTGGGCAAAGACAATCTGATCGAGGCGGTGCTCGAGCGCGAGACGCGCCGAATGTTGGCCGAGGTCACGGCAATCGCGACGACTGCGCCAGGGGTCGACGCCCAGATCGAAGAGACAGTGCTTCACGTGCTGCTGCAGACCCGCATCCACACGTTGGTGACACAGCTCCTTCGTGTCGCGCCCGAAGAAGCCCTCACCTTTTACACCGTGCAGGGCGAGCGGCTCGTCGGTATCGGCATCGACTACATCGTCGGGCTCCTCGACCACGCCCAACAGGCTGGGGTCATTGCCCGCTACGACCCGAGGCCGATCGCCGAACTGGTTGCCCGACTCTCACATTCACTGATGCTCACTCCCGGAAGCGGGGGGAGCGTCGACTTCACCGACCACGAGCAAGCCCGTCGGTTCGTTCGCACAACTCTCGTGCCCCTCATCAAGTACGGCATCGCCGCATCACCGGAGGACAATTCCGATGACACCATCAGCAGCAGTACCCACCCGGCATCCCCGCAAGCCCCGTAAAGGCCCGGGACTCGGCCCGTTCGCCCGCTTGCTGAGGATAGGGAGCCCCACTCCCCAAAGGTGGGGCGCGTTGGGCGAATCGTTGCTGATCGGTGATGACCCGATGGACCGTCTCGTCGACTGGATGTACGCCGACGGCATGGCGGACACGCGGCCACTCTTCGACCAGGCCCTGCGTACCGGGATCGACACCATGCCGGATGCGCCGCCGCCCCTTCGGCTCTTTTTCGAGATGGTCGAAGACACGCCTGACTGGGTTGACGACGGTCTCCTGCGGCACGGAGAGAGGGTTTATCGCTCAGGTGGTACTGATTCGCTGTACTTCTCGCGAGACGTGTCGTTCTTAGGGGGCTACCTCGCGTCCGGATTCAACAAGACGCTCATTCGTACCGGTGCGCTCGAAACCGGCCCTGCCCGACGTTTCGCAGAGACACTCCAGTGGGCCATGGACATTTCGGGCGACCACGGCATGGCCAAGTTCGGGCAGGGCTATCAATCCACTGTGCACGTGCGCCTCATCCACTCCGTCGTGCGCAGGCACGTGGGTGCGATGCCCGATTGGTGCACCGATGAGTGGGGTATCCCTATCAACCAAACCGACATGGCCGCAACTCTTTTGGGCGCATTGCTGGCGCCGATCGCAGGTGGCATGGCCTTCGGTCTCATTCCCTCGCGCAGCGATATGGAAGCTGCGGCCCACCTGACCCGGTACGTCGGGTGGTTGATCGGGGTAGAGGAGCACTGGCTGCCACGCAGCTTCCACGATGGGGTGGCGCTGTTGCATCACTGCCTCGCCGCGATCACCAATCCCGATGACACCAGCCGACAGATGGCGCTACCGATGATGAACGATCCGTTGTCCTGGAACTACCCGAACCTGCCGGGCGTGCGCGGCCGCATTGCCCGCGCCCAGCACCTGTCGGTGACCAGCGCGTTTCTGGGACCGGCGGCGATGAAACGCCTTGGGCTGCCTGCCTGGGTCCCTCCGTGGTACCCGGCCGTGAGAATACCGATCAATCTTGCACGCACTGCATGGTTCAGGCTGATTCCGGGCGGCACCGAGCGCGCCGCGAGGCATGGGAGGCAGGAGCAGGAAGCGTTCTTACGCCGACTGATCGGTGACACCAATGCCGTTGTCGGGCAGTCTGCTGCCCACGCCAACGGCTAGTACCCACACCATCGGCAATCGGTGCCGCCCGTCAGTCGAGGATGGCGGTGGCCTCGACTTCGACAAGGACGCCGGGTTCGAAGAGGTAGTCGACCCCGATCAGTGAGGCGGGCGGCATCGGTTGCGGCAATCCGATCTCGGCAGAGACGCGCTCGACTCCAGCCATGAACCCGGTGATCTTTTCTGGCGTCCAGTGCGTGACATAGAACGTCAGCCGTAGCACGTCCGAGAAGGTGGCACCGGCACCAGCCAATCCTGTCGCTGTGTTGCGCAGAGCCTGCTCGACCTGTCCGGCCAGGTCGTCGGGAGCTACCGGCGTTCCGTCGGCGAGGCGGGCGATCTGACCACTGACGTGCACGTGCCGTGACCCGGTGCCCACTGCGACGTGGTGGTAAGGCGTCGGTTGGGTCATGCCTGCGGGGGTGGAGTAATCGACGGCCATGTTTCCCTCCTGGTGCTTGTCGGGGTGGGTATAAATTTGATACCTGGTACATCAAGGACACTTCAAGGAGACCAGGTTTCATGACGGATACCTCGGCGGCCGAACTCACGGTCAACGCACCACACCGCGAACTGCTGGACCAGGTGCTCGACAAGTGGTCGTTGGCGGTCCTCAACGAGCTCTGTGAGCGCCCACGTCGTTTCAACGAATTGCGGCGATTGATTCCGGTTGTCACCCAGAAGTCCCTCACCGCATCGCTTCGCAAGCTCGAGAGGAACGGGATCGTGGAACGGGTGCTGCTCAGCTCGCGACCGGTCGCGGTCGAGTACCGGATCACCCCGCTGGGAAAGACGCTCCGCCCGCCCATCGATGTCATCCTCCAGTGGGCCACCGCGCACATGCCCGACATCGAAAGGGCCCGTGCCGAGTTCGATGCGGCTGATGATGACTGAAGATGAATTGTCGGCCCGGCATACGTTGCGCGACAACTACTGCCCGCCGCCCCTGAGTCTCTGCGGTGCGCGCAGTAGGTAGCTCTCGGTCAGCAGTTCGGCGACTTCGTCCCAATCCGTCTCATGCCCGAGCATCAGCCCGATTTCGTCACGGCGCCATGATGTGGCAAAGAAGGGGGCGCCGGCGTGACGTAAGGCCTCGAGTTCGTCGCCGCCCGATCGGAACATGAGGACTGACGTGGGTCCGTCCGTGTCCGCAGCAGTGGCGTAAGCCGGAGGATGGCCGTCGACGATGTCGAGGACGTGAGCGAAAGTCTTGGTGCCGACGCACCATCGGAGGCCCACCCACGCCTGCTCTTCGCGAACCTCGGGGTGGACCAGGCAAAGCTCACGGACCCGCCCTGCGATGTCGTCGAACGATGGCGTCCGTGTCGGCGAATCGTCCGGGGTCTCGGAGCTGTTCACGACCGCTACCGTAACTCTGCATCTGCGCGCTCGACCTCCCTTCGAGTGCTCGTGCCACGCGACAGTCTTGTTCGCCGTTGTGCGTCGGCATCAACCGTGGTGCGGAAGTGGTCTCGCCCGATTCGCCGTGCGCCCAGTGGGTACCCGTGGGGGCATGTTGAAGAACTCTGTGATCGAGGGATTGGTCGCCGGCACCGTCGGAGGCGCCGTGATGACGCTCGGGGAGAAGTTGGAACAAAAACTGACGGGACGTCCGAGTTCCTATGTTCCGGCGCAGGTGCTCGAACGGTTGACCGGGTTGGGCGAGAAGCCCGGCCAGCAACCGGTGTGGGCGAACTGGGCGATGCATTACGGCCAGGCCGCGGCGCTGGGCGTTCTCCGGTCGGTGATGTCGGAGGTCGGTCTGCGTGGCCCGGTGGCGTCGGCGAAGTTCACCGTCGTCCGCCTGACCAACGACCAGATCTTGGAGAACGCGACGGGTGTCGGCGCCCCTCCGGAGACGTGGCCTCGGTCAGAGATCGCGATCGACGTCCTCCACAAAGCCGTTTACGCCTTCACGACGGGAGTCATCACAGACGCCCTCGCAGCTCGGCGTGGGCCAGGCCCCGGCCAGCAGCATGCGGCTGTGCTCCCCGGTCGCCACCCAGATGTCGGCCCGATCTCGCGCGAGCGGGCCAAACGTCGACTCCTCGGCTGATCGCCGGCCCCGGGCCCGATCGGACGGATGACGGTTTTCTTAAAGAATCCGTAAACTGTCAGCAGTCTGTAGGTAGTCGTCGTGGAGGAGTGTGTCGAGTGGTCGAAAGCCATCGGGATCAAGGTGGTCTGATCAGTCGGCGCGGGCTGCTCATCGCCGGGGGAGGTGCGCTGGCGGCTGTGGTGGCCGCGTGCTCGACGGACGGCGGATCTTCCCCACAGAAAAAGTCCGCATCGGCGCCTCCTCCAGAGGCGGTGGTGACCTTCGAACCGGCCGCGGGTGCGGCGAACTTCGACCCGCTGGGTCCGGTGTTGGTCTCGGTGACCCAAGGAACTCTGGTCGATGTGGTGATGACGAACAACGAGGGCCGCGTCGTCCCGGGAGTGATGACACCCGATCGGGCCGCGTGGAAACCCGAGACGCCGCTGGGGTACACCAAAACGTATGCACTGCAGGTGACTACGCGTGACGACGAGGGCCGCACCCGTACTCATTCGAGCTCGTTCAGCACCCTGGCGCCGAACAATCTGACCATGCCGTCCTTTGTCACCACCGGTGGTAATGCGCTGGTCGACGGCGCCACGTTCGGAATCGGCATCGTGACGGTGGTGCATTTCGACGAACCGGTGCCCGACCGGGCAGCCGCTCAACGGTGCTTGTCGATCCAGACCGAGCCCGCCGTGGAAGGCCAGTGGAGCTGGCTCGATGATCAGAACGTGCATTGGCGCCCTCGTGAGTATTACGCGCCGGGTACGCGGGTCACAGCACGCGCTGACGTGTACGGCATCGACCTCGGAAACGGGCTCTACGGCCAGGACAACGCCGCCTGCTCATTCACGATCGGCGACTCCCACGTGTCCATCGCCGACGACACCACCAAGCAAGTCAGCGTGTACGTCAACGGGCAACTCGCACGCACGATGCCCACCTCGATGGGCCGCGGCGGCACCGAAACCGTCAACGGCAAAACCATCCATTTCTGGACCCAATCAGGCGTCTATACCGTTCTCAGCAAGGCCAACCCGGTGATCATGGACTCCTCGACCTATGGCCTTCCGGTCAACTCCCGGCTCGGCTACCGCGAGACCATCTACTACGCCACCCGCATCAGCAATGACGGGATCTACCTGCACCAACTCGAGGACACCATCGCCCAACAAGGCAACACGAACATGTCGTCGGGCTGTCTGAACCTGAACCCGGACAACGCCAGGTGGTTCTACGACCTGTCGGTGACGGGAGATGTTGTCGAGGTGCGCAACACCGGCGGCCCGCCGTTGGAGCAATGGCAGAACGGTGACTGGAGCATTCCCTGGGAGCAGTGGGTGGCCGGCAGCGCGCTGTAGGGCATACGAATCGGCGAGAGCGGATCGATCAAGGCTTCGCTGAATTCAGAATCCTATGTACTATCAGTGGGTGACCACCGCTGCGATGCATCGAGATGCGCTGTCCCGATTCGGCTATGCACTCTCGGACGTGACCCGTACCGAGGTGTTGATGATCTTGCGGGATGGTCCGGCCTACCCATCAGACCTTGCCGACCGAATCGGCGTCTCTCGCCAAACCCTGTCCAACCATCTGGCGTGCCTGCGGGGGTGCGGTCTGGTGGTTGCTGTGCCGGAAGGTCGGCGAAGCCGCTATGAATTGGCCGACGCCAGAATCGGTGTGGCGCTGAATGATCTGCTCGGTGTGGTGCTGGCGGTGGACCCCGACTGCTGCGGCGCTGCTCCAACACAGAACTGCTGCTGATGGCTCAGGACCTGGGTGTGCCGGGGCGGGCCGCTGCTGAAGGTGTATCCGTGACGCGTAAGCAGTTGCTGGCCAGAAGAATTCAGTGGTTCGTGGCGATCACCATCGGCTACAACGTGGTCGAGTCGATCGTTGCGATCAGCGAGGGCGCACGAGTGTCGTCGGTCGCCCTGATCGGTTTCGGTCTCGACTCGATCATCGAAGTGTCGTCCGCGGCGGCGGTGGCCTGGCAGTTCGCCGGCAAGAAACCAGAGGACCGCGAGAAGACTGCCCTACGCATCATCGCCTTCTCGTTTTTTGCTCTCGCGTTGTACGTGACCATTGACGCACTGCGCGCTTTGGCGGGCGGGGGAGAGGCCCGCCACTCGGTCGTCGGTATCGTTCTGACGGCCACCAGTGTGCTCGTCATGCCCATCTTGTCCTGGGCGCAACGTCGGGCGGGACGAGAACTCGGCTCGTTGACCGCTGTTGCCGACTCCAAACAGACGTTGCTGTGCACCTACCTCTCGGCGATAGTGCTACTGGGATTGGTGCTCAACAGCGCCGTCGGCTGGTCCTGGGCAGACCCGATCGCCGCCCTGCTCATTGCCGTTATTGCAGTGCGCGAGGGCGTCAACGCTTGGAAGGGCGACACATGTTGTCCCTCAAAGGTAGTCGACAGGGGTGGCGCATCGGGCCACGACTGCGACTGCTGTACCTGACTAACACGGTGGACGGTGCCCGGTCTTCATCGAGCGCCACTCACGGTCGAGTATTGGCCCATCCTGGGCGCCGTGCCCGCACGATCGCGGGAGCGGTGGAGTATGGCAGGAGGTTCTCGAGGTCGGCGGGAAGCAAGAGTTCGACTCCGGCTCTCTCGTCGAATCGGTAAGGCTGCGCCAGCACGATTCCCGCGAAGTGCTTTCTGAGACGCGACATCTCGGCCCGGGCGGTGATGTCGCGTCCTCCGGTCCCGAACAGATCGACAGCCAGTTGGGCTGCGCTGCGGCCCTCTCGATGCACCGCGAGCAGATAGAGGATCTCGGTGTGGCGGGGTGTGGGCTCGTGCGTCCACTCGCCGACTTCGCTGCGTATGTGGACTCGAGGGTGTTGGGACTCACGCAGATTGATGCTGATGGTCGTGACCATCCCGGTGCCGGAGGCGGATTCGCCGGGTCTTGAACCGCACGGACGGACAAGCCAGCCGCCGGGTAGAGGCTCGAAGTCGCACACCCCGAGTTCGGGCAACCAGCGCCGGCCGATGGCGAGGTCGTCCGGCAACAGGACGCGGTCTCGCAACGCAACCGACTCGACCGCCGCAATCCACCCGTCGGAGTCCACGGCGAGAGCAGGGGATTGCAACCGGGCGAGCATCGGCGCGGCGATCGACCGCAACCGGTCCAGATGCTGCCGATGAACTTCTCGCAACCGTGACTCGGCCAGTCGAGCGACGGTATCGACCAAAGCCAAGGTGGTCGGGTGGACCGTTCTGGCCGGGCCGCTGACGTCCACCGCGCCGACGACATGGCCGGTCCTGGGGTCCTTGATGGGAGCTCCGGCGCATGTCCACGGATGGTGGCTGCGGACATAGTGCTCCGCCGAGAAGATCTGTACCGCCCGACGCGACACCAGCGCGGTTCCGATGGCGTTGGTCCCCACAGCATCTTCTGCCCAACTCGCTCCTTCGGAGAAGCCCAGTGCGTTCGCGCGATCCAATACCGACGCAGAGCCGCTGCGCCACAACACCCGTCCATGGTGGTCGGCGACCACGAGGATGTTCTCCCCGTCCCGCACAACTGATTGCAACCCTTGCGCCAGGTCGCCGAGGATCTCGGACAACCCTGATTCGCGTCGCCTGAACTCCAGTTCCGCAATGTCCATGTGCGCAACGCCCGGACGGGGTTGTTCAGGATCGATTCCGAGGCCGCGCAGACGGCGCCACGAAGCGCCGACCACTTCGCGCGGACGTGCGGGAGATTTCCCTCCGGCCATGGTCGCGTCATACACAGCAGACAGAATCTGTGCGTAACGGACGGGATCCTCGCCCGCGGACAAGGCCGGTTCAGGGTCTGGTGAACGAGTCATCTCTGTTGTGCTCCAACACCATCGAGGAGGTGGGCTATCGGAAGACCAGCCCACCATCGATCAATGCAGCCTGGCCTGTCATGTAGTCCGAGTCCGGGCCGGACAGATACGACACGAATGCGGCGACATCTTCCGGGGTCTGGGCGCGCCCGAGCGCAGTACCATCCACGAACTTGTTGTACGTCGCGCCTTCCGCGGCGCCGGTGAGTTCGGCGAATCGCTTGTCGATGATCACCCACATGTCGGTCCCGACGACGCCTGGGCAGTAGGCGTTGACGGTTATGCCATGTGCCGCATACTCCTTGGCCGCCGCCTGAGTCAGGGCGCGTACCGCGAACTTGGTGGCACTGTAGACGCCGAGCATCGCGAATCCGTCGTGCCCGGCGATGGACGAGGCGTTGATGATCTTGCCTCTGTTGCCGATGGACCTGAACTTCGCTGCTGCAGCCTGTATTCCCCACAACACGCCATCGACGTTGACTGCCCAGATCCTCTGAACGTCGGCCGGACGAACATCGTCGATCGGCGCTACCTGCGCGATACCGGCGTTGTTGATCATGACGTCGAATCCGCCAAGAGAGTCGTGGGTATGGTCGACGGCTGCGAACACCGCGTCTCGATCACTGACGTCGGCGACGAAAGTGGTTGATTTGCAGCCTATCTCGCGGATCTCCGCGGCGACGGACTCGACCGATTCCATGTTGACATCGACGAGAGCGATGTCATGACCGTCTTTCGCGAGGCGAAGCGCAACACCACGTCCGATTCCCTGCCCGCCTCCGGTGATGAGAGCGACGCTCATGACTGTCCTTTCGAGGGGTCGACCAGTACCTTCATCTTCGTCCCGGCGTGTAACGCCTCGAAGCCGTCATCGATCACCGACTCGAGTGAGATCTTGTCGACCCATCCAGTCGTGTCGTACTTGCCCTGCGACATCAATTCGATGACCGACTCATAGTCGGCGGAGGTGTAGCACAACGACCCCTGAATCCGGGATTCGTTCATCACAATCCGCTGCAACGGTGTGGTGAGGGGCTTTTCGTAAATGGCCACGCTGACCAGCGGCTTGCGTGCGCCGATACACGCCAGAGCGGATTCGACGGCGGGCTGGACGCCGGCTGCGTCGTAGATCGCGTCGGCACCGCGGCCTCCCGTCGCATCTGCGATGAAGCCCGGCACGTCGACCGCTGTCGGGTCCAGTGTTGTCGCGCCGAGTGCTTCGATGGAGGCCCGACGCGTAGCAGACGGTTCGACGACGTAGATCTCGCTCAGGCCCTTTCCGCGGAGCGCGAACCACAGCCCGATACCGATCGGACCAGCACCAAAAACCATTGCGGTGTAACCAGGTTCGGGATCTCCGAGTGTTGCGGCGTGGAACGCGACCGACATCGGTTCGACGAGCGCACCGAGTTCGAGTGAGACGTTGTCAGGTAGATGGTGAATCATGTTCGTTGGAACGACAGTGAACTCGGCCATGCCGCCGTCGGACATCAAGCCGTGAAAACCTATCTGCTGGCAGATGTTGTAGTTGCCGGACTGGCAGGGCCCGCACTGCCCACAGCGATACAGGGGCTCGATCGCGACGCGGTCTCCGACCTTGGTTCCGGTCACCCCTTTGCCGATTTCGACGACCGTGCCGGAGAACTCGTGTCCGAGCACGAGCGGCATCTGCTGGTGAGTGAGTGCGTGCGGTTCGGTGGGAATGAAGATCGGCCCTGCGTAGTACTCGTGGAGGTCGGTACCGCAGATCCCGTTGAACCCCACCTTGACCTTCACCTCCCCCTCGCCAGGTGACGGCTCGGGTACGTCGGCGACTTCCACCTTGTTGGGGCCGTAGTACACAGCTGCGCGCATCGGGTTACTCCTCACGGGTCACATCGGCTCTGTCCGATGCATCTATGTCTATGTGACCTGGCGCACAACCAACAGGGTTGCAGGACGTTGCAGCGGGCCTGGATCCGAGCCTCACCTTGCAACCATTCGCAACCCTCCCGCCGACCTGTGATCCAGCTCATAGTTGCGACGCCAACCGCACACACCTCGAGGAGACGACACAATGACCGCAACCGCAGGCGTCGAACCGGACGCCCCACCGACCGCCGAACCCGAGTCGCCACGACGTCGCTGGCTGGCCTTCGGGTTGGCGAATCTGATTGTCGTCGTCGCTGTTTCGCTGGTCACCTGGTATGTGCTGGCTGACCCGACAACAAGTCCGTGGAGCTTCTACCCGCTGCCGTTCAATGCTGCTCTCTTCTGGGCGATCCTGTTCATCGTCTTCGTCGGATTCAATTGCGGTTTCGCTGGATTCGACAAATTCTCCCAACCGCTGCGCGGGGTGGCGATCCTGGGATCGACGTCCGTCTTTGCCGTCGCGGTGACCTGGCTCCTGGGAAGCGGGCTCGGCTCGATCTCTCCCGATTTCGCCGGTAGCCGCGAAGGTGGGCTCGGCTACTTCACCGGCGCGCTGTTCGTACTGTTCGGTTTCGCGACCTGGGTGATGGTTGTACTCAATTGGCAGCACTGGCCGTGGACCGCACTGAAGATGACGCAGCCACTCATCGGCTTGTGCGAGATAGCGTTCATCGCTGTCCCGACGCTTGCGCTTTATGTTGTATTCGGGTTGCCGTCAGTGTCGTTGTCCGCGACCGATCCGTTGATGACGGTCGACACCGTACTCGGCTGGTTCTACTCGATCGTGGTGGCTGTGATCCTGACCGGGCAGACGCTCGACAACTGGCCGTGGAAGCTGTTCGGGGGCGGTGGTAGGACCGCTGCTGCCGCAACGGTGGGCAACCTCTGCCTCGGCACCGCAATCTATTTCCTGATGATCCCACTTGCCGAGGTTCTGCTCGGTTCGCAGGCATCCGATGAGTTGGGGAGCGTCTTGCATCAGTTCCCGGCTCAGATCGGCGTGTGTTGGGCATTCTGGATGATTTTCTGGGCGAATGGATTCGGCAACAAGTTCGGTCCAGCGGTGCGCGCCATACTCACCTTCGTGCTGGCAGTCGGCACGTTCCTTCTCTACTACTCGGTGCTCGCAGAGCACGTTCTGCACGAGCCCGAAGTCGCGACGGGTGCGAACGGTAACGCCCTGGGATTCATCGACTGGCTCGTACTGTGGACGCTGATCTACGTCGTCGGCTTCGAATCTCTGGGTTTGAGGCGATGGAGTCCTCGTCCGACTGACGTAGGCGAGGGAACAACCGCAGAGCTCCTGAACGATCAGGCGGGATCTGACGGTGGGATGGCTCGTTCGATGACCGAACGAAGCGCAGAGTCGTAGGACGGGGGCAGGGGCTGGTGGCAGAGTTCATGGGCCTCGGACAGCGGCACCCCGAGCGCTCTCAGAACGTCTGTCGCCATTCGGTCGACAGCGGCTTCACTGTCACGATCAGGGTCGTCCAGCAAAAGACGCCCTAGTGCGAGTAGGGATCCCGCCACGAGCGCCAACGCGAGCTCAACGTCTTCGACGTCGAACCGGCCCTGCTGCGATGCGGCCAGGATGTCTCGGCGCGACCGCGGAGCGAGGCCGAGATCCGAGGTGATCGGCGACATCGCCGAGTTCAGGAGTACTCGGCTCAGGTCTGGCTCGAGGCGGAACAGCCGTCCGGCCAGTCGGAATGATTGAGTGAACATCTCGACCGGGTCGTCGAGCCCCTCGGTCAAGGTGTCGAGGTACGCCCCGACCGATTCGAGTGCGCTGTCGATTGCGGCGCTGAACAGGTCTTCCTTGCTCTCGAAGTGGTTGTAGAACGAGCCCATTCCGACGTCGGCGGCTTGCGTGATCTCCAGGACGGGCGCATTGACTCTGCCGTCGGCGATGAAACCCTGCGCAGCGGTGACAAGCGCCGCCCGGGTGCGCGCCTTGCGGCGCTCGAGTCGATTACCCTGCGTCACTCGGGCTCCTGCGCTTTCGACGGTCAATCGTGGCCATCGGAAGTATACCGACGCGGCCCCGCAGGTGTGACGGCCTGCGACTCAGCTGAACCTGGCGCGGAATGAGGCGAAACCTTGCAGACAGTTGTTCGAGAGCGGAACCGGATCCGACACTTCGATGGTCTCGACCCGCGTGATCAATTCGCCCAGCAGGGTCTGCATCTCGAGCTTGGACAGCTGCATACCGACACACGTGTGCATCCCGTGTCCCCAGCCGAGATTGCTGCCTCGTCGGTGCAGTGAGAACGTCTGGGGATCGTCGAAGTGGCGCTCGTCCATGTTCGCCGCGGCGTAGAGCAGCACAACGCGCTCACCTGCCCGGATCCTGACACCGTCGATGTCCGTGTCGTGACTCACCCTTCGAGTGAAGCCGCGAACAGGTGACGCCACACGTACCGCCTCGACCACAGCGGTAGGGATCAATTCGGGGTCGGCTCTGAGTTGAGCGTAGACCTGCGGATCGCGGCCCAGGCTCCAGAGCAGTTGGCCCGTCGCGAGGATGGTGGTGTCGAGACTCGGTGCCACGAAGTCGATCACCATGGTTCGCGCCTCGGACCTGCTGATCTCTCCGCGGTCGGCAGCATCGAAGACACTGGCCGCCCATCCATCGGGCGTGACCTGTGAACGGCGCAGCCGCATCGTGTAGAGCAGCAACCCCAAAGCCGTCGGAGTCGCGTCGATAGCCCGTCGGTTCAGCGGACCGAGAATGTCGAATGTCCCGGCACCCCAAGTGAGTAACTGCTGCGGTCCGACCTCGACACCGACGAGATCTGCAATTGCTGCGATCGGAAGCCGGGAGGCGAAGTCCGCAACTCCGTCGAATGAGTCCCGTTCCAGTAGCCGGTCCACGGTCGCGCGTGCTTCGTCGCGGAGGATGGGTAACGACGGCCGGATTGCGCGTGATATCAACGACTGCATCAGTATTCGACGACGGGCCGAATGTCGTTCATCATCGCTGGACAATACGGTCTTGCGTCCGAGTAGATTCGCGACCGGGTTCGCCGCGACCCCGGAGCCGCTACGAAAGGTGGCATCGTCCCGAAGTGCGCTCCGAACGTCCACGAAGCGACCCATCGCCCACACCTTGTGTTTCGGTAGCCACACCACCGAGCCCGCGTCGCGGATCTGCCTGTAAACGGGCTGCGGATCGATCAGTGCTGTCTGTCCGTACAAGTCGACATCGACGACCGGGGCGTTTCGGCGGACCTTCATGCCGATACCTGCGTGAGCGAGGTGCGAGGTGTACGTCGGTGAGTGGAAAGCAATTGGCCAACATCCGATTCGGTGTGAGCTGAGGCCATCACGACACGGTCAGGACGAACTAGTACCGCATACGTGTGGTGAGTACGCATCACCGCAGACGGGGACGGGTTCGTCGACGGGACGCACGTCAGGGCATCGACGTCTATGTGCGTCAATCCCATCGACATGAGCCGTGCTGCCGTGTGGTCCCGCAGTGGGCCCCGAGTGATCATTGCGTAGCCCCGGCCGAGCAGGTCGTCGAGCCGGCGGGCGCCGTCGGGGGTGCGGACCCACGGTTGCGGGAACAGGGTTCCGTTGAGGCGCGACCGCATACCGCGGCGCTCGACCAGTGGTCCGTGGTTCAGTGACGGGCTGTTCTCGGGTAGTGCGTCGCCGATGCGAGGGATGTGGCATGCCGCCGTGACCAGTGCCCGGCGGACAGAGGCAAGGTGGTCTTGCCCTCCGGTGAGAGCCCATCCGACAGCCAGGGCCATCAGGATGATTCGGGTGGCGTGCGGTTTTCGTTCGGATTCGTAGGTGTCGAGCAGCGACTCAGGTGCAGAACCGTCGAGAACGTCGGCCAGCTTCCAGGTCAGGTTGTGTGCGTCGCGCAGTCCAGAGCCGAGTCCCTGTCCGACGAACGGTGGTGTCTGGTGGGCGGCGTCGCCGGCAAGGAAGACTCGGCCGTTGCGCCAGGTGTGAGCCACCCGCGCGCGGAAGGTGTAGAAAGCCTGGCGCATGATCTCGGATTCGGCGAGTTCAGCCTTGGTCATCCACGGCGACAACAGCTTCTGCAAGGTCTGCTCGGATCGGAGTGCATCGAGGTCCTCGCCGTCGTGGACACGGAACTCCCAGCGGTATCGGTTGCCGGTGACGGGCATGAACGTCGCAGCGCGGTCGGGGTCGCAGATCTGGTGGACACCGCTCCACACGTCCAGCGGCGCCGGAGTGAGTACGTCGATCACCAGCCACTGTTCGTCGAAGTTGAAGTCGCGCATGGTGATACCGAGCTTCTGGCGCACGGGGCTGTTGGCGCCATCGCACCCGATCACTGCGGCCGCGTCTATGAGTTCGTTGCTGCCACTGTCATTGTGGTAGCGCACCTGCGGCCGTGCGCCGCCGGTCACATCGGTGACCTGGCAACCACGCCGCAGGTCGATCAGGTCAACGGCCGCTGCCTCCTCCAAGAGGATACGTTCGAGGTCGGGCTGGTCGAACATGCTGTCTGGAGGGAACCCGTTCCGGCCGTCATCGGTGTTGCGGGTAAACTCGGTCATCACCCGCCCGCGCCCGTTGATCAGCCGCATGCCCGGCATCGCCCGGGTGTGCGGCGCGAACTTCTCATCGACGCCGACGGCCTGCAGTATCCGGAACACCTCGTCGTCGAGGTGCACAGCCCGCGGCAGCGGATACGGTTCGCGGTGACGCTCCAGGATCACCGTGGCAACACCGCGTTTGGCAAGGAGCAGAGCGCACGCGACCCCGACGGGGCCCGCGCCCACGATCACAACAGGGCGGTGCTGGGCGGTCATGCGTAGGTCACGTGGCAGCGTTGACGGCCCAGATCGATGGCACCGTCGTCGGTCGCGATACGAACCTCGACGAGGTCACCGTCTTTGAGGTATTTCGGGTTTGATGCCTGGCGCTTGAAGAACGTCTTCCATTTCACATGCGGCGGAATGAGTGCACCGATGAGCTCGATCGGTTTGGGTGGCGCGGCCAGTGCGGTGCCACCGGGAGTGCCGGTGAGCAGGAGATCTCCGGCGTCGAGCCGTTGAAAACCGGTGAGCACGGCGAGCGCGCTCACCGGATCGATGATCATGTCGCCGCCAACACGACCGTTCTGCCGGCGTTCGCCGTTAACCCAGAGTTGCAGGCGAAGCTGGTCGAACCGGCGCCATTCCTCGTGCGTCAGCAGCACCAGTCGAGGGCCGACCGGGGTGAAGGTGGGGTACGACTTGGATTCGTAGAACTGGGTTTTCGGTAACTGTATGTCTCGTGCGCTGACGTCGTTGGTGATCACGACTCCCGCGAAGTACTCGTTGAGGGTGTCGGTGGTGACGGAAGTGCCGACGTCGATGGAGGCTCCGGCGACGAGACCGATCTCCACCTCGTAGTCGAGTAGTGCGACGTGCGCCGGCTTGATGATGTCGTCGAACGGGCCGGTGATCGAACCCGACGATTTGCGGAAGAAGGTGGCCGCCACCCTGTCGGGGTTGATGCCCGAATCGGTTGCGTGGCTGCGGTAATTGACCATCTGTGCGACCACCCGGCACGGGGCGGTCACCGGGGAGAGCAGAGTCAAATCTGCCACGGGGGTTGCGCCGGATTCGCCGTCCGCGGTTGCCGCGTCTATGGCGGCGCGGTCGACCAGTAACTCGCCGGTGGTCTTCGCGGACGTACGAATGGGGTAGGCGGTCTGGTCACGCTGGACCCACCAGCCGGTGTCTGTACGCAGGACGGTTGTGGTCATGAACGTGCCACTTTCAGTAGGCCGAGGAGGCGGTGGATATCGAACTCGTTGTCGTTGCGAAGGCCGGCGAGCATGCCCTTGACCAGATCGGGATCAGGGCTGGCGCCGAGGAAATCGCGGGTCACGGGCGGGCCCCATTGCGACAAGCCGCTTGCGGTCATCGGTGCCCATCCCGCCTGGATGGTGCTGTCGAACATGTCTCCGTCGGCGAAGTGTTCGACCATGAACCGGTCCGGGTCCCGCCAGTAGTCAAAGAGTTGACTGCCCTGGATGTGGCGGCCGATTCCCCACGCGTGGTGATAGCCGCGATCTGCGAGGTAGGCACCGCCGGCGGCGACGGCATCAAGATCGGCCACCTGATACGCCGAGTGCACATATCGAGACATCGGTCCCAAAGTCATTGCCAGAGAGTGATGGTCGGCAGGCTCACCACCACGATCACAGCGCATGAACGCCATGGTCGGGCCGCGGTCACGCTGGCCGGGGAAGAAGAGGAAGTCGCTGACGATCAATCCCAGCATCTCTTGGTACCACGCAAGATTCTCGCGAAAACGGGGCGTCTCGATCACGACATGCCCCAGGCGCTGCACTCGCGCGGGCTCGCGCGGCGGACGCTGAATCGCGTTGACCCGCTCGACCTTCCCGCTGAAATTGAACGTCAGAGAATCTTGGTCTGGCAGTGACGGTAGATCGGTCATACCGGCCACCACGCGAATCGGCATCCCGGACGGGTCGGTGAGGTCGATGGCCGCGCCACCGAGATCGCCGAGAGGGTAGACGCGCCGCCCGGTTTCGCGAGACAGTCGCAGCAGGTCATCGCGATCGGACGCACGAAACGCCGGTCCGATGAACTTCGATCGATGTGATCGCCGGATCAGGACGCAGGGCGCTCCGGACCATGTGCCGCGCAGGGACAGCTGATCAGCGGTCCGGGAGACGGTGGTGAAACCGAAGTCGTGAGCAAACCGTTCCGCCTGCGCGATGTTCGGTTTCTCGAACTCGAGCCAGGCGAGGTCGACAACCTTGACAACGGGCGCCGCCGCTCGGTCCCCGGGATCGCCAGGGCGAGCGCCGTCGCCACTGTGCAGATCGGCATGCGGGGTGTGTGCCGGCACCGTCATAAGTGACCTCCTCAAGTAATTGAGTAAATCGTCACTTATGAGTAAACCGGCAGTCAAGGGGTATGACGTGTTGGAATTTCGTCAGGACTGACGGATCTTCGCCAGCTCATCAATCCGTCGAGCCAGCGGTGAGCGATCGCGCGAAGTGGGTCAGGTTGTCAACACGGTGAACCGCCAGTCGAGCACCGGCACACCCGTGTTGGGGCGCTCGGACACACCACCCGTGTCATCGGGCACCACGTAGGCAATCGACCTCAGCCGCACCACTGCGGCGCCGCCGATCGATTCGCATGACTCCACCTGCAACTGACTGGTGATGGTGTCGCCTTCGTGCACGGGTCCGAGATGATCGCAGGACTGCCAGCCGAGTACGGTCACCATATTCGGTAGCGCGCGGGTCGCCTGGGCCAACGCGATCCCGATCGTATGGCCGCCGTAGACGAGCCGCCGGCCGCCGTTCACGCGGGAATCATGATGTGTCGCAGCAATGTTCAATGTCAACCGGGCGAGTTCTGGTGCGCTCGACACCACGTCAGCGCTACTGGAGAACGTGATGCCGGTACGTGCGGCGGTCCATTCTGGACTCGATGGCGGGAGAGCGGACAGGTTCCACCACCCAGGGATAGACAAGCTCGCCTCGCTGTCCGGGCCGATCAGCCCGAGGTCGTCCGCCGGCACTGGACGGTCGTTTCCCGGCTCATCGGACACCGGGATCATCGCGCACCGGTGGAAGTCGAGCACCTTGCGGCCATCTTGATCCGTGGTCACGATCCGCAGGGCCGCCAACCCGGTGGGCCGTCGTCCGGGCTTCGCCGAATTGGCACGTAGCCCAACCACTTCAGTGCGAGTGCTGAGGGTGTCGCCGACATGCGGGAAGGAATGGAAACGCAGTCCTCGGTAGAAGAGGTTCGCCTTCACGTGATGGGTGGCGAGTGTCGATTGTCCGATGGCAACATCACAGACGAGCCCGGGATGTGCCAGAGGGGTTGACCGTCCGGTGACCTTCTCGGACAGGTGGGCGTCAAGCGCAAGTCTCAAACGATCGCCGAGGATGGCCCGATGTAGCGCCGCGGCGCCGCTGGTGAGTGTCATCGAGGGGGCGGTGTCGAATACCTGGCCCACTGCGAGTTCATCGAAGTAGGGGCCGCCGACGGCGATGGTGCCGGCGGGCTCGAGCTCCGTCATCGTCTCGGTCTCCTGTGCCAGCGCGCGCGTCTATGTACGGCCAAAGTCACCGCTGATGCTGGCAGCAAAGCTCGCCCGGTGTCAAGCATTCGATTGACAAGGCGAAGGTGGCAGCGAAATATGGCCGTACAAAGTTTCGGCCGACGGAGGGCAGATGAAACACGACCTGAACGACGAAGAGGCTTTCCTGGTGAAGACGGTTCGCGACTTCGTCGATCGTGAGGTCAAGCCATCGGTTCGCGAGGTCGAGCACGCCAACGAGTACCCCGAGGCGTGGATCGAGCAGATGAAGCAGATCGGCATCTATGGGCTAGCCGTCGCCGAGGAGCATGGCGGCTCGCCGGTGTCCATGCCGTGCTACGCCCAGGTGACCGAGGAGTTGGCGCGCGGTTGGATGAGCCTGGCGGGGGCAATGGGTGGGCACACCGTGGTGGCCAAGTTGCTGTCCACGTTCGGAACAGAAGAGCAGAAGCGGCGGTACCTCCCGGTGATGGCAACCGGCGAGCTCCGCGCAACGATGGCCCTGACCGAACCGGGTGGGGGATCGGATCTCCAAGCAATGGCGACGGTCGCAAAGGTCGATGGCGACGACCTCGTGATCAACGGGTCGAAGACATGGATCAGCAACGCGCGACGTTCCGGACTCATCGCCTTGCTGTGCAAAACCGATCCGGCCGCGACCCCGCGTCACCGGGGGATGTCGATCGTTCTGGTGGAACACGGACCGGGGCTTGTTGTTTCGCGGGACCTACCCAAGCTCGGTTACAAGGGCGTGGAGTCATGCGAACTGTCATTCGACAACTATCGGGCCTCGGCGTCGGCCGTCCTCGGAGGCACACCCGGTGCGGGTTTCGCCCAGATGATGAAGGGCCTGGAAACCGGGCGAATCCAGGTTGCCTCGCGCGCACTGGGTGTCGGCGCCGCGGCGCTCGAAGATGCGCTGGCATACGCGCAACAGCGGGAGAGTTTCGGCCAACCCATCTGGAAACACCAGTCGATCGGTAACTACCTGGCAGACATGGCAACCAAACTGACCGCCGCCCGTCAGCTCACCCGGTACGCCGCTGAGAAGTTCGACTCCGGTGAGCGATGCGATATGGAAGCCGGTATGGCAAAGCTGTTCGCGTCGGAGACGGCCATGGAGATCGCATTGAACGCGGTGCGGATCCATGGCGGTTACGGCTACTCCACCGAGTATGACGTCGAGCGTTACTTCCGTGACGCACCGCTGATGATCGTCGGAGAGGGCACCAACGAGATCCAACGCAACGTCATTGCCGCTCAGTTGGTATCGCGGGGCGGGTTATGAGGGTGCGCCCGTACCATCGCGGGGCTTCATGACCGGAAAGAGGCGCGACGCCGAACCCGCGTATCAGGCGTTGGCAAGACAGTTGCGCCAGGACATAGCCGCAGGCAATTACGACAACGGCGTTCGTCTGCCCACCGAATTGGAACTGTCTGAACGCTATGAGGTCAGTAGGCAGACGGTACGGCGAGCGTTCGTCGACCTGGTGGCCGCAGGCATCGTCTACCGCGTCCCGGGCAGAGGGACCTTCGTGAACGAAGCCGGTGGGCGCTATCTACGCCACCAAGGTTCGATCGAGGACCTGCTGAACCTATCGACCGACACCACGATGGAAGTCATGAGTGCTCTACAGCGCCGAATCGACGTCGAAGCGGCCAGCCGGCTACGACTGGACAGCGACGTGGTCTATTCGGTGGTGTTCCGACGCTTCCACGAAGGCGTGCCTTTTGTGCTGACGACGGTGCACCTGCCCGAGGACACGGCCAGACTCATCCTCGATGCACCCGAGATGGCCACAGGCGCGGTCAGTACGTACACGGTGATCGGTCTGCTCGAGCCGTATCTATCGTCGCCGATCTCTGAGGCCGCGCAGTCGATCACAGTGGACACCGCCGATTCGTTCGATGTTGCGCACCTCGGATGTCGCCCCGGCCATCCCGTTCTCCGCATCGACCGTCTTTACAGCGACGATGCCGGTGCCACCCGCGAACTCTCTGTAAGCCACTATCTCCCAGAGCATTACACCTATCGCGTCACACTGCAGCGCGTCTGAGGTGCAAAACTCAAAGGCCGGCCGCTTGTGCCAGTCGTCCCAGCGAATGGTGCGGCTGACCGATCAGCTGAGCGGTCCCATGTGCGCGCTTGAAGTACAGATGCGCGTCGTGCTCCCACGTGATGCCGATTCCGCCATGGAGCTGAATGGTCTCGGAGGCAATGTGGTTGAACGCGTCCGAGCAGTACACCCGGGCAGCGTCGGCGAGCGCGAGCGCTTCGTCGGTTCCGTTGACGAGTGCGTCGACGGCTGCGTAGGAGATGGAATGCGCGGTCTCGGTGAGCGCGTACATGTCGGCCATCCGGTGCTTGAGTGCCTGGAACGAGCCGATGACCCGACCGAACTGTTTGCGCGACTTCGTGTATTCGACGGTCAGGTCGAGCGCTGCGCGAGCTGCCCCCACCTGTTCGGCGCTGATCGCGACGAATGCGGTCGCGCGGAGGTTGTCCACCAGATTCTCGGCCGTCGGGATGGCGATGGCATCGACATCCTCGAAGGTGACGGTTGTCAGCGGCCTCGTGGGGTCCATGGTGGGACGGGCTACTCGAGTGATGCCGTCGGCGTTCGCATCCACCTGATGCAGCGTGACGTGCTCACCCGAGCGGGCCAGGACCAGCAACACGTCGGCATACTCGCCGTCGAGCACGTAGTGGCTCGTACCGGAGAGAATCCCGCTGCTCGCCTCCACTCCGGGTTCGTTCCAGCCGGATTCGCCTGCCCAGCACAGTGCGGCCACCTTCTCGCCCGATGCCAGGTCAGGAAGGGTACGTGCGCAGGCCTCGTCGTCTCTGCTGAGGAGCAGGGCCTGCGTGGCGAGAACCGCAGAACCGAGCATCGGAACAGGGGAGAGGTGTTTGCCCAGTTCTTCGAGAACCACATGGGTTTCGGTGAGCGTGGCGCCCACACCGTCGAACTGCTCCGGGATCGCCAGTGCGGCGACGCCGATCTGTTCGCACAGGGTGGACCACAGAGCCTGGTCGTGCCTGTTCTCCGACGACATCGCCGCTCGCACGCTTGCGGAGTCGCCACTGCGGCGTAGCAGCGCGGCAACCGAATCACGTAACGCGGACTGCTCTTCGGTGTCGATTCCGGGGGAGTAGATGCTCATGCGCTGATCGACTCCAGAACTCGGGACCGGTGAACGGCCGGCGTACCCCACGCCGACAGCAGGGCTCGTGTCTTCGTCAGGTACAGGGACAGGTCGTGCTCTTGGGTGTAGCCGATTGCGCCGAGCACCTGCAGGCCGACTCGGGATGCGAGGTAGGCGGCCTCTCCCGCGGCGACTTTCGCAGCTGACACATCGCGCGAGGCGAATTGTGGTTCGGGTACTTGTCCTTCCAGGGTGAGTGCTGCTCCGTGCACGAGTGGCCGTGCCATCTCGACGGCGATCGCCACATCGGCGAGATGGTGTTTCACAGCCTGGAATGAACCGATTTCCCTGCCGAACTGCTTCCGCGTTTTTCGCGTACTCGCTGGTGAGGGTGAGCATGGTCTGCGCGAGGCCGATGAGCTGCGCCGCCGTCGCCAGGGCACCGAAGTCGAATGCGCGGGAGGCATCGACATCGGCCAGCCGTTCGCTGGCCTGCACGACCGAGAGCGTGCGGGCCAGATCCACCGACGGGCGCGGGTCTGTACCCACCCCGGTGCTCAAGGTCGAGCCGTCGACGAGATAGGTCTGTTCGGCGACTTCCACATCGACGGCGAAAGGAACCTCGGGAGGCAGTGCCAGCGTGGCCAGTGCACCTTCTGCCAATGCGGCCAACGGTTCGGTCACGGCGGCATCGGCAAGCAGAACCGGCACTGCAGCAACAGTTTCGACAACGGGCCCGGGCACTCCGTAACGGCCGAGTGTCTCGACCGCGACGACCATCTCGACGGCGCCGGCGCCCATGCCGCCATTGTCGTCGGAGATCAGCAGTGCGTTGACGCCAGTCTCGGCCAGCTTCGACCACACCTTGCGCCCTGGTTCGAGGTCACCGGTGTTCCACGCGCGAATCACCGCGGGCAGATCACTTTTGGCGAGCATGGCGTCGATCGACGACGCGAGATCGCGGTGCTCGTCTTCCAGCAGAAATCTCATCTAGCGGTCCCCTCGCGGAAGTCCGAGCAGTCGTTCGGCGATCACGTTTCGCTGAATCTCGTTGGTACCGGCATAAATCGGCCCCGACAGTGAGAACAGGTACCCGTCGGTCCAGTCGCCGGACCGGTGCCGGAGCGCAACTTCGGATTCCGGTCCCAACAGATCCAACGCTGTCTCGTGGGTTGCGATGTCCCACTGTGACCAGAACACCTTGTTTATCGATGATTCCATGCCCAGCTGTCCGCCCTCGGCCAGTCTGCTGACGGTGGCAAACGTGGACAGCTCATACGCGCGGGCACCGATCCACGCATCGGCCACGCGGTCACCGAGCCCGGCGCGCAGCTCGGGTGCGGTGTCGCGCCACAGGTTCAGCAGCCGGTCGGTGGTGGCAAGGAAACGGCCGGGGGAGCGGAGGGAGAGTCCACGTTCGTTGGCCGCGGTGCTCATGGCCACCTTCCAGCCGTTGTTCACCTCGCCGATCACTCCGGACTCGCCGGGCTGATCGGGATCGTCGGGAACAAAGACGTTCTCCAGGAACAGCTCTGCGAATCCTGGCTCGCCGTCGAGCTGATTGATGGGCCGGACGGTGACACCCTCTGCGCGCAGATCGAACATGAAGTAGGTGATCCCGCGGTGCCGAACCGAGTCGGGGTCGGAACGGAACAGGCCGAAACCCCAGTCCGCGAAGCTCGATCGTGAGCTCCAGGTCTTCTGACCGTTGAGCAGCCAGCCGCCTTCGGTACGAGTTGCGGTGGATCGCAGCGACGCGAGGTCGCTGCCGGCCTCGGGTTCGCTCCATGCCTGACCCCAGATGTCGTCGGCCCGTGCCATCCGCGGCATGATCCGTGTCAGCTGATCAGGGTGAGCATGTTCGAAAAGCGTTGGTGCCAACAGGAAGATGCCGTTCTGGCTGACCCGGCCCGGAGCCCCGCTGCGGTAATACTCTTCTTCGAAGATCAGCCAGTGCAGCAGCGGTGCGTCGCGACCACCGAACTCTTCGGGCCAGCTGACCACCGACATGCGGGCATCGGCCATGGTGGCCTCCCACTGTCGGTGCTGTTCGAAGCCTTCGGCGCTGTCCATGGAGCGCAGCGGCTTTTCCGGGACGTTCTCGGACAGCCAGCCCCGGACCTCGTCGCGAAAGGTGTTCGCCGCGTCGTCGAAGAGCAGATCCATCAGGACTCCTGCTTGGTAGCGCTGGACTTCATCGACTTGGCGTCCATGCCGCCCAAGGGGTCACCCTCGGGCGCTTCGGCATTGGCGCTGTGTGCGAAGTGGTGCCAGCCGAAGACCGAGTCCATCGCGTTTCGCATGCCCATCTGGTCTTCACAGATGTTGACGGCCTTCTTGCACAGCGCGAGTCCCAGCTGGGGCATCTCGGCGATGTTCCCGGCGATCTCGTCGACCTTCGCGGCCAGTTCGTCGCGGGGGACAACGTGGTTGACCATGCCCCAGTCGAGAGCTTCCTTGGCTCCGAACCGCTGGCCGGTGAAGAGGATCTCCTTGGCGCGGCGTGGGCCGAGCACAAATGCGTGGGCGAAGTACTCGACCCCGGGGATGCCCATCCGGGCGACCGGGTCGGAGAAGAACGCGTCGTCCGAGGCGACGATGAAGTCGCAGATCCAGGCCAGCATCATCCCGCCGGCGATGCAGGCACCATGCACCTGTGCGATCACGGGTTTGGGGATCTCCCGCCAGCGGCGACACATCCCCATGTACACCTCGACTTCGCGGGCCAGGCGCTGGTCACCGCCGGTGCGGTCGGTGTGGTCCCAATACAGGGTGGCGGTGTTCGGGTATTCGACGTGGAAGTCGCGTTCAGGCGTGCCGATGTCGTGACCGGCGGAAAAGTGTTTGCCCGCTGCACGCAGGACGATGACCTTGACGTCGGCATCGTTGACGGCGCGCACGAACGCCGCGTCTAGGGAGTACGTCATGACCGAGTTCTGCGCGTTGCGATAGTCGGGACGGTTCAACGTCACGTACGCGACAGCGCCCACGGTCTCGTACGCCACCGGGGAGGTGTCGACGCCAAGCTCGGAAGCGGTGAGAGGGCTCGGGATAGTCACCTCGACACCATACCTAGCAAGTGCTTGGTTGGTAAATGGCGCTGTGAGATCGGGCATGGTCGCCCGCGTCGTCGCTCTGCGCGGGCCATTCAGTCAGGAAGTTCCACCATCACCGCTATCTGGGCGGTTCACGGACGGAGGGTCACTCGGATAGTCGTCCGGGAAACAACCAGTGGGCCACATTGCGGCGCGTGGCCATCAGCGATCTCCACGGGCCGCCTGCGGCTGGGTTGCCGGGGCCGTACATCCTTGGCTCTCCGGTCTTCGACCGGCCTGGCGGTGGCGGCGGGGTGTTCACCGAGACGGGTTCAAAAGCGGAAGACATTTCCTGCCCTCGTAATTCTGGCTGCGGCCGCACCGCAGGCCGCCGTATATCTGTGGCGGCCTGCGATACGGGCGTGCTCATCCGGCGCTTCCGGTTGCTACAGCCTGCGCGATAACGCCGAAAGTGTTTCCGATTACTTCGATGAGGTAAAAGAATGTTGACAGCACGTTTCTCCTTTCGTAGTTGATAAGGTTTCTGGGCCGGGAACTCGTGATCTATGCGGGCCGTTGCGTTCGGCTGGTGTGTTCCGGGTCGGTACCTGTCCTCACGGCGTCACCGCTGTTCAGGGCGGGATGCGAATTGGGTTGTGCAGGATCTCCGGCGGTTTTGTCGTCGTTGTTCATCTCGCTGATCTCGCTCTTGAAGATTCGCATCGAGCGACCGAGTCCGCGTGCGGCGTCGGGTAGTTTTCTCGATCCGAAAAGAATCAAGAAAACAAGAACGACGAGGACGATATGCCACGGTTGAAGAGCGTTCATTGATCCCCCTGTGTACTGATTAGTTTTCGCGCCAATGCGGAATTCTGTCAGTTGTGCACACATTCACCCCGACTGGTTCAGTGATACGCAGACTGTTTCTATGTAACATGAGTAGCACGATGTGGCAGCAGTCACAAGATGTAGTGAGAATCCTTTTCAGAGGGCTGCGACTAGTGCAGGTCTTTTCGGGCGCCGAGGCGGCCGGATTCGTTCCGTGCGGCAGCTTGCAAAGTCATCTGTTTGCGGTCGATGAACGGGACTTCGGACCACCACGTCCGCCCGAACCCCGCCACGCCGACCCAACTGCTCGATGCCACCGATGAGGTGCCGGCCAAGAGCAGCTGGTGGACGAGGGTGACGGGCTAGCCTTTCGTCGCCGGCTCGATCGTCAAGGAACTGGTCTGTTTCGCTTTGTTCACCGTGAACCGCGCTCAGGTTCTATCACCGTGTGGGCCTGCTCGAACCCGCTGCCGTGGACCCGAACAACCAGTACCGCTACTACGGTCGGGGACAGATCGAGGATGCACGGGTCATTCACCATCTCCGCTCGCTCGACATGCCTGTCGAGGACATCCACCGAGCGCTGCAGGCATCCGACGAAGAGGCAAAGAACGCCATCATCGCCGACCATCTGCAGCGTATGGAAGAACGGCTGGCGCACACACAGTCCGCAGTGAAGTCGCTACGTCGATTGTTGACGGACCGCACACAGCCGGTGCGGATCGAACGACGTGACATCGCGAACATGACTGCGTTGGTCATCCGCGACACCATCGATCTGGCTGATCTGGGCGCTTGGTTCACAAGTGCCAACGCGGGCCTCGATGACGTTGTCACGCGATCGAGCATCCCCACCGATGGGCCGCGCGGTGGACTGTGGTCGACCGAGTTGTTCCTGGACGAACACGGCGAATGTGCCCTATATCAACCGGTTGTGCCCGCGAGTGCACCGCCCGAAGGCGGCCGGGTCGTACTGGAATCACTGCCCGCCGCGACGCTGGCGGTGGCGACGCACCGGGGCAACGATGCGACCATCGGCGAGGTGTACGCAGACCTCGGTGCTTACGTCAACGAACACGGTATCGGCGCGGCCGGTCCGGTGCGAGAAACCTACCTCGACGGCACTCCCGGACGAGACGGGACAACCGAGATCGGCTGGCCTATCACTGCTTCGAGCACAAGGATTTGACCATTCACACCGCGGCGACGGTGCCGCAGATGCCACATTGCTCGAATTGGCGCCGCTTCCAGCGCGCGATCGGGATGAAGAACAACGTGAATTGTTGGTACTGCCTGATACGTGCCCACTGCGTGGTGTTGTGGCAGTGAGGACATGTGCGGGTTTGCCCCGGGCCGAGGTGTTTCTGCTTGGTGCCGAAACCAAAGATGAAGAACACGAAGCCCAGCATATAGCTTCCTTCGAAGCCGGCCGCGTGTCTGCGGTGGTTGCAGATCGATCGGGGTGCGGGCTGACCCGATGGCCGGCCGTCGCGCAACCGATGACTTCTGTCTTGACCCGCGGTCTACCCCTCCGGGTACATCGACAGGCAGGAATGCAGATATGACAGGTGCAACGCGCGCCGGCATGACCTCGGTGCAGGCCAACGGTGTACAACTCGGCGTCGAGAGCTTCGGCCGCGAGGCCGACCCGCTGATCCTCCTGGTCGGCGGCACCACGATGTTGTCGTGGCCGGACGCACTGTGTGAACGCCTCGCAACCGGTGGTCGGCACGTGGTGCGCTACGACCTGCGTGACTCAGGGACGTCGACCACCCTCGACCCGGACAACCCTGCCTACAACCTCCGGGATCTGGCCACAGACGCGGCCGCGTTGGCAGGGGCGCTCGGGAAAACGCGCAGATCTCGGCGGAATCGGTGTCGGGGGCATGGTTGCTCAAGTCGCCGCGCTCGACCATCCCGATGTGTTCTCAGCGTTGACCCTCGTCGGCACCCGACCGGTGGCGCCGGGTCCGGCAGACGAGGATCTGCCCGAACACGACGCAGCGGTCATGGCCGAACTGTTCTCTCGCCCGATGCCGGATTGGAGTGACAGGGAGGCCGTCGGGACGTTCGCGGCCAAGGGTGCCGAGTCATTGCGCAACGACCCAGCCGAGGCGCGGTCCACGGCGATGCGGATCTGGGATCGGACTCCGTCGACCGAACCGCCGGTGCAACAGGCGAACCAGCTCGGGATGGTGTTCTCCCACATCGACTGTGCCCCACGATGGCGGGAGCGGCTCGGTGGACTCGACCTGCCCACCCTCGTGGTGCACGGTCTCCAGGACCCGTTCTTCCCCGTCGGCAACGGCGAGGTCCTCGCTGCCGAAATCCCTGGCGCCCGACTGCTGGTGCTCGACGACATGGGTACCGCATTGCCACATGCGGCCACCGACCGAGTCGCTTCCGCCATGCTTGCGGTCTGATCGTCAGTTCGTCGTCAATCCGGCCAAGGCCTTCCTCAGAGATGTTGCACTGGCGGTTGCCGGTTCCGCTGCCCGGTACGCGAGCCATCCACCGAACCGGGTGATGTCCGTAGCGTCGCACAAAGCCGCACGCTCGCAACTGAATCCGATCATCGACCGTCCGCCGGTGAGCTGCACCGATCCCAGCATCATCGGCGCGGGCAATGTGGTGAGAAACGACGACAGTTCGGCCGGGGCCATCCGCCAGACGCCTCCGGTGATCGAACTGCCGCCGTCGATCGTGCGCACCAGTCCCGGTTTGGGTGGCGTGGTCGGCAGGGCATAGAGAGCATAGGTGGGGGCGGTGTGATCGGCGCCTACGAATCGCGCTCCCCGGCTTGTCATCTCGTGCTCGAGTGGCTGGCCTGGTAGGTGTGCGCCGACGACGAACACGTCCGACCACGATGCGCCGATGGATTCGATCCACGGCGCCCCTTGTGACAACGGCGGTGTTGCACCCGCAGCTGCAACCGGCTCTGGCGTCTCGACAACTCGGCGGGCCACGTCGAGGGCGACCGCATCGTGGAAAGCGCCCGCCAGCACAGTGACCCCGAACTGGGCGGGCCCGGCGGTTCCCGCGGGGACGGCGACACCACACAGGTCGAACAGGTTCGCGAAGTTGGTGTAGGTGCCGAGCCACGAGTTCACGCCGATCGGGTCGTCGTCGACCGCTGCGATCGATGGATGTCCTGGAACGGTCGGAACCAGCAGTGCGTCGAAATCCGACAGCAACGCAACGCTTTCGACGCGCAGACGCTCGAGCCGCTCCAGGTCGCGCGCCATCTGAGACGCCGTCACTGTTCCCGCCGCCGAGATCACGCGGCCGACGGTGGGGTCCACTGCATGGCGATGCGTGTCGACGAAGGCGCCGACAGCCGCGTGGCGTTCGGCGACAAGTCCACCCTCGTAGAGCAGGCGTGCTGCCTCGAGAAATGGTTCGAATGGAATTGCTTGTACAACAACACCGTCCGCGCGCAGTCGGTCCACGACTCGGTCAAAGGCCTCACTCCAGCCCGGGGACATCGCCGGCAACTCGCGCGGTATCGCAATGCGCGGGACGGGAGGTGCGGCCAGTGGTATGTCGTGTGGGAGAGCGCGTGTGCCCTCGCCTCCGGACATGAACCCCATGGCGGCGTTGGCAGTCTCGAGGTCTCGGGCCATGATGGTCACCGCATCCCACGATCGGCATGCGGGCACCAGCCCTCGCGTGGAGACCAGGCCCAGGGTGGGTTTGATCCCGACTATGCCTCCGAGCGCTGCCGGTACCCGGCCTGAACCGGCTGTGTCGGTACCGATCGCGATGTCGGCGAGTCCGAGCGCGACGGCCACCGCCGATCCTGAGCTCGAACCACCCGCGATGTGGTCTGGTCGTCGCGCGTCCCGGACACCTCCGTAGGGGCTTCTCTGCCCGACCAATCCGGTGGCGAACTGGTCCATGTTCGTCGACCCCACGACGGTGGCCCCTGCAGCCCGTAGGCGTGCGACCGCGTCGGCGTCAACGCTCGCCGGCGCAGCGGCGTATGAGGGGCCTCCGGCGGTGGTCGGCAGTCCCGCGACATCGACGTTGTTCTTCACTGCCAACAGCATTCCGGCGAGCGGGCCCGTCGCTGTCTCCGCGGCCTTGCTCACGTCCTCTCGGGCGAGGAGGTCGATCCAGATCTCGGACCGATCGAGTGTGTCCACTGCCTTGAAGAACGCGTCCACTCGTTCGGTCATCATCGACTCCCAGCGCTGTGTACATGAACCATGGGCTCCAACTCCTCGATCAGGGGCGCAAAGGCGTTGTCCAGGTGAGCGGCGTGAGAAGTGCCGGGCAGAACTCGCACTTTCAGGTCGAGGGCACCCGCCAGTGCGTTGACGGACTCGTGGCGCACACGCGGTGACTTGGCTCCGACGGTGAGGGTGACCGAAGACGAATTGATCGTGAGGGGGCGAGGTTCGAATCGTCGGAACATGGCAAGTTCTCGGGCAACCGTCTCCCAGTTCGATGTGGTCATTGAAGGATCCCACCCGGGACCGTAGAGCTCGTGGCCGAAACCCGGCACCCCGTGTTCGTCGAACGCGGCGACGACCGGGTCCAGCAATCCTGGCATCAGTGACCCGGCCGCCGGTTCGTGCAGGACCGCCGCGGTCATCGTGACACCGCGGGCAGCCAACTCCAAGCCCAATGTCGCCCCGCCGCTGACGCCGAAGACCACCGCGTCGTCACACAACGGTGCCAGGAACTCGACTTCGGCCGCCAGGTCGCCGGAGCGGGGCCGCTGGGGTATCACGACGTGAAACCCTCTCTCGGACAACACTGTGGATGTCTGCTCCCATACGGGCGGGTCCACGGCCACGCCACACAGCAAGACGGCTCGCGACTGCGTTGTCATGAGGCGGCGAGCGATGCGCTCGGGCCCAGCGCCGACAACAACTGCTCCGAGGTGGCAGTCGCGCCGAACACCCCACCCTGCATCGCGATCATGCTCAGCGCCGCCACATGGTGGCCGTGGTCGGTGGCGCCGGTGCAATCCGACAGCACCAGGCACTCGAAGCCACGATCATTGGCCTCACGCATGGTGGTGTGGACGCAGACATCAGTGGTGATCCCGGTGAGGATGAGGTTCGTGATACCCGCACTGCGCAAGATCAGGTCCAGGTCGGTGGCGTAAAAGGCGCCCTTGCCGGGTTTGTCGATGATCGGTTCTCCGGGCAGTGGTGCGACCTCCGGCACGATCTCCCACCCGGGTTCGCCGCGCACAAGGATGCGTCCGCACGGTCCGACCGAACCGATCTCGGCGCCCGCGCGCTCCGAACGCCACCGCTTGTTCTGCGGGAGGTCGGTCAAGTCGGGGCGGTGCCCTTCGCGGGTGTGGATCACCAGCATTCCTGCGTTGCGACACGCAGCGAGTACCTGGGCGGTCGGCGCGAGGCCGGCACGGGTCAGCGAGAGGTCGTAACCCATCGAATCGACGTATCCGCCGGGCCCGCAGAAGTCGACCTGCCAGTCGATGAGTACCAGCGCGGTGCGCCCGACATCGAGAACACCGTCGTAGGGCCAGGCGTAGGGATGAGCGTCAACGGGGTGCGTGGTCATCGAGGTGTGCCTTCCGAAGTGGTGCCGTATGGGGTGATCTGGGGTGGATCGACTTCGTAGACGACGGTCACGCTGCCGCCCCCGGGTCGTCCCTGATGTTCGGCGCCGCCCGAGACATACACCGAGCCGTCGCCTTTGATGGCCGCGACAAGGGCGCCGACAGCAGCTCGTGCGTGGCGCGTCGCGTTGATGTCAGAGTCGGTGAGCATCGTGTGCCGCAGGTTGCGGATGGTTCCGGAGGGATCGGCTTCGGCCTTGACGAACAGCTGTCGAATACGGCCGCCACGCTCGGACACCAGAGCGGCAGCGGAGAGAAGCGAATCGAGGTCGTAGGCGTCCTTCATCTCGGTGTGCAAGGCGCGCAACGAGTTCGCGGCCTTGTCGCTCTCGCCGACCACCAGCACGTGGCACGTTTTCAGTTCGGCTCCGGCACTTGCCGACGCCCGATTCGACCAGGCGTGGCGCCGTCCCTCGAGAGCAGCCAGTGCGGTGTCGATGTCGATCTCGTCGAGCGCCAGGGCGATTCCCAGCGAGCTCGCTGCGCGCGAACGCGCCATCGACTCATAGGTGTCGTCGCTGACCGGCTCGATGCCGAGGGCACGCAGTCCCGCGATGTCGGTGGAGGTGAGCAGCGGACACTTGACCAGGACAAGGTGCACATCGTCGCCTGCGATGCCGAGTTCGGCGACCAGCTTGGCCACGGTGTCGCGGACCGACTCCATGTGCGAAACGCGCCCCAGCTCGGCCGGGGGGATTGCCGGGGTGGTTCCTGCGGCGGCGACCAGACCACGCTGATGACGGGGATCGACCCGATCGTCGGCCACCAGTAGGTTCACATGCGGTGCGATGACACCTTCGGTGCCTCCCGAGAACACGGTCACCGCAGCATCGTTGAGGTGGGGTTCCCATACCGCAGAGGCGAGCGTGCGGCTGAAGTCGTTGACGCAACCGTTGCCTTCGGTCTTGCCGACCACGGCGAGCACATCATCGGTGCCGAATCCGTTGTCGGCCAACAGCTCGAGGGCGCTGATGTCGTCGGGACCCGTGGTGGGCGCGGTGAGCAGGCGGACTCCGGTCATGCCACGACCTCCTTGTTCGACGTCGGTTCAGCGGTCGGGGTGTTGTCGCCACGTCGTCGTGGCGGTAGGTGATGGAAGACGATGTTGAGGACAAACGCGGTGATCACAGCGCTGCTGATGGCGTTGCCGAAGATGATCTGCACCTCGGCGGGGAAGTCGGTGTAGATGTCCTTGGAGACCACCGGGATCATCCCTGCGCCCAAAGCCAGCGAGACGATCATCAGGTTGTCGTTGTTGCGGTAGTCCACCTTCGACAGGGTGCTGATGCCGGTGCCCGCGACGAGTGCGAACATCACCAGACTGACCGAACCGATGACTGCCCCCGGCAGGCTCGCGATCGTCTCGCCGAGCTTGGGGATCAACGCGAAGATGATCAGGAGCGCACCGGCGAACACCACGACCGCACGGCTCGCGATCTTGGTGATCCGGACGAGGCTGACGTTCTGCGCAAAGATGGTGTCGGGAAACGAGGTCCATACTCCCGCGAGTACTGCGGACGCGCCGTCGGCGGCCAGACCGCGGGCGATACGCGGAGGGTCCGCGTCGATGCCAGTGGTCTCGGAGATCGCCATCATGTAGGCGGTCGACTCGATGAAGATCACGATCATCACGATGCTCATGGAGATGATCCCGGCGATGGGGAATGTCGGTGCGCCGAAGAAGAAGGGTTGCGGGATCCCGAACCACGCTGCGTCACCCACACCGGAGAAGTCCGTCATCGACATCGCCGCAGCCGCGATGGTTCCGAGGACCAGAGCGGTGAGAACGGCTGCCTGCCTGATGAATCCGCGGCCGTAGCGCATCAAGGCGACCACGACGATGATGATGCCCAAAGCCAGCGACAGTCGTTCACCGTCGGCCGGACCGTCGTCGAAGATCATCGACACTGCTTTACCGATGAGCGACAACCCGATCATCGTCACCGCTGCACCGCGCACGACCGGAGGAAAGAACCGCAACAGCTTGGAGAACGGCACCGCCATGAGGAGAGCGAAGATCCCGGCACCGATCATCGACCCGTACACCGCATTCAGGCCGTATTCCTGCCCGATGAGGATCATCGGGGTGACGGCTGTGAACGAGGCACCTGCCACGACCGGCATCCGCGCACCCAGGATGTTGCCGATGCCGGCGGCCTGGATGATGGTGACGATGCCGGCGATCAGCAGGTCGGCGTTGACCAACAGTCCGATGGTGCGTTGGTCCAATCCGAGTGCGGCACCGAAGACGAGGGGAACGGTGACGCACCCCGTGTACATGACGATCACATGCTGAGCGCCGAAGGCTCCCGTGCGCCACAGGCCGGACATGCTCGGCCTTCGCGACGGGGTGGGTAGGAAGTTTCGCATGAACAATTCGTATACGTTCTGTGTGTCACGGCCGTTATCAACCATTACAATCGAGTTAACGGGCGATAGTTCGTATACGAAGTGCTACTTGATCAGTCGTCGAACCAGATCTTCGTCTTTCTTCACGTGCTCATCCATCAGATAGCCCGCCTGAAAGGGGGAGCCGTCCAGAACGGCACCGGCAATCGCCGTGTGGTCACGCCAGCATCCGTCGGCCCTGCTCTCCACGTCGCGGTCGAAGACCCACGCGATGCGCCGCAGCGTGTGTTCGAGAGTGCGGGCCAGTTCGTGGTTCCCGGAAGCCTCGGCCATCAGCGTGTGGAAGCGAAGCACCAGGGGAGGGACCTGATCATGATGCTTCAACCGCTCGGCCTGTGTTCCCGACTCGATGACGAGACGCAGTTCGGCAGCGAACTCACCACCGCTGCGCTCGGCAGCCAGTCGGGCACCGAACACCTCCAGACCTCGACGGACCTGCATCAACTCGATAGCGTCGGCCCGTGACGCGCCTGACACGGTCGCTCCCTTGTAGCGCTCGAGGTTGACGAATCCTTCGCTCTGCAACTGCGACAGCGCCTCTCGGACCGGTACCCGAGACACCCCGAATCGTTCGGCGAGCATGGGTTCCGGGAGACGGTCGCCCGGTTGCAGCTTTCCATCGAGAACGTCGTCGCGGATCGCCGCAGCAATCGCTTCCCTGGTCGCCGGCTCTCTTGTCATCGCAGCGGCGACATCCGAGTCGGTGTGCATCCGGTCAGGATAGTTGTACTCGCGACTTCGTGGCCTGTGGACCTATCTGGCAGGTCCCGCTGCCCCTGGCGTCCCCGCGCTGGGTGGCTGGTGCAGTCCGAAACGTGTGTCCTGGTCGTCGATGCACTCCGCGAACCGGCCAAACCCGGGCTCCTCGGCACTGGGTCGACCCGGTCGACCGCCGAGTTCACCTGCGGTCGTCAGCGCGTGGTCGAGGTCGGGAACGCTGAAGTACACAACCACACCGGGATTCGGGTCGTTCTCGTGTAAACCTCCGGGCACACCGCCGGTCTCTATCCAGCCTTCCCGTCCCTCACCCGTGGGATGGAAGGTCCATCCGAACAGCTTGCTGTAGAAGACTTTTGCGCGTTCGGCGTCGTCGACGCCGAGTTCGAAGTGAGTGGGTCCGGCAGGCATGTGAGCTCCAACGTCGCGGTGAAATGCGGTCGTCGGCCACGTTATGCCGCAGCGAGATACGCGTCTTGTACAAATGTCGGCCGGCATAGTGGACACCGCCGCCATCCGAATGGACGTCGGCTCAGAACAAATCGGCTAGTTGAGTGCGTTGCCACTCCAGAGGAGTGCACGCCGCGAAGTTCTTGAAATCCCGGTTGAAATGGGCCTGGTCGAAATAGCCGCACGACAAGGCCATCGACGACAGCGAGGCAGTCGGCTGGGCCATGAGTTGTTGTGCGGCTCGATCCAGCCGCACGATCGAGGCAGCGGCTTTCGGGGTGAGACCGGTCTGCGCACGGAATCGTGTGGCCAGGCGGGATCGACTCCATCCGGTTTCCGCGAGCAGCTCACCGATCTGCACGCTGCCCGAGGTGGTCTGTAGACGGTTCCAGACGTGGAGCACCTCCGGATCGGGAGATGGGCCGGATGCCATCGCATCTCCCAACATCTGGTCCAAGACGCCGAACCGGGCGCCGGCATCCGGCTCTGCGACGAGCTGTTCGACGAGACGATCGGCCGAGATGTGCAGCACGCTGTCGAGATCGACGATGCGGCCCCCGAAATCGCCCATCGTGCCGAACAGTTGATAGGCGCCTGGCAAGCAGAGGCGCACCTCGACACAGTGTTGGGCCCCTTGATGCCACGTCAGCGCCGGGCCGCGGCCAGGGCAGCCGACGAAGGCTCTGACCCGACGCAAAGACCCGGTCTCGGTAGCGCCTGCCGCGTGCACCGCGGACCCCAGCTCGATGATCAGCACGGTGGCGGGCCCGGGAATCTCGCGGCGGCTCACCGGCGCCACCGAGTACTCGAGGAACTCGACGTAACTGTCCACCACGCCTCGCAGATGACGCCCGGGCCGGCCTGTCACCATCTGCCATCGGGTGGTCGAGGACTCACCTCGTCGGACCGTGACGTCTGGACGTTGCACGAGAGAACCTGTCGTTGGTCAAAGCTCATCTCACCCGACCGACTGCGCTGCGCCGGCAGCAATACGCATCGGCCGACGCCTCAGGTCAGGAAGCAGTCGCTGCGGCCAGTCGCGCAAGGGTGTCGGACAACTGGTCCTCGGTGACGAGCGGGAACTTCACCTGCTCGAGGAGCTTCTTGTCGGTGACCTTGGACCAGTCGTACGTGTGCCGGACCAGCGTTTCGTTGGGACCCTGAGACTCCAACTCCCACAACCACTCCCAGCCGGGAGGTTCCGTACCGGCGGGTGCGGTCTTCCATGCCAGCAATTTGTCTTTCGCGTAACCGGAGACGTGGTTGTCGGTCTTGTACTCGCCGCCCATGTGGTCGCCCTGCATGTTCATGGTGAACACCTCGCCGACCTGCTGGATCCGATCGGCGTGGTCCACGCCGCGGATGAACCCCGAACCATCGAGCTCTTGGTGCCGCTCGGGGTTGGAGAGAACGTCGAAAACTGCGTCGACGGGCGCATCGATGGTGCGTTCGACTGTGACCTTCGTGTTTTCGCTCATGCCCCAACACTGCCTAAGAATCGCTGACACGGCAAGGCGGCCCGCGTCGCCCACCATGTCTGCCCCCGCGAATCGATATGCATTTCGAGTGGACACGTGCACACTGAACGTATGACCCAGCATCGTGCGCCCATAGTGGCGGACAATCCGTTGGCGCTGATCATGCTGGCTGAACTACCCGAAGAAGTGTCATCGGCCGCGTCCGGCGAGCAGCCGGGCACCGTGACGCCAGAGATGCTCACCGAGTACATGGCCCTCATCGACCGGCACTGTCCGGCCTCGGCGACGGTGAGTTCGGCGACGTTGCATGCCGCAGTGAACGCACAGCTGGCTGTGTACGCACCGACGATGCCCGAGCTCTGCGCCAGTTACCTCAACAGCCACGGCGGGTTCGGGGCCAACATCTGGGTCAAGGCGGCAGTCCTGCAGCTTCGTGATGCGCTGGTGGACGGACGCACGAGCTAGCCCGTCGGGCCACCGTTCGGCATTCCGCCGGGTGGGGCACCGCCCCCGGGCATCTGGCCACCCGCGGGTTCGGTGGTGGCGTCGACCCCCACGGCCAGGGCAACCGTGTAACCGCCGGTGACGTCGCCGGTCACCGAGGCCAGTTGGGCGGCACCGGAATCGTCACCGAAGACGTTGTCGCTGTCGAGGCCGACCCGGGCGAGGTTGGCCACGGAATCCTCGTACCCCGCAGTCGCGTAGACCGCGTCGCACACGTCCTGTGGAAGCGCGACCTGCGAGGTGGAGATGGCATTGGTGGAATCGGTGATGCTGTTCTGGTCGGGATAGACCTCGAAATGGATGTGAGGCCAGCGGCCGCTGTAACAAGCGGGAAAGATGCTGATGAACTCGACCTTTCCGGCGGCATCGGCAATCTGGACGCCGCGCAGGAAGTTCTGGTCGGTGACCCCGTCCGAGTACAGGGAGTATCCACCTTCACGCGTGCAATGCCACACGTACACAGCGGCGCCCTCCAGTGGGACACCTCCGTTGGCGAGGTCGGAGACCGTCAGCTGCAAGGTCATCGGAACCCCGTCGCAGTCCCGCTGAAGTCGCCGAAACTCGAGCGGATGTCGGTGCGGACGATGCCGCTCTGTTCGAGTACGTCGGTCCGTTGGACCCGTCCCCCGGATAGGGGCCTGCTGTCTCGTCAGGAATTTCGGTCAGTGCCGTCGATGACCCGGTGCTTGTTGTGGTCGATGCAGCCGTCGTCGCGGAGCTGGTGGCCGAGTTCGAGTTGCTCGACCCTCCGCACGCCGCCAATCCGACGGTGGCTGCACCCAATCCGAACACCGCCAGCATCCTGCGCCGACTGAACAACGTATCCACGTCGAAAGCCAACCCCTGGTCGACCACCTCGTCGGCAGGCCGGGGCAGTCGGCGACCCTCGTAGGTCGGTGTCGAATCACGTTGCCTGCGCTGTGTCATGTTGCCTCCTCGGTCGATCCGGTTCAATCGTCGAACCGGGTGACATCAGTCTTGATCGACAACCTGGCAACCAGCTGGACGCCCGCTGCGAAGACCCCACCCACGGTGAGCGGGCGGCCGCTGCGGGGTTGAGCGGGTACCGAGGAACATGCGGCGCAACGGTTTCGAGTGGGCTCAGCCGGCGGGCGGTGGTCCGAAGGTGCGCGGCGGTGTGCCGGGAACCAGTGAAAGATGAGTGTGTATCGCCTGCCACGGTTGGTCGACGTCTGATCGGGTCAGCAAGACCGTCGAGCGGCCCGGCCGTTCGAACGGCGTCCCGTTCTCGGCGTAACCGGTAGAGGTCCACAGGCACAGCCCCCAACCGGTGAGTTTGTCATCAGACGTGCCCGTCACCATCGAATCCAGGTCGAAACGGAACTCGGCGATACGGCCCCATATGGAACGCCATTGCTCGTTCTCCAACTCGTCGATGCCTCGGACCAGTCGCATGTAGGTGCCGAAGCCGACGACGTCGGGGGCGAACATCGTGCGGGCCTTGTCGTAGTCGACGTCGACGATCAGTTGACGCCAGCTCTCGAACCAATCCCGGATCGTGATGTCCTGCAAAGTAATCCTCTTCCGCCATAGGGGGCTAGTCTGATGCCGATGTCTGACACCACCGTAGCGCGGGTCGCGCTCGCCGCGATCATGCGAATTCCACTGACACCGAGACGAATTCTGTTCTATGGTGCCCTTCACCGACGCCTGCCGCGTCTGCGGAATCCGCAACGTTTCACCGACAAGGTCAACTGGCGAGTGCGCCACGACCGCCGCGAGTTGCTGGCTCCCACGTGCGACAAGTTGGCCATGAAAGAACTGGCGTCTGCCGCCGCCGGAGATTCTGTGAGGGTTCCGCGGACCCTCTGGGCGGGAACCGATCTGCGGGACCTGGGCTCGGTCGATCTGCCCGATCGGTGGATCCTCAAGCCGGCACACCGGTTCGGCAAGATCATCGTGGGCCATGGACGTCCCGACCTCGACGACCTGCTCGCCCGGACCGACGGGTGGCTCGACAACGAGAACTGGCAGCTGATGGGCGAGTGGGGGTACAGCCGGGCCACGCCGCGAATCCTGGTCGAAGAGCGGATCGGTACATCCGATGTCCTCCCCTCGGACTACAAGTTCTTCGTCTTCGCAGGCGTCGCGCGATACGTGCTGGTGGTCTCCGACCGAGTCGCGGATCCGCGGGCCTCGTATTACGACACCTCGTGGAATCGGGTCGCAACGCATCCCGGGGCGGAGGACCTCCCGCTGGTGCCTGCGCCGCCCCATCTGTCGGAGATGATCGCGATCGCCGAACGCATCGCGCAGGGATTCGATTTCCTGCGCGTCGATCTGTACGACGTCGACGGCCACGTGTGGTTCGGCGAGACCACCGCATATCCGATGAGTGGGCTCGGCCGGTATTCGCCGGATTCCTTTGATGAAGAACTCGGCAGCTGGTGGACGTTGCCCGACCTCTGATCCGGTGTCGCTCCGAATGGTCGGCACCGCAGCCGGTCCCGACCTCAGAGCCGACCCTTGAGAATCAGGTTCCAGTACATCTGTGGCAGTCCGTAGCGGTCGAAGGCCCATGCCGATCGTCGTGGTTTGAGCGGGTCGACAAACGACGGTAACGATGACTCGACGGTGCCGGCCCGGTCGAACTCACCGGCGATCAGCCTGTGCCCGTCGATGGCGACGGGCGCGACCGTGTATCCGTCGTACTCCGCCAACGCTTTTCCCTCGCGGGCAGCGATCAGGTTGTCGACGAGGATCGCGATCTGACGGCGCAGCGCACCGCCGGACGGGTCAGTGGCCACCGCGGCCCCGTCTCCTGCAGCCCAGATGTCGGGGTACTTGTGATGACGGAACGTGTGGGGGTCGATGTCGACAAGACCCCGGGGATCGGCGCCGGAAAGTCCTGACAACTCGACCCACAAGGGCCCACGGAACGGCGGGACCAGGTGAAGCATGTCGTAGGGCAGTCGTTCGACCGACCCGGTGGCCCCCGTCACCGATATCTGCCGGCCCTCGGGATCGAGCTCGGTGACCGCTGTAGTGCGCAACACCCGCACGTCGAGGTCGGCTAGAAGGCTGTACAGCCGGCCGTCGAGGTCGGGCACACCCAGCAACTCGGGACGGTCGACCACCAGGGAGATGTCGACCCCGGGCAGTCGGCCGGTCTTCTGCCAGTGGGCTGCAGCCAAGAAGAGTGGTTTGAGCGTGGTGCCGGTACAGCTCACCGGCGCGCGAGGCACGGTGAACACGGCCCGTCCGCGAGCGGGCATGGACTTGACCAACTCCCATGTCTCCTCGGCCCGGTCCACGTAATTGCTGGCAACAGCAGAGGATTCGAGGGCCGCGTCGACACCGGGTAGTGCGTCAGCATCCGGGACGAGCCCGGGCCCGAGAACCAGGTCTCGGTAACGGTAGGTACGGCCTGACGCACACAGCACCGTCTGCGACGGCGCATCAACCGAGATGGCTGTGTCCTGAACCCATGTGCACTGCTCGGGGGTCACCGATCGCTGGGTTCGTTCGGCGTCGTTCAACGTCGCCTGACCGCCACCCACATACGACAGCAGTGGCCGATAGGTGTGGACCCTCTGCGGCTCGATGACAGCGACGTCGGTGATGCCCTTCTTGATCAGCCGGGCCGCGGCACTGATCCCGGCGTTACCGCCGCCGATGACCAGAACGTCGAAGTACTGGTCCGCTGTGCTCGCTGCTGGGGTCATATCGGCCCTGTACCCAGAACCTCTGGTGACCACCCGTCGGCGAATCACGCACCGGTGTCGACCACATCGCGTTGGACGAAGATGACCATCGGGTCGTCGGGCGCGATCATGATGCACGCATCGTCGCTCAGCGTGAGCATGACGGCGCGGGTGGTGTCGATGGACGCGTCGAGTTGGTCGAAGATCTCTGTGGCCAACTGACTCGGGATCTCGAAGCGGTGGTCGTCGAGGTGGACCGCGGTGACCGCCTCAGCGATCGCTTCGCCTGCGGACTCGTCGGCGTCCGACAGAGGGATGTCGGATGCAGTCGACTTCCTGCCCTTGTCGACCATCAGCATTCTCCTCAACGTGTGGTGATGAGTCAGCCTAAGAGATTTTGGGCGATCTGGCACCTGCGCCTGGGTGCTCGGTCTAGTTTCGGCCGTGCGTCACCGTCTCCGGTCCCAGGTGATGCTGCGGGGACGGAGTTCGAGGATGACATCGGACCACCTCGTCGTGGTCCATGCCATCTGCGAGAGTCAGCGGCGCGATGGTCGGCGATCAGGCAACACATTCCTCACCGAGGCGACCGCACGGCCGGCTGCTGGTCAACTCATCACCAGGGCCTCCTGCACCGCGGCGTAGAACGCCTTACCCGGGTCGCCGAACACTTCGGTCTCCGGAAAGTACATCGCGGCCATACCGCTGAGGAGTGACCCGCACGCGCCGGGACGGACCGCGACGGCAAACCACATGCCGATGGAGACACCTTGGATGGTGCGGGTCCAGTCGGCGCGCTCCTCGATGGCATTGGCAACACTCAGCATCAGCTTCGGATCCTTCATGCTCCGAACCCCCGTGCTGCGAAACCGCTCTGCTTTTGGGTGGTGATCGGTGGGCATGTCGACAAATGCATTTTGTTCTCCCTGGAGGGGTTGGACAGCTGGCCACTTGGCCAACTGCCCTGACCGTCGCACGAGACACGCCTACTTGTCGCAGGTCAATGAGTAATTGCTGGTGAGTTAATAAAAGAACATGCGGAATTAACGACCGAAGGGCAAAAAGTACTCGTATCAATCGTCGGGAGGGTGGTCACCGGCCCGGCGGACAATGGTGCAATCGCCGCCCATCCCGCCGCTTGCGGTGGAGTTGCCCCGTGGCAATGGTGACCCAGGCCACAAAAGTCAGGGACAGGAATCAGTGAGCAAAATGCTGGGTTTTCAAATGGCCGCCGGCCTGTATCTTGCGTAGTCCGTCCATCACCTCGACGAGGTGCTGATGCAGGACGCGGGCCATGTCACGCGAGAACCCCTCCCTCACCACGACCCTGAGAACGGCGACGTCCGTGGCGTCGTCGGGCATCGTGTAGGCCGGTACCTGCCAGCCGTACACCCGGAGTCCATGAGAGATGTCGAAGACCGTGAACGGGCAGGGATCATTGAGCTTGAAAGTCACGACAGGGATGGCCGAACCGTCGGTCAGGACCGTGATCTCTTCTTCTTCGGCGATCTGCCCGGCGAACCATTGGGCCGTGCTCGACAACGCTTTCATGATGTCGGTGTAGCCGGCGCGCCCGAGCCGCAGGAAGTTGTAGTACTGGCCGATGACCTGGTTGCCGGGGCGCGAGAAGTTGAGGGTGAAGGTGGGCATGTCGCCGCCGAGATAATTGACGCGGAACACCAGGTCTTCGGCGAGGTCCTCTTTGCCCCGCCAGACCACGAAACCGACTCCGGGATAAGTGAGTCCGTATTTGTGGCCGCTGACGTTGATCGAAACCACGCGCGGCACCCGGAAGTCCCACTCGACATCGGGATGCAGGAACGGCAGTACAAAACCGCCACTGGCCGCGTCGACGTGGATCGGGATGTCCGGGCCGCCATCGGCCGCGAGCTTGTCCAGGGCGGCGGCGACCTCTTTCACGGGCTCGAGTTCGCCTGTGTACGTGGTACCTGCGATCACCACGACGCCGATCGTGTTCTCGTCCACCGCCTCGGTCACCTGCTCAGGGGTGATGACGTAGCGACCCTCCTCCATCGGCAGATAGCGCGGTTCGACCTCGAAATAACGGCAGAACTTCTCCCAGACCACTTGAACGTTGCTGCCGAGGACGAGGTTCGGTGTGCCACCCGTCTTCTTCTCGCGCCAGCGCCATTTGAGGGCGAGCCCGCCGAGCATCACGGCCTCCGATGAGCCGATGGTGGAGGCGCCGGTGGCCGTCGATGCGTCCTCTGGGTCGAGTCCGGGAGCGTGGAACAGGTCGGCGACCATGCTCACGCACCGAGACTCGATGGCTGCGGTCAGCGGATATTCGTCTTTGTCGATCATGTTCTTGTCGAACGTCTCGGCCATCAATCGCTCGGCCTGCGGGTCCATCCAAGTGGTCACAAATGTAGCCAGATTGAGGCGCGAATTGCCGTCGAGCATCAATTCATCGTGAATGAAGCGGTACGCGATTTCCGGCTCCATCGAGTCGTCCGGAATTCTCAGTGCCGGGACACCCTCGACAGCGAGTCGGCCGGTGTATGCGGGAGCGATCAATCCACGTTCGTTCGACATTTGAACTCCATCGCGTTGGATGAGACGCGGTGCTTTTCGACGCCCGCGAAGCGCTTTGATCGTACCGTTTGCCGGGCGCGTGTATAGGGAAACGATTTCTAGGTCTGCGTACGCCGCGCCGGTAGTCTTTGACTCCTGAAGGTCGACCTGAGGAGCAAAACGTATGGGGCCCGGATATGGCAACGATCCCAACAAGCCGGATGAGCCGTACTGGGGCGGCCAGGATCCTCGGCAACCGCAACAGCCGTACTGGGGTCAACCCTCGGATCAGCCGGGTCAGGGCCCGAGCGGTACCAGCCAGATGCCCGCGTACGGGTCCGGCCCGACTCCCCAATACGGCGATCCCCAATACGGCGAACCGGCGTATGGACCGCCCGCCTATGGTCCCCAAGGTCAGCCTGCGTATGGGGAGCCGTACGACCCGAACAATCCCTACGGCAACAACCCTTATGGTGGCGGGCCTCCATACGGAGAGCCTCCGTACGGAGGCGGCTACGGCGGTCCCCCGAACGGGCCCGACGACGGGGGCAGCAAGAAAACCCTGCTGATCATCCTGGGCGTGGTGGTCGCACTGATCGTGGTCGCCGGCGGAGCGTTCGCGGCCCTGGCTCTGATGGGAGATTCCGACAACGACTCGCCATCGGCGACGTCCACCTCGGCAACGTCGACCACGGAGACGACAACCACCCGGGAAACCGACGACACCACCACCACGGAAACCACCACCACGGGTTCGACATCGGGAACGGTCGAGTACGAGGTGACCGGGTCGGCGATGCTGATCCTGTACAGCGATCGTGACGGCGAGAAGACCGAGTCCGATCCCCGCACACCGTGGACCAAGACCATCGACCGCGCGCCGGATACGTTGCAGCTCAGTGCATTTTCGATCGACGGCAATGACGTGACGTGCTCGATCAAGGTCGACGGGAAGGTCGTCGCCGACGAGAAGGGTGTGTTGGCGGTCTGCGTCCATCTCGGCTCATGAGCACGCCATGGGCTCGGGGTCGGTACCGGACGGTGGCAGATCACCTCGTCCCACTCGCCGAGGACCTGGTGGCCGTCACCGGTCGTCGTACGCCCTTGGTGGGTGCGGTCGTCTACGACCTCGCCTGCGGAACCGGCAGCGCGGCACTGCTCTGCGCCCGTGAAGGGGCTCAGGTCACGGGGGTCGACCTGACCGTCGAACTGCTCGAAGAAGCAGAGGTGGAAGCGGCACGCTCGGGTCTCGACATCCGCTGGGTGTGTGCGGACGCGAGCGCGACCGGACTGCCACCGGCCGACGTGGTGCTCTCCAGCGTGGGCATCATCTTCGTGCAGCCCGAACCTCAGATCACCGAGGTCCGCAGATTGCTGGAGCCCGGCGGGACATTCGCGTACACCGCCTGGGCATCGGCGCCGGACCAACCGCTGTTCGCACCGATCGCCGACGTGCTCGGCCCGTCGCCGGCGCCGCAGTTCGGTGACGTGTCGCCCGAATCGTGGGCCGACCCGGCAGCATCGAACAGAGACTCGTCGATGGCTTCATCGATGTTGTGGTGGACGAGCGCGACCATCTGTGGCAGTTCGGTTCCGTGGACGAGGCGATGCATCTGGTGACCAGCGAGTCCCCGGTGCACGTCAACCTGCTGTCGATGATCGACGACGAACGAGGTCAGCAGGTTGTCAACGGTTTTCGGGACGTGTTCGGTGACCTCGCGCACGCCGACGGCTCGGTGACCTTCGCGGCCCCGTACGTGGTGGTGAGTGAAACCAGGGACAGGACGTCGTGGCAATGACCGACCCTCACAGGCAAGCGCGGATGGCCACGTCGTTCGGTCGCGAAGCAGCGTCGTACAGCAAGGGCCGGCCGGACTATCCGGAAGCTGCAATCGCCCATCTCGTTCCGTCCGACGCCCGAGTGGTCGTCGACATCGGTGCCGGCACAGGCAAACTCACCGCGTCGCTCCTGTCGCCGGGACGGACGGTGATCGCGGTGGAGCCCGATCGGGTGATGCTCGACGCGTTGTCCTCGGCATTGCCGACGGTGCACTCGGTATCGGGCACTGCCGAGCAGACGACACTCGACGACTCGGTGGCCGATGTCCTGACCTATGGCCAGGCCTGGCACTGGGTGCAGCCCGAGCCGGCGACCGCCGAAGCCGCCCGGGTACTGCAGCCCGGTGGGCGGATCGGCCTGGTGTGGAATATCCGGGACGAGTCGGTTCCGTGGGTGGCCGCGCTCACCGACATCATGTCTGCCAGCGCTGCAGAATTGTTCGTGGCCAGGGGAGGACCCCGGTTACGAACGCACTTCGGTTCGTTGGAACACAAGGCCTTCGACTGGGAGCGTCGGATGACATCGGAACAGCTTGTTGCGATGGCAGCGTCGCGCAGCCATGTCATCACCGAAGCCGAGGCCGAACGCACCCGGATCCTGGCGGGGGTGCAGGAGCTGGCGGATGATGTGGCCGACGGCGACGGTGTCATCGTGTTGCCCTACCGGACGCACGTGTACCGCGCCCATCGACTCTGAGCGGTCGGCACGTCGAGTTCGGCTCACCATGAACGAAATCGGCCGGCCATGCTGACGCCGTCGCTGCGGTGGTGTTCTATGGAACAGATGCGAACGCTCCCTCGCCGGCGGACCTGGATCAGGCTCACCCTGTTGCCGTTGATCGTCATGCTGCTGGCGACCGTCGTGGCAGGATGCTTCGATCCCCTCAACCGTGCGGGATCGCGTGATCCCGATCCCCGTCACGTCGTCGTCGGATCAGGGGGCGTGCTGGAAAGCCAGATCATCGGTCAGATCTACATCGACGTTCTCGAGGCCAACGGGTTCACGGCCGAGAACCAGCTCAATTCGGGTACCCGCGAGCGTTACCTTCCCGCCCTGCGCGCCGGCGACATCGACATCGCCCCCGACTACATAGGGAACCTGCTCCAGTATCTGGCAGCGGCCGCTCCCGGCCTGTCCGAGGACGAGGTGACGAAGTACTCGTCGCTGACGTCGTTGCCCGACATCGAGAATGCGTTGCCCGCAGTACTCGGTGACGATCTGCTGACCTACACGCCGGCTCCCGGGTCCAACTCGGACTCGGTGACCGTCACCCGACAGAGCGCAGAGAAGTGGAACCTGGTGTCCATCGCAGACCTCGCTCGAGTGGCGCAGTCGGAGACCGTCAGCTTCATGGCCAACAGCGAGTTCGCCACCCGTGAGGTGGGGGTACCGGGCCTACGCCGAAACTATGGGCTGGACGTGGACTTCAAACCCAACAACGACAGCGGCGGACAGGCCACCATCAACGAGCTGACCAGCGGACGGGTCACCGCCGCCGACATCTACACCACAACGCCCGCGATAACCACGGAAAACCTTGTGGTGCTCGAAGATCCGAAACACAACTTCCCCGCCAACAACATCGTGCCGGTGCTGGCGAAGTCGAAGGACTCGCCGGAGCTACGCAAGGTGCTCGACGCGGTGTCGGCACAGCTGACCGTGGAGGAACTCCGAAACCTGAACGAGATGGTCTCGGGTACACAGAAACTCGAAGTCGAGGACGCGGCAGAACGCTGGGTGAGAGACCACGGGCTCAACAAGCAGCTGGGGTCATGAGATGACCGATGGAAGGAAGCCGATGATCACCTTCGATGCGGTGACCAAGACCTACCCTGACGGCACCACCGCGGTCGACAACCTGACCCTGGAGATCGAAGAAGGCAGCTTCACGGCCTTTGTGGGTCCGTCGGGATGTGGCAAGACCACCTCGATGCGCATGATCAACCGGATGATCGATCCGACGTCCGGGACCGTGAAGGTGGACGGACAAGACGTGAGCACCACCAACCCGGTGACGCTGCGACGCGGTATCGGTTACGTGATCCAGAGCGCCGGTCTGATGCCCCACCAGCGAGTGGTCGACAACGTCGCCACCGTCCCGGTGCTGGAGGGCGAGTCGCGCAAGTCGGCCAGGCGCGCGGCGCTCGAACTCCTCGAGCGGGTCGGTCTGGACTCGACCGTCGCCACCCGGTACCCGGGCCAGCTGTCGGGCGGACAGCAACAACGTGTTGGTGTGGCAAGGGCTTTGGCTGCAGATCCGGCCATCCTGCTGATGGACGAGCCGTTCAGTGCTGTCGATCCCGTCGTGCGCGAGGACCTGCAGAACGAGATGCTCCGACTGCAGGCCGAGCTGCGCAAGACCATCGTCTTCGTCACCCACGACATCGATGAGGCCGTCAAGCTCGCCGACCGGATCGCGATCTTCGGCAAAGGCGGTGTCCTGCGCCAATTCGACACCCCGGCGCGACTGCTCGCCGCGCCCGCCGACGAGTTCGTGTCCTCGTTTGTCGGTCGCGACCGCGGTTATCGTCTGCTGCAGTTCAATTCGGGTCAGGACGTGAAGATCGAGCCGCTCGAACCGATCACCGAAGCGCAGATCGACGGGCTGGTCCTCGGTGCCGACGAATGGCGCCTGGTGACGGTGAACGGGACCCCGTTCGGTTGGGTCGACGCCGATGGGGTGCGGGCGCATTCCGGTGGGGCGTCGCTGTACGACAGTTGTTCGGCCGGCGGGTCGCTCTTCAGTGAGTCCGGGTCGTTGCGCCAGGCACTCGATGCCGCATTGTCATCGCCCTCGGGAATCGGTGTGGTGGTGGACGGCCAAGGCACCGTGAGCGGAGGGGTCCGCGCCGCCGACGTGCTCGCTGCTCTCGAACAGCAGCGCAAGTCGGCATCATGAACTACCTCTTCGACCACTTCTCGAAGGTCTGGGAACTGACGCTCGAGCACATCAAACTATCGATGATCCCGCTGGCGGTGGCGCTGGTCATCGCGATTCCGCTGGGTCTCCTGGTGTACCGGTCCCGGCCGGCGCGGCGGGTGACCATCGTGATCGGCTCGATCATCTTCACCATCCCGTCCATCGCTCTGTTCATCGTGCTGCCCTCGCTGATCAACACGCGCATTCTCTCCGACGTCAACGTGATGGTGGCGCTGGCCTTGTATTCGACTGCGCTGCTTGTGCGTTCGGTTCCCGAAGCGCTCGACGCCGTGCCTCCGGCCGCTGTCGACGCCGCCAAGGCCATCGGATACAAGCCGTGGCAACGCGTGCTCAAGGTGGAACTGCCCCTGTCGATCCCGGTGCTGATCGCCACCATTCGCGTGGTGTCGGTGACCAACATTTCGATGGTGTCGGTAGGTGCGGTCATCGGTTTCGGCGGCCTGGGACGGTTGTTCACCGAAGGCTATAGCCGCAACTACACCGACGAGATCGTGGCCGGCATCATCGCCGTGGTGGTTCTCGCACTGGTGATCGACCTGGTTCTCGTGGTGATCGGCCGGGTGCTGACCCCGTGGGCACGCGTCGGCCGGGGACCGGGCAGGTTGGCACGTAGCCGGATGAACCTGGCCAAGGAGGCGGCACCGGCATGAGCAACATCTTCAGCGACACCGTCAGCTACCTGACCACCGCAACGAACTGGACCGGCACCGAGGACTCCGAGGGATTGCTGGTCGAGATCGGCCAACACATCGGCTACACCTTCTACGCAGTGGCGGTCGCGGCGTTGATCGCGGTCCCGATCGGTCTGCTCATCGGTCACACCGGCAAGGGCGAGGTGGCGGTGGTGGGACTGGTGAACGTCCTGAGGTCGTTGCCGACCCTGGGTCTGCTGCTGCTCTTCATCTTGTGGATGGGTCTCGGACTCACGCCCACGATCATCGCTCTGATCCTCCTCGCGATCCCGCCGCTGCTGGCCGGCACCTATGCGGGGGTCGCCAATGTCGACAAGGCCGTGGTCGACGCATCCCGGGCCATGGGGTTGAGCCATCTGCAGGTGCTGCTCAGAGTGGAGTTACCAAACGCACTCCCACTCATCCTGGGTGGCCTGCGTAACGCCACGCTGCAGGTGGTGGCAACCGCGGCCATCGCCGCCTACGCCGGCCTGGGTGGCCTCGGACGCCCGATCTTCGACGGCCTCGCCACCTATGACTACCCGCCGATGATCGCCGGGTCGCTGCTGGTCACGCTGTTGGCCCTGATTCTCGACGGCATACTCGCAGGTGTCAGCTGGGCGTCGGTCCCAGGCACTGGACGGTTGCGACGCACTCCTGACCTGTCCACCGCCTGATCAAAGGGGTGGACCGGCCAATGTGTGCCATTGGTTCGGAAACATGGGGTCTGGTCGCCTACCTTGAAGGTGTGAATTCCCCAGACGTGTCCCAAGAGGCAACCGTGCTCCAGCCAGGGTCGGCCGGTGTCTCTGACAACAGCGACTTCAAGACAGTGATGACCTGGCGTGGGATAGGCGAGGACCGGCTCGAGCAGGTGCGTGTCGCGGTCACCGGGAATCGGGTGAAGGCGTATGGGCGGATCGTTGCTGCGGCAACCGCCGATCGAGAGGCCTTCAGCGCCTCGTACGACCTGGTCACCAACGATGCCGGTGTCACCAAGCGGTTGTCGCTGCACCTCGTGCGCGCGGGTGGGGACGCCCAGATCTCGATCACCCGCGACGGTGAGGACACCTGGCTGGTCCAGACTGCCCGCGGCATGGAACGCAGCGACTTCGGCGGTGCACAAGACGTCGACCTGGCACTCAGTCCCTTCTTCAACGCCTTGCCGATCCGCAGGCTGGGCCTGGGCAAACCCGCGGCCGCGCCGGTCGCCGTCCCCGTTGCCTACCTCTACCTGCCCACGGGCGAGGTGAAGTCGGCAACGCTGCAATACACACCCGGTGACGATGGCGTCGGGGTGGTCTCACCGGTGGCCGACACCACCCTCACCGTCGACGACAACGGCTTTGTCATCAACTACCCGGGGTTGGCCGAACGGGTCTGACCCGTCCACACCCCGCCGCGGCGGGCGGCGTCACGCAGGGCCGCCTCCCAGCCGTCGGAACCGATCACCACGTCGGTGACGGGCACGTCGGCGGAAGCGTTGATCTGCTCGTAGCGCTTGCGTGCGCGGTGACCGTCGTCGACGAGGATCTCCACCGAGCCCTCGTCGCGCAGTTGGTCGCGGGCACGGGTGAGGCGGTCGATGGTTTCGCTGAGTGCGCTGAGCAAGGCGATGTCGTTCGCCTCGAGCATGGCCCGCTGCGCAGAGGGTTTGGTGCCGGCGACGCGTGTCCCATCGCGGAACGAGCCCGCCGCGAGCCGCAACGCGAGTTCACCTTCGCCGGCGCCCACCACAGCGGTCACGGCGGCCGTGAGGTGAGGTAGATGGGAAATGCCCGCGACAGCGCGATCGTGCTCATCGGACGCCGCGGGGATCACGCGGGACCCGACCTCGAGGGCGAGCTGCGCAACGGTCCGCCACACGTGGGGATCGGCGCCGTCGTCGGTGGCGACCACCCAGACCGCGCCGTCGAAAAGAGCGGGGTCGGTGGCCGCCCAGCCCGAGTCGGCCGAACCCGCCATCGGGTGGCCGCCCACGAAGTTGCTGCTGAGCCCTTGTGCGTGAACCGCGTCGGCGACCGGCTGCTTCACGCTCACCACATCGGTCAGCGGACACCGGGGAGCGTGCTCGGCGACGGCCGCGACGATCGCGGCAACTGTGGGGGCCGGCGTCGCGATCACGATCAACGCCGACTGCTCCGCTGCGCGGGCGAGGGTCGCGACGAGGTCGGTGGACACGTCGAACCCGCTCTCGGCGGCAGCGGCGACGGTGGCCTCGGAGCGGTTGTAACCGAACGCCGGCCGACCGGTGGCGGCCAGTGCCCGCAGCAACGAACCGCCGATCAAACCCAGGCCCAGAACACAGACAGAGGGCCGGGGCTGTGGCGAGGTCGCGGTCACTCGATCAGATTGGCACATGCGGGCGGTACGCAGGTCACGCGGCTGCTCGTAGAGAGTTGGGTTTACCCGCGCCGACCGCTACCGTGACCGCATGGCAGCTGCAGGTGCGGATGATGTAGATGGTTTCGCCATTGCGGTCGTCCGGGAGGACGGCAAGTGGACCCTCACCGCAATGGATCGCAGTGCATTGGCCGAACTCGGTGAAGCCGAGAATCGGTTGCGGGGCCTGCGCAGCGCCGGAGCGGTGTTCGGACTGCTCGACGTGGACGACGAGTTCTTCATCGTCGTGCGGCCGTCGCCGTCGGGAACAAAACTCCTGATCTCGGACGCCACAGCGGCAATCGACTACGACATCGCCGCCGATGTACTCGACGTGCTCAATGTCGAGATCCCCGACATCGACCCCGACGAGATCGATGATGTCGAACCGTGGGAAGAAGGCGATCTGGCCATTCTCGCCGACCTCGGTCTGCCGGACTCGGTGATGAGCATCATCGTCGGTGACACGGATCTGTATGCCGACGAACAGATCGGGATGATCGCCGCCCGACTCGGTTTCGCGGACGAGCTGTCGAAGACGCTCGAGAAGCTCGGTCACTGAGCACTTTTCGTGAGTCGGGTGGCATGGGTACCGATGAGCAGATGATCGAGGCGGCACTGGCGGCCGCCGCCGGAGCCGATCCCAGAGACGTGCCCGTTGGCGCGGTGGTCTTCGATTCCGATGGCACTGCCATCGCGCAGGCCGCGAACGCACGCGAGGCGACCTCCGATCCCACCGCACACGCCGAGATCCTCGCCATCCGAAAAGCGGTCGACGTGGTCGGCGACGGATGGCGGCTCACGGGTTGCACCATCGCCGTGACTCTCGAGCCGTGCACCATGTGCGCGGGCGCCATCACCCTGGCCAGACTCGATCGGCTGGTGTTCGGTGCGTGGGAGCCGAAGACAGGGGCCGTGGGCTCTTTGTGGGATGTGGTGCGCGACCGCCGCAACGTCCACCGTCCTCAGGTGCGCGGCGGTGTGCTCGCCGACGAGTGTGCCGCGGTCCTGCGCGAGTTCTTCGCTGGTCGACGACCCTCGTAAGGGAACGTCGACGCGCGGATCGTCGAATTCCTGGGTTGTCAGGTTGAAACGGTGGTGCAGTGGGTACCCCTGGACCACGCGACAGTCGCGTGTGATGCACCTTGGTCACAGATCGAGTCAACTAGGAGGATCCATGGCTGTATCCGACGATGCCAAGAACAAGGCCGAAGATCTCAAGGGCCGCGGGAAAGAAGCCGCAGGGAGCCTGACCAACGACCACGACCTCAAAAACGAAGGCAAGGGCGATCAAGCCAGTGCCGGCGCGAAGCAGAAGGTGTCTGACGCTGCCGACGCCGTCAAGGGTGGCGTCGACAACCTCAAAGACAAGCTGACCGGCCACTAAGAGCCGCTCATACCGCCGAAGGCTGTCTGTACAGCCGGACTGACCAGCGGATTGTTGGCTCAGCCCGGCCCTGCGGTACAGTTTTCGGCGGTGGCGTGTCCGAGCGGCCGAAGGTGCAGCACTCGAAATGCTGTGTACGGTAACCCCGTACCGAGGGTTCAAATCCCTCCGCCACCGCCAGCGAACAGCCCCTCACCTGATCCAGGTGAGGGGCTGTTTCTGTGTTGTATCGAGTCCGATGGTTCCGCATGAGGTCGCACCCGGGCGGTGGGGTGTAATCGGTAACCGGGGTAACCGTCGCAGCGGTGGTGCGGCATGACAGCGATTTTTGTGTGGGGGTCTACATGGGTCACGGCTGGATTCTCATCGAGTGTATGGGCAACGGAGAGCCCACTCTCGTGTTCGACAGGGTGAGGCCACGGCGCTATTCGTCGATCCGGCGGCGCGACAATCTGCGGAGTCCCCAGGTGACCGCGGCATTGCTCACGATGGTCGGCGACGTGACCGGCTCGCGGAGCACCGTTCGCCGAGTGCTCTCCGCCGACAAGAACGAATCGCTGATGATGGTCGGGCATCCCGTCGAAGGACCCGGAGGCAGTGTCTACGGCGTCCAGGTGTGGGTGGGCCTCGAGCACGAGCTGCCGCCACCCCGCCGGCTGGTCGGAGCGTTCCTCTGGGATCCGGCAACACAGCTGACCCATCATGGGCCGACCATCGAGACCGAGATCCTCGGCATCACCGATCCACAGACGACCCGGGTGAGCCCCGAGGTGTTCAAATACTTCGAGGCGTTCCCCCGCGAGGGCGAACTCGGCACGTATGTGGCCGACATCATGGCGGGGAACATCACGGACGGCGAAGCATTCGACAGCGACATCACCGTCCGCCGGGACGATGGGGATCTGGCCCAGGTGTACATGACCATGCGCGCGGTCAAGAACCGCGACGACACCTGGGGGTTGCGGGGAATCGTCCACGACATCACCGACGTGCGCGAACCCAGTTCGGCCGCAGCCTACAACCGCCGGACGGCCCGGGTGGTCGCGCGGCTGGTGGAAGGGGAGTGGGGCATCGGGCATGTCGACTTCGCGACGGGCATCGTCACCGAATGGCTGACCGAGCCGCCTGCCCCGCTGGATCGATGGGCCACGCAGAATGCAGAGTTCCATCCCGACGACATGTCCACGGTCATGGAAGCCCAGATCGCGGTGGCGACCGAACGTATACCTCGGGCCGAATACGTGGTCAGAGTGCGGTTTTCGGACGGGCCATGGCACGGCGCACGCATCACCCTCACTGCCGCGACCGCGGGGTCGAACGGACACGGGCTGATGCGAGTGGAGTCCGCGGGTCGAGAAGGCAAGGTGTGAGGGCCGGGCTCAACTCAGAAAGGCCGCTGCCTGATCCACGAGGTCGAGGAGCGGTTGAGGAACAATGCCGAGGGCGATTGTCGCGACAGCGCCGAGACCGATGACAAAGGTGGTCGCCGTGTTCGGTACGACTACGGTGGGGGCGTTGTCGACAGGTGGCTCGGAGAAGAACATCAGCACGATGACCCGGACGTAGAACACCACGGCGATTGCGCTGCTCAGCACCCCGACGATCACCAGCGGAACGGCGCCGCCGGACGCAGCCGCCTGAAACACCGCGAACTTGCTGACGAAGCCGCTTGTCAGAGGGATGCCGGCGAACGCGAGTAGGAACAACGCGAAAGTCCCGGCCACCAACGGAGACTGTCGCCCCAGACCCGCCCACCGCGACATCTCGCCGACCTCGCCTGCCCGGTCCCGCACCAGGGTCACCACGGCAAATGCGCCGACGGTACTGAATCCGTAGGCGACGAGGTAGAACATCGTGGACGACAGTCCTGCGCGGTTGAGGGCGACAACACCGGTCAGGATGAAACCGGCGTGCGCCACAGAGGAATACGCGAGCATGCGCTTCATGTCGGTCTGGGTGATCGCAACGACGGAGGCGACAACCATCGTCAGGATCGCAACCGCCCACAACACCGGACGCCACTCGTCTTTCAAACCGGGCAGGGCCACGTAGAACAATCTCAACATCGCACCGAACGCGGCGACCTTGGTGGCTGCGGCCATGAAGGCGGTGATGGGCGTCGGCGCGCCCTGGTAGACGTCCGGGACCCAGTAGTGAAACGGCACCGCACCGATCTTGAACAGCAAGCCGATCGAGACCAGGCCCGCCCCGATCAAAGCGAGCGTCCTGTCACCGGCCTCGGCGTCGATGGCTGCGGCGATCTCCGGGAAGTCGACCGACCCGGCGTAGCCGTAGAGGAACGCCGCCCCGAAGAGGAAAAACGCCGATGAAAAGGCGCCCAGCAGAAAGTATTTCAACGCCGCTTCCTGCGAGAGCAGCCGGCGACGACGCGCAAGACCGCACATCAGATACAACGGCAGCGACAGTACTTCGAGCGCCACGAACATGGTCAGCAGGTCGTCGGCCGCGGGGAACAACAGCATGCCGCCGACCGCGAACAGCATGAGGGGGAACACTTCCGTCTGCGCGAGTCCGGCAGTGGTCGCTCGTCGTTCCGGCTCGCTGCCCGGCACGGTGGACGCAGCAGATGTGAACGCGTCCAGCGACTTCACCCGGCCACCGGCTGCCGCGCCCACCCCGGCGCCGACGGTCACGCCCGCCATGGTCCGCTGGGCGATGAGGGGGATGGACAACGCCGACACCACCAAGATCGTGCCTTGCATGAACAGTGCCGGGCCGTCGACCGCCACGGCGCCGACCGCCACGGATTCGCGTGTACCGGCCAGTGCCACAACAGCTGTGAATGCTGCCACCAGGCCACCGACGCTCAGGAGAAGCTGCAACGCGTACCGGAATCGATCGGGTGCAAACGCCTCGACCAGTACTGCGGCCACCGCCGCCGCGAACACGATCAACATCGGTGAGAGTTGTGCGTATTCGATCGACGGCGCGGGCAGCACGTCCTGGGCAGTATCCAACGCCCAACCGTTCATCGGTCACCTCCATCGGGCTCGGCAACAGCCGGTGCGGGGTCACGCTCGTCGATGACGGTGAGGGTGTGGCCCACGGCTGGATCGATGACGTCGAGCACCGGTGCGGGATAGATGCCCAGCGCCAGCAGCAGCGCCAGAAGGGGTGCCACCACCAGCATTTCGCGGCCGTGCAGATCGGTGAGGCGCTCGGTGCCCTTGTTCACGGGGCCGGTCATCACCCGCTGGTACATCCACAGCACGTATATTGCGGCGAGCACCAGAGCCACCGAGGCGCAGACGGCCGCCACCGGGTAGCGGGTGAAAGTGCCGATCAAGACCAGGAACTCGCTGACAAACGGACCCAGCCCGGGAAGCGACAGAGTCGCCAGGCCCGCCACCAGGAAAGTGCCGGCCAGCAGTGGTGCGACTTTCTGAACCCCGCCGAAATCGGCGATGGCCCGAGATCCGCGCCGCGACACCAGGAACCCGGCAATCAACATCAGTGCCGCGGTGGCGATGCCGTGATTCACCATGTAGAGCGTGGAACCGGACTGTCCCTGACTGGTGAGTGCGAAGATGCCCAGGATGATGAAGCCGAAGTGGGAGATCGACGTGTAGGCGATCAGTCGCATCAGATCGGTCTGGCCTATCGCGAGGATGGCGCCGTAGATGATGCCGATGACCGCCACTGTGACGATCAACGGGGTGAAATACCTTGTCGCATCGGGGAACAACTGCACGCAGTACCGAAGCATCGCGAAGGTGCCGACCTTGTCCACCACGGCCATCATCAGCACCGCGCCGGCGGGGGTGGCCTGTACTGCCGCATCCGGGAGCCATGTGTGCAGCGGCCACAGCGGCGCCTTCACCGCAAAGGCGAACATGAAGCCCAGGAACAGAGCTTTGCCGACAGTCGGGTCGATGTCCAGCGAGCCGGAGGAGACGGCCGAAACGATCTCGCGGAAGTCGAACGTACCGCCGCCCTGGTCGGCGGTCACCACGTACAGGCCGATCACCGCGGCCAGCATGACCAGGCCCCCGGCGAGGTTGTACAGCAAGAACTTCACCGCCGCGCGCGACCGCTGGCCCGGGGCCTGTTCTGCCGCACCGAAACCGGCGATGAGGAAGTACATCGGGATCAGCATGGCTTCGAAGAAGATGTAGAAGAGGAAGATGTCGAGCGCGGTGAACGACACCATGACCATGGCCTCGACCAGCAACATCAGTGCCACGTAGCGATGGGTCGCACGCCGTCGGTCGGCGTCGGCGTCGTTCCACCCGGCCAGGAGCAGAAGAGGGAGCAACACGGCGGTCAACACCACGAGCGCCAGCGCGATGCCGTCGATACCGAGCGCGTAGCGGGTCCCGAAAGCGGGTATCCACGAGCGTGATTCCACGAACTGGTATTGATCGCCACCGGGATCGAAGCGGACCGCCAACACAATGGCGAGGGCGAGCACCCCTAGAGACGTTGCCAGCGCTGCCCATTTGGCGACCACTCGTAGTCGAGGAGGCAGCATCAAGATGACAACCGCACCGATCGCCGGTACCACCCACAACAGTGTCAGCCAGGGGATTGCGTTCACCACACCCTCACCAACATCATCATCGCGACCAACAGGGCGCCTCCGGCGAACATCGACAACGCGTACGAGCGGACGTATCCGGTCTGCACTTTGCGGAACAGCGTGGATGTGGCGCCGACGGCGCCGGCGAGTCCGTTCACCAGGCCGTCAACGCCTTTCGAGTCCGCCGACCCCAGTGCTCCGGTCAGCTTCTGGCCAGGTCGCATGAACGCCGCCTCGTTGAATGCGTCGCCGTAGAGGTCGCGGCGGGCTGCGACGGTGGGCGCGCGTCCCTTCGGTGCGACAACGGGAATGTCGCGTCGGGCGTACTGCCGCCAGGCCACGGCGACGCCGGCCAGCACCACCGCGAGTGTGCCGGCGGTGATCACCCAGATGGGAACGGGCAGCTCGTCGTGGTGCTCACCGACCACCGGTTCGAGCCAGTGCTGCAGTGAACCACCGAATGCCAAGAACCCACCGGCAAAAACGGATCCGAGGGCCAGCAGGATCATCGGTCCGGTCATCAAGGCAGGCGACTCGTGTGGGTGCGCGGTCACCCCGTGGGTGTCAGCCGGCCAGCGCTTCGTGCCGAAGAAGGTCATCAGCATCACGCGTGTCATGTAGAACGCGGTGATACCGGTACCGAGCACGGTGACGATGCCCAGGATCACGCCTTTCACACCACCTGCTGCCCAGGCTGTTTCGATGATCTTGTCCTTGGAGAAGAAGCCTGCGAACGGCGGGATCCCGATGATGGCCAGATAGCCGAACCCAAAGGTGACGAAGGTGATCGGCATCAGCGCACGCAAGCCGCCGAAACGGCGCATGTCGGTCTCGTCGTTCATTGCATGCATCACCGACCCGGCGCCGAGGAACAGACCGGCCTTGAAGAAGCCGTGTGTGATGAGATGCATGATGGCGAAGGCATATCCGGCCGGCCCCAGTCCGGCGGCGAGCACCATGTAACCGATCTGGCTCATGGTGGAGGCGGCGAGGGCCTTCTTGATGTCGTCCTTGGCGCAGCCGATGATCGCGCCGAACAAGAGCGTGACCGCGCCGACGACCACCACCGCGAGTTGCGCTCCGGGCGCCAGGTCGAAGATCGGGCCCGACCGGGTGATGAGGTAGACGCCGGCGGTCACCATGGTGGCGGCGTGGATGAGCGCGGACACCGGCGTGGGGCCCTCCATGGCATCCCCGAGCCACGATTGCAGCGGGACCTGCGCCGATTTGCCACAGGCGGCGAGCAGCAACATCAGGCCGAGGAAGGTCAGTACTGTCTCACCAGCCTCGTCGGCTCCGGCGAACACCTCGGCGAAGCCACCGACCCGAATGTCGCGAACATGATCATCATCCCGATGGCAAGACCCATGTCACCGACGCGGTTGACCACAAATGCCTTCTTCGCGGCTGCGGCCGCCGACGGACGCTGATGCCAGAATCCGATCAGCAGGTAGGAGGCAAGTCCGACGCCCTCCCAGCCGAGGTAGAGGCCGAGGTAGTTGTCGGCGAGGACCAGCAGAAGCATGGCTGCCAGGAAGAGGTTGAGGTAGGCGAAGAATCGCCGGCGATCGGGGTCATCGGCCATGTAGCTGATGGAGTAGATGTGGATGAGCGAGCCCACGCCGGTGATCAGCAGGACAAAACACATCGACAGTTGGTCCAGTTGCAGACCGAAGTCCACACGCAGCTCACCGACGGGCACCCACGTGAAGAGGTTCTCGTGTACGGCGCGTTCGTCTGAGGGGCGTCCGAGCATGTCGGTGAACAGCGCCAACCCGTAGACGAAAGAGGCGATCGCCATAAGAGAGCCGAGCAGATGACCCCACGGGTCGGTGCGCCTGCCGGCGAGCAGCAACACGATCGACCCGGCGAGCGGGAGCGCCGGCAGGATCCAGATGGTTGTGTTCATCCGTGTCTCATAGCTTCAGCAGGTCGGCATCGTCGACCGAGGCCGAGTGGCGGGTCCGGAAAATGGTCATGATGATCGCCAGTCCCACAACAACTTCGGTGGCCGCGACGACCATGGTGAAGAAGGCGATGACCTGACCGTCCAGGTTGCCGTGCATCCGGGCGAAGGTGACGAAGGCCAGGTTGCAGGCGTTGAGCATCAGTTCCACGCACATGAACACGACCACCGCATTGCGGCGGATCAGGACGCCGGATGCCCCGATCGTGAACAGCAGAGCCGAGACGTACAGGTAGTTCTCGGGATTCATGACCGCCACCTACCGGCTCGATCCGACTTGGCCGATCCGAGGTTGGGGCCCGCCGGATCCCGGGGTTCGAGAACATCACTGACCGACAAGTCGGAGAACGAGCCGTCGGGTAGCAGGGCCGGCATGTCGACGGCGTTGTGCCGGGCGTAGACACCGGGATTCGGCAGAGGTGTGCGGCGCCCGGCTTCGCGAAAGCGTCGGATGGAGAGCTCGCGCTGACTGTCCCGATCGCCGAGGCGTTCGCGGTGGGCCAGCACCATCGCTCCGATGGTCGCGGTGATGAGCAACGCGCCGGTGAGCTCGAACGCCCACAGGTACCGGACGAAGATCAGCTCGGCGAGTCCTTCGACGTTGCCTCCGGTCGCGGCTCCCGGTGAGCGGTCCGACACCACCGTCGTCGAGTCGTCGACTCCGGCAAAGGCTGTGACCGTGGCACTTCCGATCCCCGCGATCAGCAGGATCCCGAATCCGAGCCCGGCGCAGATGGCACCGAGTCGTTGTCCACGTAGTGTCTCGACCAGTGAATCGGACGAGTCCACCCCGACCAGCATGAGAACGAACAGGAACAGCATCATCACCGCGCCGGTGTAGACGACGATCTGAGCCACACCCAGGAACAGCGCGCCCTGCGCGATGTAGAAGACCGCAACGATGATCATCGTCATGGCCAGGAACACCGCCGAGTACACAGCCTTGGTTGCGCACACCACACCCAGCGCGCCCAGGACGGCGACAGTGCCGAGTACCCAGAACTGGACCGCCTCGCCCGTGGACGTTCGGGTGAGTGACTCAGCTGCCCACGCCGGGTTCATTGCGGCACTTCGTTTGTGGCGATCACCGAGCCGCGGTAGTAATCCTCGTCGGTGCTGCCCGGTTGCATCGGGTGGGGCGGTGACTCCATGCCCGGTTCGAGCGGGGCGAGGAGTTTGTCCTTGCCGTAGATGAGGTCGGCCCGGTTGTCGTCGGCCATCTCGTACTCGTTTGTCATGGTGAGGGCCCGGGTGGGGCAGGCTTCGATGCACAGCCCGCATCCGATGCAGCGTAGGTAGTTGATCTGGTAGACGCTCCCGTACCGCTCACCGGGTGAGAAGCGTTCCTCTTCGGTGTTGTCCGCACCCTCGACGTAGATCGCGTCGGCCGGGCACGCCCAGGCGCACAGCTCGCAGCCTATGCACTTCTCGAGTCCGTCGGCGTAGCGGTTGAGCTGGTGTCGCCCGTGATAACGCGCCGCTGTCGGAGCCTTCTCCTCCGGATACAACTCGGTGTTGTTCTTCTTGAACATCGACGAGAACGTGACCCCGAAACCGGCAAGTGGTTCAAGCGGATTACGCATCGCTGCTCTCCTTCATCGGAACGGGTTGCGAGGCCGGTGTCGGCTCCGAACGTGTTGTGGCCGGTAGCGCCGATCCGGTTTGTCCCCGCGATGTCTGGCCGGGCCGGCTCTGCCCGGTCAGTGGCGGCACCGGGAATCCTCCGGCCATGGGATCGAACGGTGCGGAAAGGTCGGGGCCTGCGTTCGCCTCACCGGCTCGACGTCGCTTGGAACGACTCATCGCCCAGAACACAGCCAGCAAGGCGATCGCGAAGACCACACCGGCGATGACGTCGACCACTGAACCGATGTCGTGGCCCTCCACCCGCAGAGCACGGATGGTTGCGACGACCATGACCCATCCCAGTGACACCGGGATGAGGATCTTCCACCCCAACGTCATGAACTGGTCGTAGCGCAGCCGCGGCAGCGTGGCCCGCAACCAGATGAAGAAGAAGAGGAAACCCCAGACCTTGGCGACAAACCAGATCAGTGGGACCCAGCCGGAGTTGGCGCCATCCCAGATCGAAAGGGGCCACGGCGCATGCCATCCGCCGAGAAACATCGTCGCGGCGAGGGCCGATACCGTGGCCATGTTGATGTACTCCGCCAGCATGAACATCGCGAACCGCAGCGATGAGTACTCGGTGTGGAAGCCGCCGACCAGTTCGCCTTCTGCCTCGGGGAGGTCGAAGGGCGCCCGGTTGGTCTCGCCGACCATCGAGAACACATAGACGACAAACGAGGGCAGGAGGAGAAAGACGTACCAGGTGTCGAGTTGACCGTCGACTATCCCCGACGTGGACATTGTGCCGGCATGGAGGAAGACCGCCGCGAACGTCAAACCCATTGCGATCTCGTACGAGATGACCTGCGCCGTGGAGCGCAAGCCCCCGAGTAGAGGATACGTTGAGCCGGAGGCCCATCCGGCGAGCACGATGCCGTACACGCCTACCGAGGTGACGGCGAGGATGTACAGCACGGCCACCGGAAGATCGGTCAATTGAAGTGGTGTTCGGTGACCGAACACCGAGACCACCGGTCCGAACGGGATCACGGCAAACGCCATGATGGCCGGGATGACGGCGATGATCGGCGCGAGCAGATAGATCGGCTTGTCGATCCCGCGGGGAATGATGCCCTCTTTGAGGGCGAGCTTCACACCGTCGGCCAGGCTCTGCAGCAATCCCATGGGCCCCACACGGTTGGGTCCGACGCGGGTTTGCATCCACGCCATCACCTTTCGTTCGGCGAGAATGGCGACCAGCGTGGTCAGCAGTAGGAAGACGAAGACGATCAACGCCTTGGCGAGGATGAGCCACCAGGGGTCGTGGCCGAACTCGGACAGGTCGTTCACGGCCGCACCCCTGCATCCGCACGGTGGACCTTCACGATGCTGCCGATAGCCGGCCCGAGTTCGGCGTAGACCTGACTGCCCGGTGAATTCAGCGGCAGCCAGACCACCCGATCGGGCATGTCGACCATGTCCACCGGGAGAGTGATGGCCCCGCGGTCCGTGCTGACCGTGACGAGATCGTCTGCCGCGAGGCCGTTCTCGACGGCGGTGGCCGCCGACATGCGTGCCACCGGTCGCCGAGCGGTACCCGCGAGGTGGGGCTCACCGTCTTGCAGACGACCGGAGTCGAGCAACAAGCGCCAGCCGGTCAGGATGGCCTCGCCACGCCCAGCTGTGGGCAGTTCTGCCGCAGAGGTGTCGGGCGCTGGGGCGCCGGCACCCGACCAGGCCCCGAGACCGGCCAGCTCAGCTCGGGCTCTGCCGGGGTCGGGGAGCCCGAGATCCATACCCATCTGCCGCGCGATTGCATCGAGGACGCGGAGATCGGGCATCGAGTCGGTGGCGGGCAGTGCGGTTGCGAACGATCTGGGGCGTCCCTCCCAGTCCACGAAAGTGCCGCTCTTCTCGACCACCGGTGCCACCGGGAACACCACGTCGGCGCGATCGGTGACGTCGCTGGTCCGCACTTCCACACTCACGATGAAGGGCGCGTCGTCCAGTGCGGAGCGTGCGGCGTCAGGGTCGGGAAGGTCGTCGAGTTCGACACCGCCCACGAGCAGCGCCCCCAGTGACCCGGCACCCGCCGCCGCCAGGATCTGACCGGTGTCCAAGCCGGGTTCCTGTGGCAGATCGGGCCCCCACACGGTGGCGAGCTCTGCGCGTGCCTCGGGGTCGGCCACGGGCCGCCCACCCGGCAGAAGACCGGGCAGCGCACCGACTTCCAGTGCGCCACGGTCACCGGCTCTGCGGGGGATCCACGCGAGTCTGGCGCCGGTCGCACGGGATAGAGCGGCGGCCGCCGACAGTGCGCCGCGCACCGACGCGAGGCGTTCGCCGACCACGATGATGGAGCCGGGCCGGGTAAGGGCGGCCGAGTCGGTGAGCGCGGTGAGTGCGCCGGGTTCATCGCCCGGTACCACCGGGATCACCCGGGCCGACAGCTTCTCCAGGCCACGGCTGCGATAGGGCGCGATGGCCTGCACCACCATTCCCTTCGTGCGCACCGCTTTGCGCAGTCGGAGGAACACGATCGGCGATTCCTCTTCGGGTTCGAAGCCGGCGAGTAGTACCGAGGGCGCGTTCTCGAGGTCGGTGTAGGTGACGTCCAGGAGACGTCCGGCCACATTCGCCGCCAGGAACTGTGCTTCCTCGACCGAATGGTCGCGGCTACGGAAGTCGATGTTGTTGGTGTGCAGCCCTGTTCGAGCGAACTTGGCGTAGGCATACGCGTCCTCGACCGTTGCGCGTCCACCGACGAGAACCCCGGCCCGACCGCGGGCCGCGCGCAGTCCGCGTGCAGCGATGTCCAGCGCATGTGACCAGGATGTCGGCACCAACTCTCCGTCCGCGTCGCGGATGAGGGGTGTGGTGATGCGATCGCGAGCAGTGGCATAGGTGAATGCCCATCGGCCTTTGTCGCAGTTCCACTCTTCGTTCACCTCTGGGTCGTCCCCGGCCAGTCGGCGCATCACCTTGCCCCGCCGATGATCGGTGCGCTGTGCGCATCCGCTTGCGCAGTGCTCGCAGACGCTGGGGCTGGAAACGAGGTCGAACGGTCGGGCACGAAAGCGATACGCCGCACCCGTCAATGCCCCCACCGGACAGATCTGCACGGTGTTACCCGAGAAATAGGACTCGAATGGTTCGTCTGCCGCGATCCCCACCTGCTGCTGGGCTCCTCGTTCGAGGAGATCGATGAACGGGTCGCCGGCGACTTGTTCGGAGAACCGGGTGCATCGTGCGCACAGTACGCACCGCTCGCGGTCGAGCAGCACCTCACTCGAGAGTGGAATCGGTTTGGGGAAGGTACGTTTGACCCCTTCGAAGCGCGACTCTGCCCGTCCGGTGGACATCGCCTGGTTCTGTAGCGGGCACTCACCGCCCTTGTCGCACACCGGGCAGTCCAGCGGGTGGTTGATCAGGAGCAGTTCCATCACCCCACGCTGGGCCTTCTCCGCAATCGGCGAGGTGATCTGGGTGCGCACCACCATGCCCTCGGTTGCCGTGGTGGTGCAGGAGGCGAGGGGTTTGCGTTGGCCCTCCACCTCTACCAGGCATTGCCTGCATGCCCCGACCGGTTCGAGCAGGGGATGGTCGCAGAACCTCGGGATCTGTACACCGATCAGTTCAGCGGCGCGAATCACCAAGGTGCCCTTGGGCACACTGAGCTCGACGCCATCGATGGTGATCGTCACGAGATCGAGGGCCGCCGAGCCCCCCGACGCCGGGCTGTTGTCGACGGCCGTCATCGCGCACCTGCGTTCATGGGAGCACCTGCTGACGCGAACAGTGTTGCTCGCGCCGGATCGAACGGGCAGCCGCCGTGCTCGGCATGGGCCACGTACTCGTCACGGAAATATTTGAGAGACGACATGATCGGGCTGGCTGCTCCGTCACCGAGAGCGCAGAACGACTTGCCGAGAATGCTGTCGGAGATGTCGAGGAGTTTGTCGAGGTCGGCTTCGGAACCGCTGCCGTTCTCGAGATCTCGGAGTATCTGCACCAGCCAATAGGTGCCCTCGCGGCAGGGAGTGCACTTTCCACACGACTCGTGGGCATAGAACTCGGTCCACCGCAGAACTGCGCGGACGATGCAGGTGGTCTCGTCGAAGATCTGTAAGGCCTTGGTGCCCAGCATCGATCCGGCTGCGCTGACGCCTTCGTAGTCCAGGGCGACGTCGAGGTGCTCATCGGTGAAGATCGGGGTGGACGAGCCACCGGGGGTCCAGAACTTGAGTTGGTGCCCGGCGCGAACACCGCCTGCGTAGTCGAGCAGCTCGCGCAGCGTGATGCCCAACGGTGCCTCGTACTGTCCCGGTTGTGTCACATGGCCGGACAACGAGTACAGGGTGAACCCCGGCGACTTCTCACTTCCCATCGATCGGAACCATTCGTTGCCGTACTGGATGATCGGCGGCACGCTGGCGATGGACTCGACATTGTTGACCACGGTGGGGCTGGCGTAGAGGCCGGCGACGGCGGGGAAGGGTGGACGCAGACGCGGTTGTCCGCGGCGCCCTTCCAGCGAATCGAGCAGCGCGGTCTCCTCACCACAGATGTAGGCGCCGGCACCGGCGTGCACCACCACGTCGAGATGGAAACCACTGCCGAGGATGTTGTCGCCGAGGTATCCGGCGGCATATGCCTCGGCGACGGCGTTGTGCAATCGGCGTAGCACCGGGACCACCTCGCCGCGCACGTAGATGAAAGCGTGTGCCGCGCGAATGGCATACGCGGCGATGATGATCCCCTCGATCAGCACGTGTGGGGTGGCGAGGAGGAGCGGCATGTCCTTGCAGGTACCCGGTTCGGATTCGTCGGCGTTGACCACGAGGTAGTGGGGCTTGCCGTCGCCCTGGGGAATGAACGACCACTTCATCCCGGTGGGGAATCCGGCCCCTCCCCGTCCTCGCAGGCCCGACTCCTTGATCGTGGCGATGACCGTGTCGGGCTCCATCGCCAGCGCCTTCGAAAGTGCCTGGTAGCCCTCGTGTTCGCGGTAGGTGTCGAGCGTCCAGGACTCGGGCTCGTCCCAGTAACGGCTCAAGACCGGTGCCAGTGGCATCTCACACCTCCTTGCTGTCCGTGGTCGCAGTGTGATCGTGCGGCTGCGCATCCGGTGCCGGTGCCGGCTTGTCTGCGGCCGTCCGGGATGCTTCGGCTTCATCTGCAGCACCGGTACGGCCCGCGTCGGGGGAGGCATTGTTCGGAAGGTCTGGGCGACTGGTGGCGGGGGCCTGCATACCCCGGTCCCGGGCGATGAGGAGGCCGGCCAGGCTGGGATCACCGGCACTCCCGGCAGCGTCCGAGCTACCAGGCCGGGAATCAGGGAAACCTGCCAGGATGCGGGCTGTTTCGCGAAAGGTGCACAGCGGCGCACCCCGTGTCGGGGTGACCTGTTCGCCTGAACGCAGTGCGTCCACGAGCTCGCGGCCCGACTCCGGCGTCTGATTGTCGAAGAACTCCCAGTTCACCATCACCACGGGTGCGAAGTCGCACGCCGCATTGCACTCGAGATGTTCGAGCGTGATCGACCCGTCCGCGGTGGTCCCTCCCGGCGACACCCCGAGGTGGTCGATGAGGTCGGCAAGGATCTCATCACCGCCCATGACCGCGCACAAGGTGTTGGTGCAGACCCCGACCAGAAAATCCCCGGTCGGCCGCCGCCGGTACATCGAGTAGAACGTGGACACCGCGGTCACCTCCGCCGACGTCAGCTCGAGAAGCCCTCCGCAGAAAGCGATCCCGGCCGGCGTGATGTACCCGTCCTCGCTCTGGACCAGGTGCAGCAGCGGCAGCAGTGCGGACCGTGCATCGGGATATCGGGCGATGATCTCGAGGGCGTCCGGCTCGAGCCGGGCCACCACATCGGCGGGATAGCGCTGCTCCGGCGGCACCGGATCACCGAAGGTGAGGAAGACGGGCTCAGCAGTCATCGGTCCACTCCGCCCATCACAGGGTCGATGCTCGCGACCGCAGCGATCACGTCCGAGATCATCCCGCCCTCGCACATGGCAGCCACCGCTTGCAGATTGGTGAAGGAGGGGTCGCGGAAGTGCACCCGGTACGGTCGGGTCCCGCCGTCACTGACCATGTGCACACCCAGCTCGCCCGGGCGATTCGACCGACACGTACACCTGGCCCGGCGGCACCCTCATGCCCTCCGTGACCAGTTTGAAGTGGTGGATGAGCCCCTCCATCGACGAGCCCATGATCTCGGAGATGTGTTCGCGTGAATTGCCCAACCCGTCGCTGCCCACAACAAGATCGGCAGGCCATGCGATCTTCTTGTCCTCCACCATGATCGGGCCGGGGCGCAATCGGTCGAGGCATTGCTCGACGATCTTCAGGGACTCCTTCATCTCCTTGACACGAATCAGGTAGCGACCGTAGGAATCGCACGCCACATCGGTGATCACGTCGAACTCATAGTTCTCGTAACCGCAGTACGGCGCAGACCGTCGGAGGTCGTGCGCCAGACCGGTCGCGCGGAGAATCGGGCCGGTGACCCCCAATGCCATACAGCCGGTGAGGTCCAGGTAGCCGATCCCCTGAGTGCGTGCCTTCCAGATGTAGTTCTCGCTCAACAGGTCTTCCATGTCCCGTAGTCGCCCGGGGAGCACCTCGAGAACTTCGCCGATCTTCTCCACCGCCCCATCGGGCAGATCTTGAGCCAGACCACCCGGCCGGATGAAGGCGTGATTCATCCGCAATCCGGTGATCATCTCGAAGATGTCGAGGATCAGTTCGCGCTCGCGAAAGCCGAACAGCATGGCGGTCACCGCGCCGAGTTCCATGCCGCCGGTCGCCAGCGCGACCAGATGCGAGGAGATGCGATTCAACTCCATCAGCAACACCCGGATCACGTTCACCCGTTCCGGTATCTGATCGGTGATGTCGAGGAGCTTCTCCACGCCCAGGCAGTAGGCGGTTTCGTTGAAGAACGGCGACAGGTAGTCCATCCGGGTCACGAACGTGACACCTTGCGTCCAGTTGCGGAACTCGAGATTCTTCTCGATGCCGGTGTGGAGGTAGCCGATTCCGCAGCGGGCCTCGGTGACCGTTTCTCCTTCGAGGACCAGGATCAACCGCAGCACACCGTGAGTCGAGGGATGCTGCGGCCCCATGTTCACCACGATGCGTTCCTCGCCGGACTCGGCGGCCGAACTCACGATGTGGTCCCAGTCCTGGCCTGTGGCAGTGAACAGGTTGCTGCCCGTGTCGATGTTGTCGCTCATCAGTTGTAGGACCTCCGCTGATCAGGCGGCGGTATACGCGCGCCCTTGAACTCCACAGGGATTCCACCGAGGGGGTAGTCCTTGCGCTGTGGATGTCCCGCCCAGTCGTCCGGCATCTCGATCCGCGTCAGTGACGGATGGCCGTCGAAGACGATGCCGAAGAAGTCGTAGGTCTCGCGTTCATGCCAGTCGGTGGTGGGGTAAATCGCGTGGAGCGAAGGGATGTGCGGATCGGCGTCGGGAACGGCGACCTCGAGCCGGACTCGCCGGTTATGGGTGATCGACATGAGCGGATAGACCGCATGCAGTTCGCGGCCGGTCTCGTCGGGGTAGTGCACTCCGCTGACACCCAGGCACAGCTCGAAACGCAACTTCGGGTCGTCGCGCAGTGTCTGTGCGATCACCGGCAGATGCGCGGGAAAGACATGCAGGGTGAGTTCTGAGCGGTAGACCACGATCTTCTCGAGGGCGTCGAAGATCTCGACAGGTGTGTCGGCCTTCTTCAGCGCCTGCCCGAGGGTCTCCACCACCTCGTCGAAGTAGCCACCGTACGGACGAGGAGTGCTGCCCGGCAAAGTGATCGGGCGTATGAGGCGACCGTAACCAGACGTGTCGCCGCTGCCTCGTACGCCGAACAGCCCCCGACGGACACCGATTACCTCGCCGGGAGCGTCGCCGTGGGTGGGCCCGTCATCGGGCGGCGTCATCGCAGCATTCCCTTCATCTCGATGGTGGGGGTGGCGGTGAGTGCTGCGGCCTCAGCGGCTTTGACGGCCTCCACCCGGTCGACCCCGAGTGGCATGTCCTGGATCTTCTCGTGCAGCTTGAGAATGGCGTGCAACAGCATCTCGGGCCGCGGCGGACAGCCGGGCAGGTAGATGTCGACCGGCACGACGTGGTCCACGCCTTGCACGATCGCGTAATTGTTGAACATGCCGCCCGATGAAGCGCAGACACCCATGGCCAGAACCCATTTGGGTTCAGCCATCTGGTCGTAAATCTGGCGGAGCACCGGTGCCATCTTCTGGCTGACCCGGCCGGCGACGATCATCAGGTCGGCCTGCCTCGGCGACGCCCGGAACGCTTCCATGCCGAACCTGGCGATGTCGAAGCGCCCGCCGCTGGTGGCCATCATCTCGATTGCGCAGCAGGCCAATCCGAAGGTGGCGGGCCACAGGGAACCCTTGCGCATGTATCCGGCGAGACCTTCGACGGTGCTCAGCAGGAACCCGCTCGGCAGCTTCTCTTCGAGTCCCATGGTGGTTACTCTCTTTTCGAATGTGTCCAGCAGACAATCAATCCCAGCTCAGGCCGCCCCGCCTCCATTCGTACGCGTAGGCGACCGAGACGTTGAAGATGAACAGCGCCATGGCAATCAAGCCGAACAAGCCGAGCGAGTCGAAGTAGATCGCCCACGGGTACAGGAAGACGATCTCGATGTCGAAGATGATGAAGAGCATGGCTGTGAGGTAGTACTTGACGGGTATCCGCTGGCCGGCAGATAGCCCGGCGCTCCCAGAGTCTCTGCCTCGCAGGGGTTTCGGAATGGGTTCTATCCCGCATTCATACGCTTCGAGTTTGGCGCGGTTGTAGCGGCGGGGCCCCACCGCCGAGGCGAGCATTGCCGAGAAGACCGCGAAGGCGGCGGCGATGGCACCGAGAACGAGGATCGGCACGTAGAGATTCATGGCACCGAATCCTCCTTTCCCGCGAGTGGCGGTGGAGCGGCGGTCATCGACCGGGCGGACGAGCACGCTGTCCGAGGGTGCGACCGCACATGGGCTGTGTGTGATCTGAGACACACACTACTCGTGAGACCTCTGTGCTCGGCAGAGTTCTCGCGGTGACACGGGTTGCCGATTTGTCATCCCAGTTATCTCGATCGCGCATAAAGGTACGCGGATCAGAGGGGAGTCAGCGTGAGGGACGCAGGACTTCCACAACGGCGTGGGTGAGGGTGAACGGATCAAGAGGCCGGGGGACAACCGCTTCTGCCTGCGACCAGTTGGCAAGCCAACTGTCCTCTGCACGACCGGTGAGAACGACCACGGGAGGGCAGCGGTCCACCTCGTCTTTGAGTTGTTTGGCGATTCCCATGCCGCCCGCGGGAGACGCCTCACCATCGAGGATGACCAGATCGATGCCGCCCTCGTCCATCCTGGCTTGCACGGCGGGCTGAGTTGCCACCTCGACATAGGCGAACGGGGCGAGTCCGGAAGGGGGGTGGTCGCCCAGTGCCTCGATGACCTGCCGGCGGGTGGCAGCGTCGCTGCTGTAGACCAGAACCCGCAGCACATCAAGACGATTGGAACGCGACGGTGCCTCTGTCACCAGGCCGATGCTACGCGCCGGTCACCGTCAGGAGCGGGCAGTTGATGAATCTGCGGGGCCGCTGGCAGTCGCGTCGCCATCGGGCCCCGAGGGTGGTGACTGCTTCGGCCCGCCTGGCACGTCGTTCGCCGGCCACCAGAACGCCTTGCGCTGCAACACCGAGAGAGCAGGCACCAGCGTGGGTGCCATCACGAGCGATGCGAGCAGGACACCGATCGCGACTCCCGCGCCGAGCTCCTTCAGGTTGTCGAGTCCGGTGAGTGTGAGCGAGGCGAAGGTCAGCGCCAAGATGGTGCCCGCCGCGGCGACCGTCGGACCGTCGTTGGCGATCGCTATCCGCGCCGCGTCCGGAGGTGAATGGCCGTCGCGGAACTCCTCTCGCAAGCGCTCGGCGAGCAGGATGTTGTAGTCGGTGCCGATTGCGACCACGAACAGATAGAGGACGATCGGCGTCGAGAAGTCGATACCTGCGAGGCCGGCGGCGTGCAGGAAGACGATGACAAGAGCGCCGAGTGTGGCGGCGAAAGTGAGCCCGACGCAGATGAGCAAATTGATCGGTGCGAGAACCGACATCAGGAGCAGTCCGAGGATCACGCCGACGATCACCACGGCCACCGGGAACACCAGGCCGGTGTCGGAACCGAGCTGTTTGCGCACGTCGACCAAGGTCGACGTCTGTCCGCCGACGTAGACCTCGGCCCCGGGGATCGAATCGTGTGCTGTCTGCCGCACCGGGCCTTCCACCGTGTCGAGAGCGTCGGTTGTATATGGACTCTGGGTCAAGATGACGTTGATCAGGGCGGCCGTGCCGTCCTGGCTGATCCTCGGTGGCTGCACCGACGCCACGCCGGGGACCTTCGCGAGATTTGCCTCGAGCGTTGCCAACTGGTCCTGCGGGACCGGACCAGGTGTCTTCACGTACACCTGGGTCGGGCTCAGCGCCCCTGGGGGCAGTGAGTCGGCCAGTGTGTCGAACGCTTGCTGAGACGGTGTGTCCGAGGGCATCTCGGCCAGTGTGTCGTAGGTGGCCTTGTAACCAGTGCTGAAGATCGCCAGCACGATCAGGCCTGCCACAACGGTTCCGACCACGATGATCGGTCGGCCGCCGACGAATCGGCCGATCCCGGCGAACGGCGAGCGTTTGGAGTCGTGGCCGGGTCCGAGGGGCCAGAAGAGGTGGCGATGCAGGATGGTGAAGATGGCGGGGATGAGCGTCAGGGCAGTCATCAGCATGACTGCCACGGCGATGATCAGGCCTGGTGCCAGCGAACTGAGTGAGCCCAGCTTGGCGAGGAACAGCGCGGAGAAGGCCCCGATGACCGTCAGTGCCGAGGACGCGACCACCCGACCGACCACTCGCGTCGAGAGAATGATCGCCGGATTGTGAGAGTCGCCTCGCCGCAACTCCTCCCGGTAGCGGAAGAGCAGGAAGACGATGTAGTCGGTGCCGACGCCGAAGAGCACGACCACCAGGATCGCGTCGAGGGTGGTGCTCACCTCGAAGTCGAAAAGGTCTGCCGCCATGGCTGTCACACCACGAACAGCGATGAAGACCACTCCGATCACGACTATGGGCAGGATCGCGATGATGGGACTGCGGAACACCAGCCCGAGTGTGAGCAGGATGATGACCACCGTCGCAATGGTGATGACCTGCTCGGCATCAGCGTAGGCGGCGTTGCTGTCGACAGATATCGCGGCGTTGCCCGTGAGACCCGCTGCGAGCCCGGTGCCTTCGAGGTCCTTGGTGGCATCGTCGCGCACATCGGCCACCGCATCGTTGACCGTCTCGTCACCCGGCTGCCCGGCGAAGGTCACCTGGAGCGCGGCCACCTTGCCGTCTGGCGAGAACGATTGGGGACTGCCGACGACGCTCGTGACGCCGGGAATCTTGGAGTTCTGCAACGTTGTTGCCAAACCCAGGGCGGTCTGTTGATCATCCGGCGTGAGTGGGGCACCGTCCGGACGAGATACCACCAGGCTGCCGCTGGCCCCGGCCGTCGCCGGAAAGTACTCGTTTCCCAACTCCTGAGCGTGGACCGATTCGAACGACGATGGCAGGAAGTCTTGCTGGTTGTTGCTCGTGCGGTCCTCGAGGTTGGGCGAGAACAGGATGATCAACACAGCGATGACCACCCAACCGGCGATGAACCGCCACGGATGAGCGACAACTGTGCGGGCGATGACAGCGAACATGGGAACTTCCGTCCGAGGGTCGGGCACGTACATGCTCGCTCCGCGTCTCGCGATCTTGCGCGGGTGCCGTCGCAAGATGTTGCCCGGGTCGAAGCGGAAGAAGCATATCGCCTGACGGCGGGCGAAGGGGGAGAATCCATTGCATGACCAACCCCAACGATGTGACCGGGTCACATGAAGTCGTCGTCGCTCATACCGAGGACAGCATCACCACCTGGACGCTCAACATGCCCGAAGCCCGCAACCCCATCTCAGGCGACGAGGTCGTGTCCCGGATGGTCGACCTTGCCGCGGCCGCCAACGCGGACCGGAACGTACGGGTGGTGATCCTCACCGGAGCGGGGTCGGCGTTCTCGGCCGGCGGCAATGTCAAGGACATGGTGGACCGGGTCGGCATGTTCGGCGGCAATCAGGCCGACATCCAGCACGGCTACACCAGCGGGATACAGCGACTGACGCGGGCAATTTACGGTTGCGAGGTGCCGATCATCGCGGCGGTGAACGGACCTGCAGTGGGCGCCGGATGTGATCTGGCCTTGATGGCAGACATGCGAATCGCTTCGGAGAAAGCCTTTTTCGCGGAGAGCTTCGTGAAGCTGGGCCTGATACCAGGCGATGGTGGAGCATGGCTGCTGCCGCGTGCGGTGGGTGCGGCACGCGCCGCGGAGATGGCCTTCACCGGCGACCGCGTGGATGCGGCGACCGCGCTGGAGTGGGGACTCGTGTCGCGGGTGGTGGCCGCCGACGCCCTCATGGATACCGCCAAACAGCTGGCCGCCCGCGTGGCCTCGAATCCACCGAATGCGTTGCGTCTCACGAAGAAGCTGTTACGCGAAGCGGATACGCAACACCTCGGCGGCATCCTGGAGTTGTCGGCCGCCATGCAGGCGATCTCGCACGGCACGGCTGATCATCGCGAAGCGCTGTCCGCCTTTGTCGAACGTAGGCCCGGGCAGTTCACGGGAGACTGACGGACCGACTCAAACCCGTTGACGCACAGAGCGGCTGCCACCGGCCCGGTGGCAACCGCCTGAACGGCTCGATCGGATCAGAGCAATTCGAGGATGGTCGCGTTGGCCATGCCGCCGCCCTCGCACATCGACTGCAGTCCGTACTGGATGCCCTGCGCCCGCATCCGGTGGATCATCGTGGTCATCAGTCGTGCACCGGACCCGCCCAGCGGGTGGCCGAGCGCCATGGCGCCGCCGTCCGGATTGAGTAGCTTGTAGTCGGCGCCCGTGCTCTTCTGCCAGCCGAGGGACACCGACGCGAACGCCTCGTTGATCTCGAAAGTGCCGATCTGGTCGAGGGACATCCCGGAGCGCTGCAACACCTTCGCGGTGGCCGGGATCGGGCCTTTCAGCATCGTGATCGGGTCGGCGCCCACCACCGCCACCGAATGCACGCGGGCGATGGGGGTCCATCCGTACACCGACGCAAGTTCACTGGTGGTGACCAGAAGCGCGGCGGCGCCGTCGGAGATCTGAGAGGCATTGCCCGCGGAGATCACCCCGTCTTCCTTGAATGGTGTCTTGAGTCCCGCCAGCTTCTCGAGTGTGCCGCCTCGGCGAACCCCCTCGTCGGTGGTGACCACGGTTGCCGTTCCGTCTTCGGCCGTGACGGTGATGGGTGCGATCTGGTCGACGAAACGTCCTTCGTCGATGGCGTTGCCCGCCTTCTCGTGCGAGTCGAGGGCGTGCTGGTCCAGATCTGTTCTGCTCAAGCCGAATTCCTCAGCGATCATCTCCGCACCGATACCCTGATTGAACACGAAGTTGTCGTAACGCTTGCGCACCATCGGCCCAAAGGGTTCGCCGTGTTCGCCACTGGCGCGGGCCGCACCCATCACCACACGCGACATCGACTCCACACCGCCGGCAACGGCCACGTCGTAGTGGCCCGCGACAACTCCGGCCGCAGCCAGATGTACTGCCTGCTGCGAAGATCCGCACTGGCGGTCCACGGTGAGCCCGGGCACCGACTCGGGCCAGCCGGCAGCCAGTACCGAATACCGGCCGATGCAGCCGGCCTGTTCACCGACCTGGGAAACGCATCCCCAGATCACGTCGTCCACCCGTTCGGGATCGAGACCGTTACGGGCGGCGAGCGCCTGCAACACCTGGGCGGACAGATCGACCGGGTGGATACCGGACAGGCCGCCACCACGCTTGCCGACTGGACTTCGAACGGCATCGACGATCACTGCATCACGCATTGTTTGTTCTCCTGCTGTTTCGGATCACCGAGATGGGACGGGCTTTCAGATGCCCAGGGATTTCGCGATGATGGTCTTCATGACTTCGCTTGTGCCACCGTAGATTCGGGACACACGAGTGTCCGCGTAAAGACGGGCGATGGGGTATTCGGTGACGTACCCGTATCCGCCGTGTAGTTGCAGGCATTTGTCGATCACCCGTCCCGCGCCTTCGGTGCAGAACAGCTTGACCTTGGCCGCGTCGGCCACGGTGAGGTCACCCGAATCGTGGAGCTCGAGCGCACGGTCGGCCATCAACACGATGGCTTCGACGTCGGTGGCGCACTCGGCGAGTACGAACTTGGTGTTCTGGAAAGCCGCCAGCGGCTTACCGAAGATGTTGCGGTCCTTGACGTAGTCCAGCGCATGCCGCAACGCGGCCTGGGCGGCGGCCGACGACTGCAACGCGATCGTCAGGCGTTCCTGCGCGAGGTTGTGGGTGAGGTAGTTGAAGCCCTCGCCCTCCTCGCCGAGTCGGTCTTCCACGGGGACGCGGACGTTGTCGAACGAGAGTTCAGCAGTGTCAGACGCTTTCAGCCCGATCTTCTGCAGCTTGCGTCCCACCGAATATCCCTGCGATGTGGTGTCGACACACAAGATGCTCAGACCGCCGCGCCGGTTCTCGGGGGTGCTCGCCGCGGTTCGGCAGACCACCAGGACAAGATCGGCAAGAGCGCCGCCGGTGATGAAGGTCTTGGCGCCGTTGAGGAGATAGTGGCTGCCGTCATCGGACAGCTTTGCGGTGGTTGCGATGTTGGCCAGGTCCGAGCCGGTGCCGGGCTCGGTCATCGCGATCGACGTCATGATGTCGCCGGAGATGAATCCGGGAAGCCAGCGCTTCTTCTGCTCGTCGGTTGCGTACTTCACCAGGTACGGCAGGATGAGGTTCGAGTGAACCGAGTAGGTGCCGAACGTGACACCTGCGCGTGCTGCCTCTTCGGTGACCACGGCACTGAACTTGAAGGTGTCAGCTCCACCTCCGCCGAACTCTTCGGGCGCCTCGATCCCGAGAATGCCCATCTCGCCGAGACGGCGATAGAAGTCGCGGGGCGGATGGCCCTGCTCCTCCCATTCGTGGTGCACCGGTGCGACTTCGCGTGCGATGAAGTCGCGCACCACCTTTCGGAAGGCTTCATGTTCTTCGTCGAACACCGTGCGGAGCATTGCTCCTCCATCTTCAAGTGCACCGATCGCGGTCGGTCCGCGACGCAAGGTTCACTTAGCAAACTAGAACACCAGGTGATGGAGGGTGAGCGCAATCGCCGGAATCGGGGCCCGAAACTCACATGGATGAGTCTCGGGCCCCAACCGGTCAGCCGAGTGGGATCTGGGTGGTGCCGTTGTTGAAGCAGCCGGTCCACGTCTGGAAGTCCCCGGCGAAGCTGATTCCGTCAGTGCACTGCACCCGGTTCTGCCCGTCGACCACCACAGTCGCTCCCGGCCCCGCGATACCGATGGCCAGCCCTGGGTTCACGCCCTGCATCTCCACGACCGCCCCTGGTCCGAGCGCGATGGCAGCCGGGCCTGAGAAGTTGTTGCCGGTGGACACGGCGACGCCACCATCTGCGGTGATGGCGAGTGTGAGGCCGGTCGGACCCGAGGTCGAGTAGCAGTTCGCACCTGCACTGGTCTGGCCGGGCAGGCTCGGGCAGATCTCAGGAGCGGCGGTGGCGGTAGGTGCGGCGGCGAAGGTGAGGGCGGCGGCACCAGCGCCTGCTGCTGCGGCGGCGACGACGGACTTGCGAGTGAAACGAATCATTCTCGAGCTCCTTTTTCGATGCGGCATTTTGTGACGACTACCACACGTGTTCGGAGCCGAAACAAAGGTGGATTGCCTGGGTATGAAAAATGTCGAAATAGGTGGTTTCGGGCGTTGGGATTCTCGCCGAAGTTTGGGCTGGGGAGTGCGTGGTGCGGTTTACCTAGTGGCGATTCTCGTCGTTGCTCGGTCTGCGGGGCGAGTGCGCGGGTTTCCCCGAGCGCCCCTGACGGCCAGCTCGCGATCCTGGCCGATGCTCGGGCTACAGGGCGAGCGTGTGCGGGTTGGGTGAGCGGCGCTGACGGCCACGCTCGCGGTTCTGGCCGATGCTCGGTCTGCGGGGCGAGTGTTTGCCGGTTAGCCGAGCGCCGCTGACGGCCAGCTCGCGAATCTCGCCGATGCTCGGGCTGCGGGGTGAGCGTTTGCCGGCTGGCCGGGCGGTACGTTCCGTCGGTTCGGGATTCTCGCGGATGCGCGGTCTGTAGAGCGAGCCTGTGCGGGTTTGGTGGGCGCCGCTGACGGCGAGCTCGCGATTCTCGCGGATGCTCGGGCTACAGGCCGAGCGTGTGCCGGTTGGGTGAGCGGCACTGACGGCGAGCTCGCGATTCTCGTTGATGCGCTGTCTGCAGATCGCGCAGCTACCGGTCAGCCGCGCGACACCAGAACAGCCAGATCACTCGATGGCAAAACCGAATGCGTCCGATCCTCGGGTGCATCGCGACAGCACCCCGCGGGTTTGTGACGGGCCACAATCCCAGCCGCTGACCTGCTGCGGAGTCCCTGTCGCAATCTTCGGGCCGTACTCCTTGGCAACCGGCATCACTGCGGCGCAGTCGACGCCGCTGCCGGCGAAGATGACGACCTGTAGCGCGCCGTCGGGACCGTTGACCGTCTCGCACCGGACGCCCTCGATGGCGGGAAGTCGCTTCGAGTCGGGAATCGAGGTGGCCGGCGGCAATGACGGGCCGGGTACGGCGGGTGCGTTCGAGTTCTCGGTCGACGGCGTGCGCGATGAGGTGCTGCCGGGCTCGGCCGGAGAACTCGAACCGGTCGCGGCGCTGCCCGAACTCTGCGCGGTCGACGAATTGCCAGGCGCGGTCGAGTTGTCCCCGCCGCAGGCGGAAAGCGTGACGACCGCGCCCGTGGCGATCACCAATGGTCCGGCAAGTCGGAGAAGAGCGGTACGCATGGGGCAACCGTAGCGAACCGCATCCGGGCCCACATGACGGCGACGCGTCCACCGCGCGAGGTGATGCCCGCCACTCCAGTGGCCCCGTGTGACGTGTTTCGTATTTTTGCACCCGACAGAAAAGTTGCAGAACTCTGCAAGTTCCGTACGGTGGAAGTCATGCAAGAAATGGGCTTACGCGAATCCAAGAAGGCGGCCACGCGGCTGGCTCTGGCGACTGCGGTGCTCCGTCATGCATCGGACGGCGGCCTCGAGTCGGTGTCCGTGGAGACCGTTGCCGCCGAGGTCGGAGTATCCGCAAGGACTTTCCACAACTATTTCCCGAGCAAAGAGGATGCGCTGATCTATTTCGTCGGCGTCATGCTCGACCGCCTGGCCGATCTATCGAGTCACGACCGGGGGGAGAGGTTCTGTGGGACTCGGTCGAGTACGCCTTGACCGAGATCGCCTGCGACACCGAAGCCGATCCGGGGCAGTTCCTGACCCTGATCCGTCTGCTCGAGACCGAGCCGACACTGGCCGACCACAAACACAGCGACGGACTGGCCGCGGAACAGAAGGCTCGGTTCGAGTCGGTCGTCGGATGCCGAGGTGAATCCACCGACTTGGGCCTGTACGAACGCCTGGTCTTCGGCAACGCGCTGGTGACCCTGCGCGTGGGGTTGGAGATGTGGAGCGAGGGGCTCGCCCCGCACACCGACCTCCGTGAATTCCTCGGCGAAGCATTCCGTCTCACCAAGTGCGGCTTGTCCCGCCCGATGTCGACACCAAATCCCTGACCTGACGCCTACCGGCGCACCCAAACCTCCCGAAGACCCACTGGAAGGACCAGCACCATGGCCACTAATCTCTATCGAATAGGCAAATGGGCCTATGTGAACAAGTTCAAGATGATCGCGATCTGGCTACTCGTGCTGGTCGCGATGGGTGTGGCGGCCGCAACGTTGTCGAAGCCAAATTCCGAGAGCTTCTCGATTCCGGGCATTCCGTCGGAAAAAGCTCAGAATCAGATGGTCGAGGCCTTCCCGGAAAAACCGAAGTTCTCCGAGGACACGTCGGTCAAGTACGTGGTGAAGGCCCCGGATGGTTCGAACCTGAACACGCCGCAGAATCAGGCCACCATCAACCGCATGGTCGAGCAGATGAAGCAGTTCGACAAGGTCAAGCAGCCTGACTCGATCGCCAATCCATTCGAGACCTACGGAACACCTGACAGTCCCGGGCCCGGCTGGAACGCGGTTACCGAATTCCAGACCCAGCAGTTCGGCAAGTCGCCAGACGAAGCGGCGGCCGATGCGCAGGCCGGTTCACCGATCAACAAGGACCAGACCATGGTTCAGCTCGGCGCGTCCTTTGATGTCGAGGCCAGCGCGGATGTGAGCGCAAAGGCCCACGAGCAGATGGAAGACGTCGCCGATCAAGCGCGCAAGGGAGGCCTCACGGTCGAGATGTCGGGTACGGCCCTGCCGCAGCCCGCGATCGGTCTCACCTCGGAGCTCATCGGTATGGGCGTCGGTGCGATCGTCATGATCCTCACCTTCGCGTCGCTGGTCGCCTGGGGCATGCCGCTCATCACCGCGATCGTCGGTGTGGTGATCGGCATGATGGGAGTCACGGCAGCCACGTTCTTCTTCGATCTCAGCTCTGAGACCCCGATCCTCGCGACGATGATCGGTCTCGCGGTCGGCATCGACTACGCGCTGTTCATCCTCTCCCGCTACCGGCATGAGGTCCACACCTCCAAGTCTCGTGCCGAAGCAGCCGGAAAGGCCGTCGGCACAGCAGGTTCGGCCGTTGTCTTTGCCGGTGCGACCGTGTTCATCGCGCTCGCAGCCCTTTTCATCGTCAACATCCCGTTCCTCACGGCGATGGGCCTGGCCGCGGCCGGCACGGTGCTGGTAGCCGTCCTCGTCGCGCTCACGTTGCTGCCCGCGATCCTCGGTCTCTTCGGCGGCAAGGTGTTCGCCGGCCGGATCAAGGCCCTCAACGCACCTGACGTGACGCCCGCCGATCCGGCGCGCCGCCACAACGGCCAGCGTTGGATCAACCAGGTGGTCAAGCGGCCCGCGCTCTTCGCGATCGCACCGATCATCCTGCTCGCGCTGATCGCGGTACCGATGGCCGGTCTGAAGTTGGCTCTGCCCAACGACGGCAGCGGCGACCCCAGCACCACGCAGCGCAAGGCGTACGAGCTGGTGGCCGAGGGCTATGGTCCGGGCCAGAACAACCCGTTTGTGGTTGTTGTCGACGGCAGCGCCATCGCAGACGAGACGCAGCGGATCGACGCGTTCAACGGTCTGGTCAACCAGATCAAAGGCGTCGACGATGTCGCCACGGCGCTGATCAGCCCCGGCGACGTGAACGCATCCGGCGACACCGCGATCATCTCGGTGCTCCCCGCGAGTTCGTCGGGAGAAGAGGCCACGCAGCAGCTCGTGAAGGATCTGCGAGGCCTGGAATCGAGTGTCACCGAGTCGACCGGACTCACCTACGGTGTCACCGGGCAGACAGCGATCGAGATCGATGTGTCCGATCAGCTCTCCTCGGCACTGATCCCGTACCTGATCGTGGTGGTCGGACTGGCGTTCATCCTGTTGATGATCGTGTTCCGCTCGATCCTGGTCCCGCTGACCGCCGCACTGGGCTTCCTGCTCAGCGTGGGCGCCACCTTCGGTGCCACGGTGGCGATCTTCACCAACGGTGACCTCGGGCTGATCGGCAATCCGCAGCCTCTGGTCAGCTTCCTGCCGATCATGCTCATCGGCGTGGTGTTCGGACTCGCGATGGATTACCAGGTGTTCCTGGTGACCCGGATGCGCGAGGCGTACGTCCACGGCTCGTCGGCCAAGGATGCGATCGTGTCGGGCTTCAGTCACAGTGCCCGCGTGGTGGCAGCCGCGGCCGCGATCATGATCTCGGTGTTCGCCGCCTTCATGCTGCAGGAGATGGTGTTCATCAAGGCGATGGGATTTGCGCTGGCGATCGCGGTCTTCTTCGACGCCTTCATCGTCCGTATGACGCTGATCCCGGCCGTGCTCGCCCTTCTGGGTGACAAGGCGTGGTCGCTGCCCAAGTGGCTGGACAAGATCCTGCCCAACGTCGACATCGAGGGCGAGAAGCTCAACAAGACGTTGGCCGCCGAGCAAGCGGAAATCGACAGGCGCGAACAGGTGTCCGTCTGAGCGTCGTCGCGCACAACACTCACCCCACCAGCTCGCTGAGCTGGTGGGGTGAGTTCGTTTGTTGGAGAGAATCTTTCGGCTAAGGCCCGGCTATCGTGCTCAACTCGGCATAGTCAGCGTCGGACAGCTGCACGCCGGCACCGGCAGCGTTGTCGCGCAGGTGAGTGACCGATGAGGTGCCAGGGATCAGCAGGATGTTCGGTGAACGCCGGAGGAGCCACGCCAGAGCAACCGACATCGGTGTCGCGTCGAGCCGAGTCGCCACCGAGCTCAGCACCGCCGACTGCAACGGGCTGAAACCGCCGAGGGGAAAGAACGGTACGTAGGCGATGCCGTCGGAGTTCAACGAGTCGATCAGCTCATCGTCGTTTCGATTGGCCACGTTGTAGAAGTTCTGGACGCAGACGATCGGCGCGAGCGCGCGTGCCTCGGCGACCTGGTCAGGTGTCACGTTGCTGAGCCCGAGGTGCCGGATCAGCCCGTCCTGCTGCAACTCCGCCAGGGCCGTGAAGGCCTCTTCGATGGATCCCGACTCCGGGCCCGTGGGACTGCCCACCCGCAGATTGACCACGTCAAGCGCATCGAGTCCGAGATTCTCGAGATTGGAACGGACGCTGTCGCGCAGCTGCTGAGGCGATCGAGCCGGCGGCCAGCCGCCCTGGGCGTCACGATGCGCGCCGACCTTCGTGATGAGGCGGAGCGAGTCGGGGTACGGGTGAAGTGCCTGTCTGATGAGCTGATTGGTGATGTAGGGCCCGTACGCGTCGCTGGTGTCGATGTGGGTGATGCCCAGCTCCACCACCTCGCGCAGGACACTGACCGCAGCGCTGCGGTCGGCCGGAGGTCCCATCACACCGGGGCCTGCCAGTTGCATTGCGCCGTAGCCGAAACGGGTGAGCTCGAGCTGATCGGTGAGCGGAAAGACCCCGCCGGGTAGTTGGGTTGCGTTTGTCATGTCCCCACTGTGCGAGACGCGACGTGACCGTGCCAGTGCCCCGGTCTTCCTGGGAGTGACAGGGACAGTCACGCCGAGCGCAAGTCTGAGTACGGTCGACGTATGAGCGGCAATGGACAACTCGGCGATTACCTTCGTGCCCGACGGGAGCTCGTTCGGCCGGCGGACGTCGGGCTGCCGGTGGTGGGGCAGCGCCGCGTGTCGGGGTTACGCCGCGAGGAGGTGGCGATGCTCGCGGGCATCAGCTCCGACTATTACCTCCGGCTGGAGCAAGGGCGCGACCACAACCCGTCGGTGCAGGTGCTCGAATCACTCGGCGCGTACTGCAACTTGACGAGACGGCCACGGCATATCTCATCGGACTCGCTTCGCCCCAGACACGTAAGCGCACGCGACGTCACCGCCGCGAGACGGTGCCCGAGGGAATCCGCCAACTACTTGCCACCATCGGAATGCCGGCCTTCGTAGAGAGTCGACACTTCGACGTGCTCGCCGCCAACGACCTTGCCCGCGCCGTGTCACCTAATCTGCGTGTCGGTCAGAACCGCTTGAAAGCGCTGTTCCTCGACCCCGGCGAACAAGCACTCTGCCCGAATCATGAACTGGCCATGAGCCACCTCGTCGCGGGCTTCCGACAGTCGGTCGGCACCGACGTCGATGATCCGCGTGTTGTGCAGATAGTGGGGGAGCTCTCCCTGGCGAGCGAGCAGTTCCGTCGACTGTGGGCTCGGCACGACGTGCAGGTGCGGGTGGGCACTCAGACCCCGATGTACCACCCGCAGGTCGGCGAGCTGATGCTCTACAAAGACAGGCTCGCCGTCGATGCTTCCGAAGGTCTTGTCTTGGTGATCTATCACGCGGCGCCCGGAACCGACAGCGCAGAGAAGCTCGCTCTGCTCGCATCGCTGGCGGCACCGTCGTCGCCGGAGTCGTCGGCGCGTGCAGTGGACGTGACGGACGGCTGATCGCCGGGGCCTCTGGTCGAAGAAGTCTCGCCGCCACACCCCGGCGTTTTGCCCGGTGGTGCGGCGCACTGGGAAGATGCATCGGTGAACGATCCCCAACACGGCCCCGACCGCAGCTTCACCCTCGGGACCAGCCTGGCCGGCACGCTCGGACGAACCGGGACGATCAGTACGCCGCACGGGCAGATCAAGACGCCGGCATTCGTGCCGGTCGGAACCAAGGCGACGGTGAAGACCGTGGTTCCCGAGGCGGTGCGCGACCTCGGTGCTCAGGCTGTCCTGGCCAACGCCTATCACCTGTATCTGCAGCCCGGTCCGCACATCATCGACGAGGCGGGTGGTCTCGGAAAGTTCATGAATTGGCCCGGCCCCACGTACACCGACAGTGGCGGTTTCCAGGTGATGTCGCTGGGGGCCGGCTTCAAGAAGGTCATCGCGATGGACGTGACCGGCATGCAGAACGACGAGGTGATCGCCGAGGGCAAGGAACGATTGGCCCGCGTCGACGACGACGGGGTCACGTTCAAATCGCATCTGGATGGTTCGCCCCATCGGTTCACCCCTGAGGTGTCGATGCAGATCCAACACCAGTTGGGCGCCGACATCATCTTTGCGTTCGATGAACTCACCACGTTGATGAACACCCGTGAATACCAGGAGACGTCGCTCGAGCGGACGCGGCTCTGGGCGATCAGGTGCCTGGCCGAACACAACCGGCTGACCGCCGAACGCAGCCATCGACCGACCCAGTCGCTCTGGGGAGTACTGCAGGGCGCGCAGTACGAAGACCTGCGGCGCAAGGCGGCGCGTGATCTGGTTGCGATGAGCGAACGCGACGTCGACAACGGCGGCCGCGGTTTCGGTGGCTACGGAATCGGGGGCGCACTGGAGAAACAGAACCTGGGCACCATCGTCCGGTGGGTGAACGAGGAACTGCCACAGGACAAAGCGCGACATCTACTGGGGATCAGCGAACCGGACGACATCTTCACCGCGATCGAGAACGGGGTCGACACGTTCGACTGCGTGTCGCCGTCGCGGGTGGCGCGCAACGGGGCCATCTATTCACTCGATGGTCGCTACAACGTGACGAACAGCCGGTTCCGCAACGACTTCGGACCACTGGATCCCGAGATCGAGAACTACACAACGCAATACACCCGGGCGTACATCCACCACTTGTTCAAAGCCAAAGAAGGCCTGGCGGCCACACTCTGCACCATCCACAATGAACACTTCATCGTGACGTTGGTGGAGCGGGCGCGCCAGGCCATCGAAGACGGGACCTACTTCGAGTTCCGGGACGAGTTCCTCGGCCGGTACTACGCGCAGGCGAAAACCTCGTGAACTAGCCGGTCTTGACGACCTTGGTGCCACCGGCGAACTTGTCGTGGATGCCCTGGTTGTTCGGGTCACTGTTGATGGTGACGCCGATGGCGATCAGGATTCCGAGCGAGGCGAGGCTCAAAAGGAACGGCAAGATCGGCACGAACGAGAGCAGCGACGACAGGAAGCCGATCAGCATCCAGGAGTTCCGCTTGAGTGACTCTTCCTGAGTGGGCAGTCCACCCGACACGCCTGAACCTTCAGCTTCAGGAGCTGCTTGCCCAACGTTGCGCCCGAACGGGTTTCGAAGAACACGAAGTAGGCCAACCCGGCGAGGCTCAGGATCAGGGAGACGATCAGCGACACGATGAAGATGTCGACGACCAGCACCACGATCGTCGAAACGATGGCCAAGACCACGCCGACGATGATGGCGTCGATGATCCTGGCGCCCAAGCGAATTCCGGCGCCTGCGGTCTGCCCGAATCCGGCGCCCGCCTGCGGCTGTCCGTAGCTGGACTGGTCGCCGAACTGGGGCGGCGGGGGGTAGCTGCCCTGCGAGGGCGGAGGATAGTTGCCCTGCGGCGGCGGGTAAGAACCTGCCGGCGGCGGGGTGCCTGGCTGCTGGTAGGAACCGGGAGGCGGACCTGCCGG